>NZ_JBXWMW010000009.1:0-133217 GCF_059610045.1 Ruegeria sp. YTSA168
CGGACACACGACTGCATCTGACAGACGCTCGTATCAGCTCAAAAAATGTCTTGCTATGCAGGAGCCATCCACACAGGACATTCGTGAACCACGCAGCGATCTTGGTTTGGCGTGGCCGTGTGCAGCAACCTACGCCAATGTCGCTAATGAGTGATCAAAGCTCTGGCCAAGATACTAACCTTGACGAAGTAGCTTCCTTGATGAGCCCGACATGACATCCATTGCGCCAGCCTCCTCCAATGCGGATGCCCACAAGTACGGTGTGCTCTTCGTGTTTGCGGCGGGTGTGCTGTGGTCGACGGTCGGTCTTGGTATTCGCCTGATCGAAGATGCCGTCGTGTGGCAGATACTGCTCTACCGGTCGATCAGCCTGTCGCTCTTTCTCTACGTGCTAATCCGCGTGCGATCTGGCGAAAGCCCCTTTGTTCAAATCCGCCGCATCCGCGCCCCCGCCATCATTGCGGGGCTTTCCCTGGTCGCGGCCTATTCTGGCGGAATCTACGCGATCCAGAACACGTCGGTTGCAAATGCAATGCTCCTGTTTGCAACCGCACCGTTTATGGCTGCGGTGCTCGGATGGATCGTGTTGCGAGAACCCGTCCGCACCGCGACTTGGGTCGCGATCGCCGTCGCAATCGGCGGGATCGGGATCATGGTCGCCGACAAGTCCGGAAGCGTCGCTCTGAAAGGCAGCCTCGCCGCGCTTGGGTCGGCATTCGGTTTTGCTGTCTTCACCGTGGCGCTGCGTTGGGGGCGCACAGGGGAGATGCTGCCGGCGGTCTTCCTGTCAGGCCTTTTCGCAATCCTCATCACTTCAGCCATATGCTTGGGCCTCGGCCTCTCCTTCGTGTTGAGCCCCAGTGATGGCGGGATTGCGATGGGCATGGGCGTGTTCCAGGTCGGGGCAGGTCTGATCCTCTACACATTGGGATCGCGCAGCCTACCCGCCGCAGAACTCGCCCTGCTGTCCTTAGCCGAAGTCCTGCTCGGCCCACTCTGGGTCTGGCTGTTTCTGGGGGAAACCGCGACCGAAAATACCCTGATTGGCGGCGCAGTTCTGCTCGCGGCGATTGCGGGCAATGCGCTGTCAGGAAAGCGAAGAAAGCCACCGCCCATCACCGCACCGTAGAATAGGAGCCAACGGCCCATAGCCGACATCCGACGCAGTCTCTCAATGCTGCGGTCGCAGCGCGCTTTGCCGACCTTCGCTGCAATAGCAAAAACTGATGCGGGTCGAACTTTCACAACGCGGGGCAAAGTGAGCATTAGCTAAAAAAACACGAAAATCCGTTACGATGCCGACCGCCCTGCACAACATGTTGGACCAAAATGATCATTTTGACCCCATCTCTCTTGCCAAGAACGGCTCAGGGCTGTCGGTTTCTTCCAGACCTTTATCTGTGATCAGCCAATACCGATTGCCAACATTTCGCAAAAAGCTGCGGTCGTGACTAACAAGTAAACATGAAACGCCGTGTGTAATCAGTTCATCCTCGAGAGTCTCCTGACCTTCAATATCAAGATGGTTTGTCGGCTCATCAAGCAAGTAGAAATTCGGATTTTTGAGACGCAGTATCAGCATGGCCAAGCGTGCCTTTTGTCCCCCAGACAGCGCGCCGATTTTGGTGTCTTGCATCTGTATGTTCACACCCGCGCCCGCCAAAACGCCACGCGCGCGTTGATCACCAATGTCAAACTGACGCGTAACAGCGACCATCGGTGTGTCGCTTTCCGAAAGCTGGCTCAGATGCTGGTCTGAATAGGCTGACACAACCGATGGGGCACATTTTACCGCCCCACTATTCCCTGAAAGTGCACTGTGTACCATCTTGACCAATCGGGTTTTGCCGGTGCCATTGGCTCCCAAAAGCACGGTGCGGTCTCCTGGCAAAATCCATTTCCGTCCGGTCTTGAACAACAAGCGACCGTCAGGCGTCTCAACCCGTGCGTCATCCAATGTGATCAGCGCCTTGGCATGAGTTCCGCTGTTGCCCAGTCTGATATCACCGGTGCTGCGTTCGTGGTGGGCAGGTTTGGCAGTCGCTTCAATCTGCGCCGCGCGATCATTTAGCTGTTTGGTCTTGGTCACCAGAAGATCAGACCCGGAATTGATGCCGATGTTCTTCAGCTTTGCCGCCTGCTTGCGTAGCTGCTGCGCTTTGTTCAAGTCGTTGACAAACCGCCGTTGGTCAGCAGCATCCGCTTCGTCTAGCGCCGTCCGTGCTGCCGAATATGGGAGTGAAAAAACACGTGACCTTTTCGCGCGCAAAAACATCGTTTTGTTGGTTATCGCATCAAGAAATGCTCGATCATGGGACGTCACTACAACGGGCACTTCACGAGGCAGGGCAGACAACCAGTTCTGGAGCAAGCCTATACGATGCAAATCCAAGTGATTGGTTGGTTCATCCAGCAATAGGATATCTGGCTCCTGAATCCAGGCAGCAGCCAACAATGCAGTCCTTTGCCATCCGCCGCTCAATTCGTTGAGCAGACGATGCTGCAACTCATAGGGAACATTCAGTTCACCAAGCACGACATCCACGCGCCAGCTTTCGTATTCTGCCTGCTCAGTGGGAAGGGCACCCAGCACCCACTCATAGAGCGTTTTAGCATAGGCGTGTGCCGGCACGTATTGGGTCACATATCCCGCTCGCAAACCGCGCGTCCGGACAATACTCCCGTGTGTCGGTTCGGATTGACCGGCCATGCATTCCAACAGTGTTGTCTTGCCGCGCCCATTTGCGGCAACCAATCCAATACGATCACCCTTGGAAATTGTCAGGTTCAGTTCATCGAAAAGGAGGTCGCCACGGATTACGCTTAAAGCGTTGATGTTCATCACAGTCATCGGAGTCTCTGCTCATAGAAAGAGGTGCCGCGGTGCGGCTTTGGGCAGACCGATAGAAAGGTTGATTCTTGGGCCCGCCCTGTAAACGCATTTACAGGGCGAAACGTGGGCCATGCTGAAGTCGGCGGATGATACGCATGTTCAGCTTGTGCCCTCCCGTTGTGAAAGTTTCCAACGCGCTCATTTTACGGCACGGCGGGGCGTAAGACAAGAACGTTGGAGCTTGCAGACGTTATGCCCGGTTGGCCCAGTACACCATCGCGGCCCGAAGCCATTGACTAAAGCCCTCCGACAAAGCTTCGAAACGTGCGACGAAATCAGGGTGCGCCATGCAGATGTCTGACAGCTGGGCGTATGCCTTGTCGTTGCATGGGCGTCCCCACATATCTGCAACCCAGGCCTGATGCGCGGACAGATCGGCTTGGTCCGAAGGCTTGCCGCCTTCGTAGTCCGATACCAAAGCCGCTTCGATCGCGCGTAGACGTTTGGCACCGTCTTGTGCGAACTCGGGTCCAGCCTGTTCAGCATGTGCGCGCGCCTGCGTGATTTGCTGAACCATCTCCGCGCCATAGGTTTGGGTCAGCCAGTCTTCGTAATCCGCCTGTTTGATGGCAGAAAACGGCTTGTATAGGTCTTCGATCATCATGGGAGCATCTCCTGTCAAATGCAAAATGGTCCGGTCGAGCGTTGCAATCATGGCCGCGTGATCCGCGAGGCGCCGCCTTAGGTTCGCGCGGTGCTTCGTAAGGCGATCCAATTTATCCCCATGCTCCAACACTTTGGCGATGTCCTGTAATGCCATACCGGTTGCACGGTAGAACAGGATCTCTTGCAATCGCATTGCTTCAGGTTGCCGATAAATCCGATAGCCATTTGCAGCCACGTGGCACGGCTTCAAAAGCCCGATGGCGTCATAGTGGTGCAACATGCGCACACTCACACCCGCCACTTTGGCCAACTCGCCAACCGTATATTCCTCGTTTCGGGTTTCCATGATGCTCCTATGGCGCCTCACGCAACGTGAGGGTCAATACCCAAAGATCCATCGATCACATTAGGACCACAGGCGTCAGTCTTTCTTCGAGATTGGTATTCGGATCGAGCCTGAGCGTCCTCAGAATTTTCTCAGATTCTGCTCAAGCTTTGCCGCTTTTCTCGTTCTAGCGATGCCCGGGTGGAATGAGGATTTTCGAAGCGTTGAGGCAAGTGTTTCGCGTCTGAACTCCTCGCAATCTGCAACATCAAACGGGAAGACAATTACACTTCCCCATTCCGTATAATGGAGAAATTAAATGCGATCGAAACTACTTACCAGTGTTGCGCTCATTGCGATATCTGGAATGGTCACTGCACAGGAACAACCTATAAGGATTGGCGTACTTATGGGCTTTACCGGACCCATCGAAAGCATGGCCTCAGACATGGGGTCTTCTGCTGAATTGGCGCTTCGGGAGATCTCTGACTCCGGCCTGTTCCTTGGCGGGCGCGACATCGAGGTTGTCTTTGGTGACAGCACTTGCACAGATGCGGCGGCAGCCACGTCGGCGGCCGAGCGCCTTGTCACAGGCGATAAGGTCGCCGCGATTGTTGGCGCGGCATGCTCGGGTGCAACGGGTGCGGTCGCCACAAACGTTGCGATCCCGAATGGCGTTGCAATAATCTCACCATCCGCCACATCGCCAGCCTTGTCCGAACTTGATGACAAAGGCTTGTTCTTTCGGACGGCACCATCGGACGCCCGGCAGGGCGAAGTGCTTGCGGAAATCCTGATTGAACGCGGAGTTACCTCGATCGCGGCGACATACACAAACAACGACTATGGTGCGGGTTTGTTGGAGTCGTTTGAGGAGGCGTTTTCGGCTTGCGGCGGCGAGATTGTATTGGCGGCGTCTCACGAAGATGGCCGGGCTGACTATTCTGCTGAAGTCGCAACACTGGCGGCGAGCGGTGCCGAGCACCTGCTAGTGATTGGCTATGCAGATCAGGGCGGGCGACAAATTGTCCGTGCGGCGCTGGACACCGGCGCGTTCGACAGTTTTGTGTTTGCTGACGGTATGTATAGCACAGCTCTCTTGGAGGCCCTTGGTCCCGACCTTGAACGGGTCATTGGCTCAGTGCCGGGTGGGCAAGATGATCGGTCTGCTGCATTCGACCAGATGGCGTTGGAAGCAGGGATTGCTGGTACAGGTCCCTATCGTGCGGAGTCCTACGATGCTGCTGCCGTGTTGGCCCTTGCCGTGCATGCTTCGGGATCGACTGATGGGCAAGCGATATCAGACGCCATGATGTCGATCGCAAACGGACCTGGTGAACCGATCGCCGCCGGAGAGTTGGAGCGGGCGTTGCAGATTCTTTCGGCGGGTGGCGAGATCGACTATGTTGGCGCGACAGATGTCGAGTTCTCCGCAACTGGTGAGGCATCTGGCAGCTACCGGGAGTTTTCCGTTCGCGATGGAGCGTTTGTAACACAACGAGTTTGGTAACGCACCGGGCCCGCTGCCATTGGCGACGGGCCCGATAGTAACAAACAAATTTTTGATCTCTTCTTTTTTGGAGAAACCGATGGATTACTTAACTTTGCTGCAAATACGTGTTGCGACTGAACGGGACTTTGATGCAGTGTCTCAATTGGCAGCTATTTCGGCACGGCAAACATCTCAGGAAGTGTACACGCCCGCGCAAATGGCTGGATTGGCTGAGTTTGCGGTGATTGACCAAACCCTAATTTTAGATGGTACGTACTTTGTCATCGAATTGGACGGGGTTATCCGCGCGAGCGGGGGATGGAGCCGATGGTCTGGGTTAACTCATCGTGACAGTGTTGGGTCCACCAACGGAGCCCCGCTGAATCCAGCCGCTGACTCGGCTCGCATCAGACATCTTTATACGCATCCTGAATTTGGTGGGCGCGGACTTGGCCGCGCTTTGCTAGCAACAGCTGAGGCCGCTGCGCGGCTTGCCGGTTTTTATCGTGGTGAAATGATCGCAACGCCCGCTGGGCAACGTCTTTATGCCTCGGTAGGTTGGCGCACTATCGACCAGGTCGAGCTCCATACCCAAAACGGCGCGGTAGTTCCTGCCGTCCGAATGACAAAGTCTTTTCGATCAAGCCAGCGCGCAGCATGACGAAGGCAGACGCATTGGGCTTTATGTGATCCACCCTGTCGCGCAGGAAGCTGGCGTGGCAAACTTGGACCAATGACTTCTAAGAACGGAACCAAAAGCAGAGCGGCACCGACGAATGGGATGTGCCGCTCAGAATCTCGAAGCGCTTTAATGAAGAATTGCTTGATTTTGAGCCTGAGGTTGCGGTTGCAACCCGGAAGGTAGATCGCTGGGGATCATTTCACTCCGGTTGAGGGCAGATGGATCGGTCAGGCAATTAAGAAACGCGACGAGCTGGCTGATTTCCTCGTCCTTCAAGACAACAGGATTCAATGAGTTTGCCGCGACAATGCGTTCGCGCAAAGCGGGTAAACTCATCACCCATACGTCCCGCATATCGAAAGCCTCACGACGTGTATCCTCCAAAGGTCTGAATTCAAGCGCCGAACCACGTGAGACAAGGCGTTGCACATGATCAAGTTCTGGCAAAGACACATCCATGGGATCGAAGTCGGTGAAGCTTGCCTTGGGATCAAGATGGTGCCGTACCATGTCTTCAAGCGAAGCGAAGGCGCCGCTATGCCCCCACGGGCCTGTCAAAGCCACGTTGCGCAGGGACGGCGTTCGAAAAGCAAATAGATCTGCGGGATCATCGGTCACCCGGTATCGGCCCTCATCTTCAGCCCGCCCCGACAATCCGGTCTCTTGCAGATAAGACATATCCCCTCCATGCCCTTTGCCCGGCCCGATTTGCGGGACAGCGATGGCATGGAACTGATGATCGGTCAGCAACGGGCCGCTATGGCAGTTTGCGCACCCGGCAGCGCCGTAGAAAAGTCTAAGACCAGCTTGCGCATCCGGCGTTAGCAGCGACAAATTCTCGGTTCGCAAAACCGCATCGAAGGGGCTTTCATCAGATCGAAACGCAGTCGTTTGGAACGCCGCCAGTGCTTCTGCGATATGAGAATAATCAACATCCTCGGGATCCATGATCTCGGGAAATGCAGCGCGGATCATCTCTAGGTACTCAGCAATACTCGCAACCCTCTGCGCCAGGTTTTCCCAGATCTGTCGCCTATCTTCGTGATGGGCGGCGTCGGCGATCAGGTTCTCGCCGTACTGCCCGGCCATTTCAGTCGGGGAGGTCACGGGGAAGAATGCCTGTGCCGCCAAGGGGGCGGATAGGTCCTTGGGTAAATCTGACCCTGCGGGATTACGGATGGTGCCTGTGGGATCGGCTGGGTTCAACGCTTCGACACGCCCGTCGTGAAACAGCGACATATAGCTGCGCGCGCCTATGTTCCAAAGCGGCTGCGCGTTGCGGGGCACCCGCCCAGTGACCGGGTCAACGGTCACGCGCTCCGGTCCTGCTCCTGAGCCACCTTCTCCGATGCCAAGTGCCAAGCCGTCGCCTGATCCAAACGCGGGATCATGGCAAGTACCACATGATATGTTGCGATTGCCCGAAAGGATCGGATCAAAGAAAAGGTTGCGCCCGAGCTCCACCAGGGATGGCTCGGGCGCACCGTCGTAAAGAAAGTCCTGGTCCGTCAACGGCAACGGAAGGGAAATAGCGTTCTGCGTTTCGTCGCTAGATGCTGCAGCAAGAACTGAGGTCAACAGGCCGCCAGCGAGCGCGGCAAATACAAAGAGGGATTGAGGTCGATTGATCACTTTTGATACCTTACAAAAATTCAACGCGGTTGGGAAAAGAGCCAGATGCTGACGATGGCCAGCCCCAATCCAGCCAATTGCGGCAACCCAAGGCGCTCGCCAAAAAGAAGCACGCCAAGTACAGAAAGTGCGATGACCTGACTCATGCTGGACATCACTGCACCTTGCCCAAGCCCGTGCACCAGCAGTCGAATATAGGCCATATTGCCAAGCCCAAGTACGACAATGGCGATCAGCAGGACAAAACCGACACCCGTGTCAGCGAACTGTTTGAGCAGTACGCTGCCCAAAGTGAAGCTGGCACCGGCCGCAGAAAGAACGAGCCAATAGGAGGTCATTGTTTTTTCTTTCGGAACGCTGTTGCTTCAGGCAACATGGACTGTGAGGGATTTCATCAACAGAAGTACATCGCCTGTATAGTAGGGCGGACTTGGATGCAGACGCACGGGGTCACTTGCCACGCAATCGTACCCTAGTCGTTCATAAAGCCGCACTGCTCCGGTGTTCTGCGCATAGACCTGAATGCTCATCTTTTCAAAGCCATTGAAGCGTGCCTGATCCTCGGCCGCCGCCAGCAGCCGCGAGCCAAGGCCTTGGTTCCGCCCTTCTGCGAATACGGCCAATGCATTGATAAACCACGTTCCCACGGACAGCTTTTCCAGCGCAACCAAGGGTGCTATCGGCGCAGGCAGATCATCGGGATCATCCGTTGGGGCTTCGGTGATCGAATAGCTCAGCACCATGCCGATTGGATATCCATGCGGCTCTGCGACCAACGCATTCTTGTAAGAAAACCCACCGGTTCTGCGCTTGGCGCGTTCAATGCCGATCTCAAGTGGTGTTTGCCCTTCGACACAAGCGCGGGTCCATAACCAGTTCGGAATTCCTTCGCCCGCAAGGTTGATCAGCTTGGCGAGACTTTCCGCGTCCGTTGGATCGGCCTGACGAATGGCGGGTGCATTTTGAACGTTCATGTCATTGTCCTTTGATAATGAGAATGCGAGGCCGGGTCTCTTGATGTCCCGACCTCACAGGGTTTGTGTCATGTGGATGGCATCGATCGCTCTTCGAAGATCGGCCCAACCGGCACACCCGAATCCCATTCCAGATGGTCATCTTCGTTCACGGGCATTTCCTTGTAGTCACCGCCATGAAGCGCCGCGTCTTGCGCGTGTGATGCGTCCGTTGTTGGTTTTTCGAAAGCGTAGGTTGCGCTCAGCCCCCAGAAGTCGGTAAACCCGAGCGTCGTTTGGACCAGCCCACCATCGATTTCAGCGTATTCGCCTGTTGCCCCGGTCACTGGACGCAAGTTGGGTTGACCGATATCTGCAATCTCGGTGCCTTGAGTTACGATCGTCGCGCCATCGTCGAAGGCAAAGGTCTGGCGGCTGATGATCCATACGCCTGTGGTGGCATTGCCACCTTCGCCGACGAAGTAACCGTCACAGGTCCAGGTGCCAAGAACAAGATCCGGGAAAGCTGGGCTGCCGTCCTCGAGAACGCCTACCGTCCCATCGGCAAGCGTGCCTTCGGGATAGATGTAACCTTGGCTGACAAAGGCATTGCCATGAGCGGGCATTCCGTTTTCATGGACCGGCTGGGCCGCCATGAAAATGCGTGTATGGTCCTCGGCCACGTCAAAGGCCGACAACATCTCGGCATTTGCAAATCCGGGGACAAGGGCAATCGCGGTGGCGATCAGAAGGTTGGTCGGTTTCATTTTAGTCTCCTTGAAAATAGCGGTTGAGGTTGGAAATGGGCGCACGTAACGCCTGTGGCACCGACCGGTTTCTGCACCGGTCGGTCGTTCTTGATTCACGCGAGATTTTCAGAGCCGCGGAAATTCTAGGTTGAGCATTTCCCGCCGACCTTGCGGCGGCAACCCGATGTCAGACCGCAGGTGATCATCCAGATAGTCGACCAAGGATCCCATCTGACGTTCACGCCAACGCGCTCGTAGCGCTAGGCGGATTTGGACAAAGGCCGACGATAATCGCCCGCGCCGACGCGGGGAGAACGCCCATAATGCGGTAGGTGAGATTTCAGTTGGCATGTCGCGTTCCTTCAAAATGATTTTGAATTGGGGTCGCCCGATCCGATGTGCCAAGCGCCTCGCAAATGGCTGCGATGTGACGATGGTCGGTGCCACAGCAGCCACCAACCACCGTCAGGTTGGGCAATAGAACATTGAGGCCCGCATAGAGCGCGCCGAGTTCAACAGGGTCTCCATCATCAAGCGTATCGGCGGCGTCGAGTTCTTCATGGCTCAGGCGCGAAGCGTTCGCCCGGATTCCTCTGATGCGCGTCGTCCAAGCCCCATGAAGGACATGCGCGAAGTGATCCGGATGCGCGCAATTGATCATGTAGTAGGACGGTGCTGCGTCCGTGGCTGCATCAACTTTGGCGATGGCATCCCTGAGCGTCTCACCGGAGGGAAGATTGCCATCGGTCTCCACCGTAAAGGCGATTGCAAGTGGTATGGCCTTAGCCTTGGCCGCACGGGCGATGCCGATGGCCTCTTCGGAATAGGTCATGGTTATGGCAGACACCATGTCCGCCCCAAACTCGTCAAACCAGCCGATCTGAACGCTGTGGTAGGCTTCCGCCTGATCCTCGGTCAGCAGGCGTGCGGGCGCGTATCCATCATCTTGCGGGCCGATCACGCCGTTTATGACGAATGGGCTCGTTTCAGGTTCCTCGAGCCGGTCCCTCAGGGCCCTGAGCGCGCAAACGGCTTCACGATGCACTGCGCGAAGTTCGTCATGCGATACACCAAGTTCAGCCGCCCATCGGGCACTGGCACGCCAGGTTGGCGTGTCCATTAGAAATCCACGCTGCTCGGCAAGGGCGATCCGTGCGTGACATTCCATATAGGCGTCCATCGTCGCCACACCTTTATCGGTGTCGAGCGCAGTAAAGGCGGCGAACAACGGCAAATCGATGCCTTCGTGAAAGATCAGGGTCGTCTCAAGTCCGCCATCAGAGATCATCTGTGTGCCGTTCAATTGCGGCAAAGCATTGCGGTATTTCATGGTCTATTCTCCAAAACGCATCGTTGAATCGCGACAAGGTGTTGAGAGTGGACCTACGCTGCGTTGACGCGCAGAGCTTGAGAGAAGTCTGAGAATTTCCTGAGATCGTGCTTTTCATCGGAACAAAGTTCGAGGATTCTGGTCCGGCCATGAGAATCAAAATCGCCGATACCGAGATCGACTTTGATCAGATGACGACTCTCAGAGGTGGTCGCACCTTGGCGCTCACCCGTCAAACTCTTGGCATATTGCGTGCGCTGCACGCGGCAGACGGAGAGGTCGTCAGCAAGGACGAGTTGATTGAGCAAGTCTGGAACGGGCGTATCATCACGGATGCAACACTCTCGACCGCGATCAAGGAGGCGCGGCGTGCTGTCGGGGATTCAGGCAATGCTCAAAGAGTGATCAAGACCGTGCATGGAGTTGGGTTTCGACTGTCCGAAGTGGCCAAACCCGTCGCCTGTGGCGCGAATGCGCAATCGCAGTTGCCCTGCATGATCGTCTTGCCATTTCGCAGCCTCAGTGCGCAAGAAGACGATCAACAAATCGCCGATGGGTTCAGCGAAGAAATCACTTCAAACCTGACACGGTTCCGTAATCTGCGCGTGTTGTCGCAACTCACCGGGCTGCACATTCATGACAGCCGGATGGATCACGCAAGTATTGCTGAACACTACGGCGTCGACTTTATCCTGGAAGGCAGCCTACGCCGATCTTCTGAGCGCCTGAGGGTGACCATTCAAGTCAGCGACGCCAATTCGGGTGAGATTGCCCTAACCGAGCAATTCGACCGAACGGCTCAACCGCAGGACATCTTTGAATTGCAGAACGAAATTGGACTGTTGACAGCTGGCCGGGTCGGATCCCAGCACGGTGATCTCGGCCACCGCATCCGGCGGCGCGCGGTCACCGGGCAATCGCAAACCTGGGACGTTTATGCGGCAGTTGCGAAGTTCTATGAGTTCTACAAAACCTACGATCCGCAGCTACACAAGGGACTTCGCGACACCTTGCCGGGGCTGCTTCAAATCGATCAAGGCTCGTCCGACGGTTGGGCCGCCTATGCGCATGTTCTGCTGGAAGAACGACGGTATCACCTGAACGAGCGTTCTGGTATCGACGCCCCGCATCTGGCCTTGGCAGCGGCACAGCGGGGGGTCGCTTGCGATCCCCATAGCGGGTTCGCTCGCATGATTCTGGCACTTTGCCAGTTCCACACACACGATCTTCCGGGCTTTCGCGCGTCCGCAGACATGGCTCTGAAACTCAATCCGGGACATGCCGATATCCTCGCCGAAATCGGGCATTGCCATGCCTTCTTGGGTGACTTTGACCGGGCCATTCCTCTGCTTGATCAAGCGATAGACCTGAGCCCTATTCACCCCGGTTGGTATCACTATGCCCATGCTTGGCGATTTGCCCTTGGCGATTATTGGCAAGCCGCACTTCTGGAGATCGAAAAGGTCCCGATGGACGGATTCCCCTGGTACCATGCTCACCTCGCATGGTTTCACGCGGAACTTGGCAATCTGAGAGAGGCAGAGGCCGCACGCGACGCACTGCTGGAAATACTGCCGGACTTCGAAGATCAAATTCCCGATGAAATGGTCTTCAATCATTTCACAGGGCCATTGGTCGACAAGGCTTTTGAAGGATGGCGCAAGGCAGGGCTCGTGGTCAGTCTCCCCGTCGAAAAGGCCATCGCGTCAAAGCAACAAACCCCGCAACAAGGATAGTCGCGGCAAGCAGACTATATCCTCCGAGCGAAACGATCAATGCCCCTGCGGCGCCACCGAAGGCGAAGCCCAACAGGTAGATTGCCATCGCCTCGGTCGCCCGCGTACCTGCCAGACCAAGATAGAGCGGAAAGAATATAAACAACGCAAAACCGTTTGCCAGGATCGTGAGCCCCAGAGCGAGCATGTCGGATGTCACGTAGCTTGCAGCGCCGGAAATCGCCGCCACCAACAAGGACACGTCGCGCAGAAGTCTTGTCCTAACCGGCGAGATCATTCCAGCGACCCACGATCCAACGGCGCTCGCCACCAAACTCCCCAAGAGCCAGTAAGACATCGCTTCAGCCGAACCGATGGTCTGGCCAAAAAGCTCCAGAAACGTCCAGTATGCACCCATCATCACAAAGAACGGGATCATTCGAAGCGTTGCCCTGGAAAGAACCAAAGCGGACCGAAGCGACTGGCGCGAAGTGGAGCCTTTCCATCGCGGTACAAAGAGAATGACCGCGAGAACCGTCAAAATCGAAAATGGGCCAACCTGGAGCAACGGCGCGACAAGGTAGACGCAAAGGGACAAAACAAGCCCCATGGTCAGGGCGACACTCAACATACGCACTCGTCCTGGGTCCTGGGACACACAGTTGAGTGCACCCCGGCTGAGAGTGCCTAAGGCCAGTCCCAGAGCACCACATGCTGCTGTTGCTGCGAATACCTCAAGAATTGGTCCGGCCGAGAGGATCACCAGCGCAAGAAATGCCAAAACTGCGGCCGACCGCTCGTTCAGAAATGGTATCAGGCCAGCACAAGTACTGGCAGCCGAGAGCAAGAGCAAACTTGCATGGAGTCCTGAGACGGTGTCGGAGAGTCCATGGGCTCGGGCCAGAGCACCAACCCAAATTGGGACCGTATTTAACAGAACCGCCCCAAACACGATCACCAGCAACTCGGGGCGTATAATGGTTTTCCGCATGGGTTTCCCCCAATCTGCGCGCCAGTGGCCTTATACTGCAGTAGGTCTATTGGAAACTGAATTATTGCAGGCTGAAGCACTTTGTAATTTGTCCCAAAACGTATTGACAGCGGTTAAGTCCTGAACTCCCAAACCTGACAAGCATGCTATCGTTGCTTTGCCATAGTTTTTCGAAGCGACGCCGGTGAGCGAACCAATCTCAGTCAGATGTTTTCTGTCGATCAAACGCTCGGCGATTGCGCGGCTCGGAGCGCCGTACCTGACTGCAGACTCGATCGCGTCAACAAAAACACAAGCGTTCTCGAGATTTGCTGGATCGACTTCGCATTTTGTTGTGTCATCCGAGCCAACCGACGTGATGTGATGTCCGGGTTTTATCCAGTCCTTTCGGATCACCGGTTCCTTTGCGCCGGTTGCCGTCACGATCACCTCTGATTCAGCAACAGCCGACGCTAGATTGTCGGTCGCGCGAATGTCAACTTGTGGAAACTTGGATTGTAGTTTCTGAGCTATGTCCCGAACCTTGCAATCTGATCTTCCCCAAATCTTCAACTGCCGGACTGGGCGTACCATCATCAGCGCTTCGGCTTGTAGGCGTGCTTGAACTCCGGTTCCGACAATTAGCGCCGAGAACGCGCCTTTTCGTACGAATAGTTTCGCAACCAAGGCCCCGGCCGCAGCGGTTCGGTAATCCGAGATCAGATGATTGTCCTGCAGTATCGCAAGCGGTCTGCACGTTTCACTGTCAAAAACGGCGATCAGACCGCTTGACGCCGGTTGACCTTGGTCCGCCAGCAGTTGCGACCAACCTGCCATCTTTACTGTGAAGATCGGGCAGCCAGGAATCGTTGCGGACTTTACGTGGATATCCGCCAGATCATTGGGATGGAGAACATAAACTGGCGCTTGCGCTGTTCTGTCGGATATAGCGCGAAAAGCGGTCTCTGCTGATTGGATCAGGGGCTCGATGTTCAGGTATGGTCGGATGTCATTGGGGCCATAGAAAGGGATCACGGTGCTATCACCCTGCCGCTTCCGACGAAGGCGACTTCTCCGGCGACGGTGACCCGCTCGATCTTCTTTGATGTGCCATACGGAGTAACGATGATCTCGCTAGGACGGCCAATGAAATGTCCTTGTTTCAATGCAAAGCTTTGGCTAGCCGGCACGAGGCCGTGCTTCATCGCATAGGCGCCCACAACACCCGCAGCACTTCCCGTTGCAACATCCTCCATGATCCCGTCATTGTTCCAATGCCTGCCCTCGAATGTTCTGATGTCAAAGAGATATGCGAAATCCGCACCGACCTCGCGCAGTTTTTCTCCCAAGTTTGTTTCTGTGACGCGTGCCCTTTCCAGACCGCGCTCAACAGGGACGACAAGGTACTTCAATCCTGTGGAAATGACCTCCATTGGAAGATCGGACAGCTTGTCCAGGTTGAAAGCGCGTGCAAATTGCGGTTTCGCATCGACAGCTCCCAGCATCTCGGGGCATCCCTGATCCAACGTAGCAAAGTAGCGGCCATCGCGGCACTCTGAGGCCACGCTCACACTTCGTCCACCTTTCATCTCGAACTTCCAATCGCGTTTGGCATCCGAACCGGATTGTTTATGCAATGCACAAGCCGCACCAATTATCGGATGACCGGCAAATGGAAGTTCCTCGAACAGGTCGAAAACACGGGCCGATATCTGAACATTTTTTTCACTCAGAAATATCGTCTCGAAGTGACGAATCTCTTTGGTGATGGTCAACATTTGTTGGCCGCTCAGCCCTTCGCTATTGATAAACACAGCAAGACTGTTGCCTGAGTAGGGCCTCGTCGCAAAGACATCGCAATGGATGTAGTTGCAGTTGCTTGGTGCTGACGACATAATCAACCTACATAGCGGAGAAACTATATTGATGTCTGACTATTTAGATTCTTCCTACGAGTCAACAGCGCGAGGCCTCAGCGCTCTGGCCCATGAGAACCGTCTTCGTATCATTCACTGGCTGGCCGAGCCCGAACGTCATTTCCCGCCGCAAGTAGATGGTGATCTCATCGATGACGGAGTGTGCGTTGGTTTCATCACCGAAAAAATTGGGCTGAAGCAGCCAACAGTGACCAACCACATGAAAGTTCTGCAAGAAGCTGGAATCGTGGAGAGCAAGAAGATCAAGAATTGGGTCTTTTACAAACTGCGCAAAGCGAGAGTAAATCGTGTTCTCTGCGAAGTCTCCGCATTGGTCCAAGCCGGGGAGTCATCCTAGAAGTTCGCTATCGTCAGTGACAGAAGCGGTTGAAATTAATCACATCCTGCGACGTGAAGAAGATCAGCGACGAGCCCACAACACTCCAGCGGTTGAGTACAATTGGGTCTATCTAGGCGCATAGTTTCGCAGGAATTTGCTGGCAGTGTTAGATAGGGTATGCTGTTTTCGAAACGGTCGCTGAGGTGATTGATGGCAGGCTTTGATTGGCACAATGGTCCAATCAATCGAAAAACGATTGTGACTGAGAACTACAAGTCAACACAGAAAGTTAGGCGGTTTCTGAGGTCGCAGTGCGGCGATAGATTTAAGTTTGACCGAGCTTTCATGAATTGGGTTAAGAACGGTCAACCTAAGACGATGGGCGATGTCGCCGATGAGTGGTTGCGCCGCAATTTTTAATACAACGTCTGAAATCGACGGGATCTGAGCACAATGAACGCATTGGTCTTAAGTTCACTGGAGTGATATTGTCTCTAGTTGCATCATTGAGATGTTTTTCCATCAGGAAGTTGGTCAATGTTACACCAACCCTCTCGACCTGCTGCTCGCAAATGACCGTCCAACCACTCTGTAAAAAAAGTCCTCGAACTAGATAGCTGGCTTGGGAATGAAGACGCGCCATTTCTGCGCTACGTGCCAAACCTTCGATCTGAGCGTAAAGACACCCGCCAACCCGCATTGAAGCGGTCTTCAGCGGGCAACAGTTTGTTCAATGCGTTTTTCATCGCGGTTTCTTGTCTTTCTCAATTGGGATTCAGATTATTCGTTGATTGAGTTCTGCCGGATCGGAAACCTCGACTGCCCAGTAAGCCCGGGCATCTGAAGACAGACTTTTGAGAACACGATCGAGGTCCCGTTGGTCCATTGAACGGCGCAGCGCCCAAGCCGTGGCCTCAATCGCATTGTCCGGAGTCAGATTGTGGTCGCGTCGCACCTGCTTTGCTTCATCGGTCATCTCGTCGCGACTTGAGAACGCAAGGGGCGCAACTGTCACATCCCAGTCCTTGATGAAGATTGCCCTCAGGATGCAGGGGAGCACGCTTGCGAAATCAAGCCCTTCCTGTGCCGCGAGGCGTCTTCTGAAGACCTGAAACACGGCATCGACTGCCGTGTATGCGCTGTTGTCCGAGGCCAGCCCCATGCGGTCTTTCACGTCATCCAGAAAAGCCCGGAATTCTTTCGACGCATGGCGGTATGTCCAAGGCATTGGCAATTCTGAAGTTCCCCAGTTGACGAGCAATTCAATTCATGGATATTTTGTATCCACGAATCACGGAGGTCAAGATGAAACTCAGCGAAGGGGTAGAGCAGGCGATCCATTCGGTTGCGATGCTGGCATCACTTGAGGCTAACCAGGTTCTCTCGGCAGCGGCGCTCGCCGAGTTCCACGGCGTCTCACCGAGTTATCTGCTCAAGCACCTGCAAGCTCTGTCCCGGTCCGGCATACTGGGGACCGTTCCTGGTCCGAAGGGTGGTTATCACCTGGCACAGACGCCGAAAGACATTTCGCTGTTGGATGTCGTCCTCGCCGTGGAAGGCCCTGAGCCGGCATTCCGGTGCAAGGAAATCCGGCGCAATGGTCCAAACCCGGTGCCCGAAGGTTTCTTCAAAGCACCATGTCAGATCAACGCTGCAATGCTGCGTGCCGAGCGGTCCTATCGCGCCGAGCTCAGGAAGGTAACGATCGCGCACCTGCTGGCTGAAGTCCGCGAGGACGACGACGGAACGCTTGCCGCGCGCGGCTGCGCTTTTCTGGACGCCAATATCCGCATCACAAACCAGAGCCGCCAACACTAGCAGCGTTTCGGAATAGTGCGACCACTCACGAGGGAAAACGATACAGTATGTCAAAGGTCGGAACATTGGCGTGGGCAACAAGAACCAACGGCATCCTGTCGCGTGGCGAATATCTGGGCCTGCACAAGCAACTCATCACTCTGCAGCTCAAGGAACTGCGCGCCTGGTTCTCGTCCAAGGGTTTTGGCCGATCCGGGCCTCTCGACTTTGATGTGGATGCCCTTGTCATTCCGGATTCAAACATTGCTCGCCAGGCTGATGAACTGGTCAGGGATTTGTCCAGCGCGCCTTTGCATAGTCACTGCGTCAGAACCTATGTGTGGGGCTATCTGCTGGGAAAACAGGCGGGCCTCAACTTCGACCCGGAGCTCTTCTATCTCGCGAGCATCCTGCATGACCTTGGCCTGGTCGAGCCGCATATCCAGAGATCAAGCTGTGCCTGTTTCGCCGTAACAGGGGCACAAAAGGCCGGAGAATTTCTTCTGTCCGCTGATTGGGACCGAGCCAAGATTGCGAAGGTGTTCGAGGCGATCAGCTTGCATTTGAACCTTGATGTTCGGGCAAAAGCTCACTTTGCGGAGGCCCAGATGCTTGCCAACGGGGCTCACCTTGACGTCGTTGGATCGCACTATCGCCGCCTGTCCGGTCGAACGATAGATGCCGTAATTCGGCGTTTTCCGCGGGATGGCTTTGTTGCCGACATCAAGGGTCAGATCGAAACCCCGCACCACCCGATGACACGGGCCATGATGCTGAATGGCATAGGCTTTTCCAAGCTCGCCAGCGGCAATCCCCTCAACAAACATCAGGTTGAGTGCCATGGGCATCTGTAGACCAATCCGGGCTCTTCAGACGCCACGAACGAGGGCGGTTCACCTTGCTCATGACTACGCCTTTCCGGCGGGTTTGGTTTGGGATGTAGTGACCGATTTCGATCACCTCCAGACCGTCACAGAGGGCGTTCTGGCCTTTCGCAACCTGCCATCTGGGCAACTCTTTCAGGGGCAGCACATCAACGTAGACGTGTCTCTCTTTGGCTGGATGCCTTATCAGCCCTACGAAATGACCGTTTTGGCGCTTGACGACGAGCATATGCGCTTTTTGTCCAGCGAAGTCGGTGCAGGCGTCAAATCCTGGAACCACTCCTTACAGGTAATCCCGCAGAAAAACGGTTGTCGAGTTTCGGAACAAATCGAAATCGATGCCGGCCTCGCAACACCACTTTTCGCGGCCTGGGCAAGGTATCTCTACCGCTGTCGCCATAAGCCACGTCTCCAGATTCTGGCCGATCTCTATCGGCGTGAAGAGGCGCAAGAAGACAAAACGAAATTCCGTACTCACTAGAAAGAAAAGGAACGTACAATGGAACCACGTATCGACTATATGAAGGTCTCACCCGACTCCTTCCAGGCCGTCTGGGGCCTTGAGCAATTCGTGTCGCAGAAGGCCGGTATCGAGCCGCATCTGTTGCACCTCGTCAAAATCCGCGCGTCACAGATCAACGGCTGTGCCTTCTGTATCGACATGCATGTCAAGGAAGCCCGCAAGGATGGCATGGGGGATCAGTGGCTTTCGCTCATCCCGGCATGGAAAGAGTCGCCGGTTTACAATGAGAAAGAACGCGCGGTTCTTGCCTGGACGGAATCTCTGACGAACGTTGCGCAAACTGGCGCGCCCGACGGCGATTTCTCGGCTTTGGCGCCGCACTTCTCCGAAGAGGAAATCACCAAGCTCACTGTCGCGATCGGGACCATCAATATCTGGAACCGCATGGCTCTGGGCTTCCGCTCCCAGCACGAGGTCGATCCAACCAACTGATACACCACTCACGGAACAAATGCTCCGCCTCCGGGCGGGGCATCGCAGCTAGTGATGAAACAGCCTCGCTGCCAGACAGCAATACACATGGGACCGCCCAAGATGACGCATGAGCACAAGACAATCAACTATATCGAGTTCCCTCTTGAGGACGCGGAAGCGACAAAGACGTTCTATTCGTCGGTCTTCGGCTGGGAATTTCAGGAGTGGGGACCAAACTATCTGAGCTTCAGTGGAGCTGGTGTCGACGGTGGCTTCAATGGCGAAGACAAAACTCCTGTTCAGAAGCCGGGTGTCTTGGTCGTTCTCTTTTCTGAAGACCTTGAAGCGACACTGGCTGACGTCAAATCGGCCGGAGCAACCATCGTTCGCGATATCTACTCTTTCCCCGGCGGGCGACGGTTTCTCTTTAGCGATCCCAACGGCAACGAATTGGCTGTCTGGGCCTCAAATGACCAACACTAGCCGGAGAACGCCAATGCAAAACACCGGTCTCGAACTCCTTGGCTTTTACCAGACCGTAGGACGGCCTTCCGCTGCCTTATACAGTCTGGTGCCAACAGCTTCACTTGCTATTTGGGACACGTGTGATGCGATTTCGCGATCTTGTTGAACGCCAAATTCTCAAAGCTAAGGCCGAGGGAAAACTGCATGGGCTGGCTGGAGAGGGTAGGCCACTTCCTGATCGTCCGCCGGAAGATGCGACTGCGGTGGGCATGCGCATCATGGCCGAGGCAGGTGTCCTGCCGAAAGAATTTGAGCTGAAGAAGCAAGTTGATGCGCAGTTGGAGGTGCTCCGAGAGACAACCTGTCCCGAGGAGAGAAAGAACGAGATGTCCAAACTGGCCGACCTTCAGTTAAGGTTGTCGATTGAGCAGGAAGCGCGTCGAAAATTCTACGATTCCGGATAAGAAATCCAGCCCCTTCCATTCCAGGACATCAATTGTTTTCAATATGATGGAACCGTTAGCTCCAGGAATGCAGCCTTGTCTGTTTCGGCCCAAGGTACTTTGCAACTGAAGAGGAGACGTACAATGAAAATCGACCAACCTACACCCGAACTACCTGTTCGCGACGTGCGCGAAGCTCAGGAGTACTATCGAGACAAACTCGGATTTGAGATCGCGTGGTTCAACGAGGAGGGTCGAATAGGCGCTGTATCCCATGGGGAGTGTGCGATCTTTTTCCGTGAATCTACTCAGGCCCAACAAAGCACGTTCTGGGTGTTCTGCGACGATGTGGATAAGGCATACGCTGACCTTGTCGAACGTGGCGCGGACGTCCGTGAGCAGCCGGATAACAAGCCTTGGGGCCTTCGCCAGTTTACAGTTCACGACCTGTTCGAGAACCAATTCCACTTTTTCCACGACCTCTAGTCTGGTCATGCATCCCGCCGACCCGAAACTTGAAGCCTACGCAAAGACAACGACAGGAGAGCCCGAATGCTAAAGAGCATATGCCCCATTTTTCCGAGTTCAGATTTCGACAGAACGTCGTCGTTCTATGGCAAGCTAGCCTTTCACGAAGTCGCGCGTTTTGAGGAAAACGGCTACATGATCCTCGCCCGGGATAGTGTGGAAATACACTTCTTCAGCACTCACGGACATGAAGCGACGGAACATTCAGATCACGGCTCCTTTATCCGTGTAGAGAATGCCAACGCTTTGTCTGCTGAGTTCGAACCGCTGAAACTGGCTGAAACCGGCATCCCTCGTTTTGCCAAAGCTGAGGAGAAGCCGTGGGGTGTATGTGAACTGGAGCTTGTCGACCCTGACAACAACCTCCTCCGGATGGGGCACATTACCCCAGAGACCTGATTTCCTTAATGTCGCCCTGGGACGCAAGCCGGAGACTACCATGCCCATGACACTTCCTCGCAGCCTGCCAGCCTATTCTGTGTTGTCGGAAGAGGGTGTCATGGTCATGGATCAATGCTCGGAAGATCTCCGTCCAGCACGGCCTTAGCAAACTTCACGGCGCTTCCAATCCCTTGGGCAATCACGATACCAAACTCCCCCAATAGGCCGCGCAGCATGTTGCTGAGTTGGGTCCTTTGCCGCACGACCAAGTCGCGAGCGCGATGCAGGAACAGAACGCCCTGTTGTTCTTCAGTCTTGATCGCCACGAACCGCATTGTGGGGCGCGTCACAGCTTCACAGATTGCTTCGGCATCAATGGCGTCAGACTTGCCGCGTTTGGCGGTCGTTGCTGCGCAAGCATTGGGCTGCTCAGAGCCCAACCTAGTCATTACAAATTCTTGCTGCACGCGCTCGCAGCAAGATTTGTTCTTAAGGTAAGCAAGTATTCGTGTCACATTGCAATGGAAAACCAGACGTTCCGCCATCGGATGAATTCAGTGCCTAATTTCACCGTACGCGAAATTGGCAGCAAGCAAACATCACATTTGACTAGCTGTTTAACGCTAGAAAGCAATTCGAAGGGAGCGTTTAACCATGCCGTAGCCACCCGCCATCAGGCCGGAAATTGTTCCATTCTCGATGTCCAGATCAACTTTTATCAAGCTCGGACTCGCCGGGTTCATAAACACCCCTTGTTCGATTTGAAATGATCGTTGAGATGATCCGACAAAGTCGTGCAATACACATGCTAAGGGCCCGGCAGCCATCCCCGTCGCGGCTTCTTCCTCAATCGCGTATCGGGGCGCAAACATGCGGGTTGTAGCGTCTCGGTCGGTCGCCGATGGGTCTCTTGTGAAGACGTAGTAGCCGATCAAATCCAGTCGTTCACTGATTTGCGTGATTTTGGCAAAGTCTGGTTTCACATTGGCAAGACTATCGGCATCAGCGAGGCCGATGACAATGAAACTGTTACCAGTATTGACTAAAATCGGTGGTATTTCCTGATCAAGGTGATGTCTGCTGATCCCAAGGGAGTTCAGTACATCGTCGATGCTTATACCTTTTGTCACCCATTCCTCTGGTATCGCGTATTTTGGGGCTAGCTGTTCCATATAGGCGGCGCCCTCCTTCATTAGTATGCGCCTTGGCCCATCAACTGTCTCCTTCGAGGTGTTGGGATTGGGAATCCGGCCCAGCGCGTCCAGATGAGAGAAGGCGGCAATTGTTGCATGACCGCAATGAGCGATGCGCCTGTTCGGTGTGAAGAAATCCAGTTTGAAGCCCTCAGTCTTGGACTGCGACACAAAGGCCGTTTCGGACAATACAACCCTTGCCGCGACGGTTTGCATATCCTGTTCGCCCAATTTATCAGCGTCCAGAACGACGCCTGCGGGATTTCCACCGGCGCCACCGTCGACAAAGCCGTGTACGATTTCAACCGTTACCTGTCTGACAGTATTTGCTTGCGTATTCATTGGTTTTTTCCATGCTTCGGCCGCACCTTTGAGCATGGTGCGGCCAGTATTACGTCAGTTGCTGGCGGCGGTGATGCGGTTCAGAAAGGCGGTCATTTGCGCCGCAATCTCGGGCCCATATTCTTCCAGCGCGAAGTGACCCGTATCGAGCAGATGAAAATCGAGATCATTCAGATCGCGTTGATAGGGATAGGCGCCTTCGGCCGGAAAGATGTGATCATTTTTCCCCCACATCAGCAGTGCCGGGGGTTGATGCTCGCGAAACAGCGCTTGCCATTTTGGGTACTCTGCAACGTTGGTGCCGTAATCCAGGAAGAGTTCGAGTTGCACCTCTTGGTTGCCTTCGCGGTCGAGCAGATATTGGACGTGCCAATAGTTATCCGGACTGATCAATTCGGGTTTTTGAACTCCGTGGGTGAACTGCCATTTGGTAGCATCCAGAGTGAGGAATCCACGAAGCTGGTCACCATTCTCTTGCGATGGCTCGGCCCAATAGGTTTTGATTGGATCCCAGAACTCGCGCAGCCCTTCCTCATAGGCATTCCCGTTTTGAATGATGAAGCCAGTGACCCGTTCGGGTTGTTCCGCAAACATACGGAAACCAACCGGGGCACCGTAATCCATCAGATAGACCGCGTATTGATCGATACCCTTACGTTCGAGCAGCGATGTCATCATTCCAGAGATATTTGCGAAGGAATACTCGAAGTTTTCGGCCATCGGCATGTCCGACGCGCCAAATCCGGGGAAATCGGGCGCGATCACGTGGTAGCTCTTCGCCAGTTCCGGGATAAGGTTACGGAACATATGCGAGGAAGTCGGAAAGCCATGAAGCAGCAGGACGGTGGGCCTGCTCGGATCTCCGGCCTCACGATAGGCGATACTGACTTCGTCGATTTGTTCGGTGCGGAAATAGACGGCCTGCGTGGCCTCAATTTCGGTCCCTGCTGCGATTGCAGGAACCGGTGCAATTGGCGCTGCGATTGAAAGCGCGAGGATGCTGGCGCTCAGGATGGATTTTAGATTGCGCGACATGGGTTTTTCCTTTCATTGGGTTACGGGGCGCGCGTCTGAACGCGCCAGGATTAACACCGGTCAGTTTTGCTGTCCGAGCGCCTCTTCGAGCCTTGCGTTTCGTGCTTTCAGCGCTGCCAGCTCAGTGCGAAACGGGGCCAGATAATCTTCAAACTCTTCAAAGGTCAGGCGTTGGGCGATGTGCTGCGGGCAGTTCCAGTCCATCGCTTCAAGCTTGATCACAACCGCCCGCTCCGGGTGAGCGCGATAGTCCGGCGCTCTCAGGCGCTGCATCAGGGCCGGATCGTCCTCGGCATCAATGATCATCGCCTGACCCCAGATCTTGAGGCGCTTCTGATTGGGGTAGTCCATCAGGATCAGCGAGATGCGGTCATTGCCCAGCAGGTTCCCGGTGCTGAGATACTGCCGGTTGCCGCGGAAATCAGCGTAGGCAAGTGTCCGTTCATCCAACACTTTCAGAAAACCCGCTGGGCCACCGCGGAATTGCACATAAGGCCAGCCGGTTTCTGAAACTGTGGCCTGATAGAAGCCGTCCCTTTGCGCGATGAAGCTGGCCTCAACCGGGCTGATCAGATCCTCGTGATGGATGCCTTCCAGAAACTTCGCGTAACCGTTCGCTGAACCATATTTGGCCTGCGTTTCGCGCACGGAAGGCGTGAAGCTGATCTCTGCAAAGGGTCGTGCCATCGAATTCTCCATCTCGGTCTGGGCGATGCCCTGGGACTGAGGTGAAGTTAATCAGAGCTTCAATGTTGCGGAATTCAGATACTTGGCAATATATTATTCCAAAATATGGAATAATGCTGTGGACAGATTTCAGGCGCTAAACGTCTTTGTGAAGGTGGCCGAGTTGAAAGGCTTTGCCGCGGCGGCTCGCCAACTCAACATGTCACCGCCAACAGTGACCCGAATGGTTTCCATGCTTGAGGACAGCCTGGGGATCCGTCTTTTTGTGCGCACCACGCGCTCGGTGATGCTGACTGATAGTGGACAAAGGTTTTTTGAGGATGCCAGACGTGTTTTGGCTGATCTTGAAGAGGCCGAGCGCGCGGCTTTCGGTTCCTATGCCGAACCAACCGGGGAACTAAGTGTCACCGCATCGGTCTTGTTTGGTCGTATGTTTGTCACTCCAATATTGGGCGAATTTTTGGATCAGTATCCAAAGCTCTCGGCGCGCACGCTCTATGTGGACCGCGTGGTCAATCTGATTGATGAGGGTCTCGACGTCGGGATCAGAATTGGCAACCTCGCTGATTCCAGTTTGATGGCTGTCAGGTGTGGTATGGTGAGGCAGGTCGTGTTTGCTTCCCGTAAATATCTTGACCAATATGGCGAACCAGACACGCCCGATGATTTATCCCGCCACGCAATCATTAATTCAACTGCCTTGAATGCATCGGCCCAATGGCATTTTCAACGGGGCAGAAAGACTGTCACCAAACGCATGGGCCCACGTATCAGCATGAACACAAATGACGCTGTGATCGAGTTGGCCTTGCAAGGTCATGGTGTTGGACGGCTTCTGTCCTATCAAGTGGCACCCTACATCGCAGATGGGCGGCTCAAGACTGTTCTAAAGTCGTATGAACCACCCGAGGTTCCCATCCATCTTGTGCATCAAGAGGGACGAACCGTGTCTGCGAAGGTGCGCGCCTTTGTCGATTTTGCAGTCGAGCGCCTCAAATCCAATCCCCTACTTGGCTAACACAGGAAACAGGTTTGAGCGCGCTACCATCAAAAGGCGAGTTTGCGCTATTCTGCCGCCGCTGTGACCGAGGCGGTCCATGCGTTTGGCACAAAGGCATCATCCAACGCGGTGTCCGCCACATGGTTCGTATAGTTCGACAGGGTTTTCAACGCTGTGCCGAGGATGACTTCCAGCATAGATTGGCGTGTGTAACCAGCCGTCAGAAACGCCTCGACCTGTGCGTCGCTGGGCCAGCCTCGGCTTTCGTTGATCACGATGGCGAATTTGCGCAGTGCTTCCAATTTGGGGTCGGCGATAGGGCTGCCATCGCGTAACGCTGCGATCACGTCTTCGGGGACACCGGCCATCTGTGAAAGAGTGGTATGGGCGGCCATGCAGTACTTGCACCCGTTCAACCGGTTGTTAGTCATAAGGATGATCTGGCGTTCAGTCTCTGAAAGGCTGGTCTTTCCGAAGATGTTGGAAAGTGTCGTATAGCCTTCCAGAATTGTGGGCGCTTCGGCCATGGCCGCATAAAGATTGGGCACGAAACCATACCCTTTCAGCGATGCTTCCAGAATTGGTTTCGCGGCTTCAGGGGCAGAGGCGATTGTATAGGTCTCAAAATCAGTCATGTCTGGCTTCCTTTGGGCAGAGCTTTCGACGCACGCGAATTGTGTGCGAGCGTGGCGTTTTGGAGAAATGCCGGTCTTTTGGGGAGGGGCGAGGCAGCGGTGGCTCCGACCGGCAAAAGCCACCAAATTCCTCAATCATAGACTGCCGACAGGCGTGTGGTGGATGTCTGCCCACTTGGCATGGGCGCCTTGAATCACGGTCTCTTTGTCCTCAAGGTACTTCTTGAAGATGTCCTCATTTACAAAGAGATAGAGCTTGTCGTCCACGATATCGGCATACCGAACATCGCCATCAAGCTTCTTGCCTACATAGACGCCAAAGGCGCAGAACCCGCCGAATTGAGGCAGATGTGCCGTCGGATCCGCTTCGAATGTAGCTTGCGCCGCTTGCGACGCAAAATAGTAGTCCACACCATCATGGGGCGACGTGTAAGTGGCGTTGCCCATCTCAGGATTCTCGGCTTCAAACATCGACACAGGATCGACGCCGTGCATGCCGAGGGGGTGTCCAGTCAGGGTAAGACTGTTCGAAACGTTGTATTCATCGTCGGCCAATGCCGCCGCCGCCAGGGCAAGAGTCAACGCTGCTGTAAGTGCGGGAAGTGTAAAGATGCGTGTCATGATATTTCCTTTCAGGATGTCAGGATCAAACTGGAAAGTCGGTTCGTGTCAGGCAGATTGGCCGATGCGCTTCACCGCGTCGTCGGTCCACCAGACGCCATTGGCGACCATGCGGAAATTGATGATGGCTGCGAGATACCCGTCACCTTCAGGCACTTTGGCCCCGGCCGTCGCGTCGCGAACGACAGCAACCTCATAGCCCAGTTCCAACAACTCATAGAGATGCGCTTGCGTGCAAAGGTTCGCGGACATCCCCGCAAGGATCACCTTGTCGATCTTGCGTTTGCGCAATTGCAGGTTCAGGTCGTTCTGGGCAGGGCTGTAAACCTTGTGGGGTGAACAGACGATGGTTTCGCCATCCTCGATGTACTTTTTGTATTGAGGCATCCAGTCGGCACCTGAGCCCTCAAAGTTGTCCAGGTTGAGTGGCCCGAGGCGGTCAAACATGCCGATGCTGTGCATCGTGGCTTCAAGCGTGCCTTCGAACTCCCACTTATGGTCATGCGGGTAGTAATAGTGCGGCGAGATGAAGACCGGCATCCCGGCTGCTTTGGCGGCGATGAAAAGCCGTTCGATATTGTCGACGGTGCCCTGTTCGGTCACGCTTTCACCAACGACGCCCCACGTCACACCGTCCTCGGACAGAAAATCGATCTGGGGGTCGGTCACCACAAGCGCGGTGCGCCCCGGTTCGATGGTCATGTCGATTTGGGGAAGGCCTGGGTTCTCCGGGTCAGCGTAAGTGGCACGAGCCTCTTCGGTTGCTGAAAGCGCCTGCCCACCAGCAACGATTGTTGTACCCGCCGCGGCAGCCCCAGCGGCTTGCGTCAGGAGTCGGCGGCGCGCCATGTCAACGCGTTCGGGCGTGACGTCGCAGCCGCAGCCGGCTTCATGTTTGTGGTCGTGATTGCTCATTGCAAATTTCCTTTGTCTGAGAGGGGCAAAGCGGTCTGCCTTACTCGGCAACGCCCCAAGTGGATCTGACAAAGAGGAAATTAAGCGCCACGTTGGCCGAGGTATTGGCAGGCCCTGCCAAGGTTTTGACCGAACCTGCCATGTGGTCTTGAGGTGCGCGCCTAGTCGGAGGTCGCTTGCTGCCGGAAACGAGCGGGTGCTTGGCCGACCCAACGCTTGAAGGCGCGGCTGAACGTGCTCTGTTCCGAAAACCCGGTCATAAAGGCGATCTCGGCTATGGAAGCCTTACCGTCACGCAGCAGGTCACGAGCAAGTGCAACTTGTGCCTGACCAAGAACGTCGCGATAGGTCAGCCCTTCCTCGGCCAACCTGCGGTAAAGCGTGCGCTCGCTCATTCCCATCTCTTGGGCGACATGCGCCGCCTGCGGTGCGCCGTTACTCAGGGCTGGCGTAAGTCGATGAACAAGTACGTTGCCCAGTGACATATCATCATCCAGAGAATTGAATTCCTCATCCAGATGTTTCGTCATGAAATCTGACAAGCCCGGGTCGCCAAGACGATTTACGCATTCCAGCATAGCGGGGCGCATCGCAATGGCGTTGTGGTCGCTCCCAAATTGAACCGGACACCCGAAATATTCGGCGTAGCGTTCCGGTTCTTGTCTGCAAGCATGCTGAAACGTGACATATGCGAGCGACAACCCATCACCCACAAACCGATGCATGTTCCTCGCAAAGGCCGCAAGCGCGCATTCGTTGCGCAGTTCCAAGGCAGCGCGATGTGATGTTTGCCCCTCAAAAATCCAAAGGACCGGATCGCCGGTTTCATCAAGTCTGTAAACTGCGGTGTCCGTTACGAGACGAAAATAACGCTCGATCCGTTGCAAAGATTGCCGCAAGGTCGGAGCTGTCTTTACGGCTAGGCCAAGGACGCCGAGATCATCGGTCGCAATCGCGTTCGCATAGGCCTCAACCAACGCGGCCTCGTCCGCTTGTTGCGCACGAATCCAATCGATCAGATCGAAATACGCATCATCCGCCAATTGGCCGTCTTGAGCTTCTGGTAAACGCAGCACGACAGCGCCATTCGAAATCAGGGCACCATCGTCGTTCAGCGTCATCCCGGCGGCGTTGGCCATCGCGCGGGCGAATGCGTAAGTTACACTTGCCATACGGTGAGATTAGCACTGGAAAGCTCTTTCACGCCAGATCGTCCAACCCTGTGATAGGTATAATAAATAAAGACAGCCTCGATCTTCGGGCGCTTGAGGATAAATGCGCCAAACTGATAAAACTCGTCATCAGGTTTTCTGAACGGTATCGTCCGAAAGCGTGCGGAAGCATGCAGTCATAGAGGTCATGGTAGATGGGCGAAATTTTCATATCTGTGCTGCTGCCGCTTGCAGTTGTTGTCATCATGTTCTGCCTTGGCCTCGGACTCACAACGGCTGACTTTCAACGCATCGGACGACGTCCGCGGGCCTTTTGCGTAGGGGCTCTCAACCAGATCATTTTGCTGCCTTGCATCGCTTTGATGGTGACTTTTATCTTTGGGATTTCCGCTGAGACAGCCGTTGGAATCATGATTTTAGCGGCCTGTCCGGGCGGGGCGATCAGTAACATCGTG
Organism: Ruegeria sp. YTSA168; assembly: GCF_059610045.1. NCBI lineage: Bacteria > Pseudomonadati > Pseudomonadota > Alphaproteobacteria > Rhodobacterales > Roseobacteraceae > Ruegeria > Ruegeria sp. YTSA168. The sequence goes on from NZ_JBXWMW010000009.1 coordinate 29,094, forward strand.
ACCAAGCTTTCGAATTGGGATGTCGCTTTGTCCGTTACTCTTACAGCAGTCTTCAGTCTGACTTGTGTCGTTACCGTACCGCTCATCCTGGGGTTTTCGATGCAGATGTTCATGGGGGCAACTGCGCCCGCTATCGACATTTCGTCGACGGCTTTAGCAATGTTTTTTTTAACAGCTTCACCGATCCTAGTCGGGGTGATGGCGCGGTCCTTGGCGCCGCGAATTGTTGCCGCTGTCGAACCAATCTTTAGCAAGGTCTCCATGCTACTTTTTGCGGTGGTCATCGGAGGCGCGATCATTTCAAACTGGGTGGTGGTCGCGGATAACTACCTTAGGCTTGGACCCACACTTTTTGTTGTAGGTGCGTCACTCACGTTTATTGGCATCATAAGTTCAGGGACGCTCGGATGCACAGACATCGAGGCGAAGACGATTTCAATTGAGACCGGCGTTCAAAACGGAGCTTTGGGAATCGCAATTGCCACCTTGCTGTTGCCTAACACCAATGGGTTAAGCGAATATGCCATCCCATCCGCAATTTATAGCGTGGTCTGGATCGTAACAATGTTGCCTGTCTTCGCTTTCCTTGCGCGAAGAAGCCCAATTTCATGATCCTGACGCCTATTTGCTAGCTCTGATTATGCGCTGAGCCAGGTCCCTTTGTTTCCATGCCAGAGTGCCATCTAGTCAAAGAGCGATCAAGGAGCTCCCAAGCCTTCTGTGGAACGGCCGCTTTGGCGATTTTCCCTATTGAAGGTATAAGCTGTTGCTGCCAGTGCGGTGGATCCTGCGTCAGCGAAGGTGTAGTCTCCAAGGTCAGTTTTGTCCGCTTGGAAGTCAGTCAGACTTTGCGCAGCATCCGTCATTCTGGGCTCACCGCCGCCGCTGGTGCTGATGCGGCATATGGGTAGCCCACACAGTCCTTTGCAGTAGAGGAAACACCCCGTTCTCTCGGGACATCAACTCCTGCAGTCCGGCTTCAGTTGTTCCATTTGGGGACGTAACCTCCTTTCGAAGGTCGGCGGGAGGGGTCCCTGAATGTGCAGCTGGATCTCCAGGCACTGGCCCGGATGATCGAGTGCAGGGCGGATCAGGTCGATACCGAGAAACTAAAGATCGAAGCACCATTCCGGATGCGCCGCAGAGGCGTGGAGCTGAAACTGCATTTTGGCGATCCGCCTTCTGAGATCGATCAGACACTTGTCCGCAGCATCATCAAGGCGCGCCGGTGGTTGGCGATGATTGTAGCGGGCAGAACGTTTTCTGAGATTGCTGAAGAAGAGGGTACGTCCAAACGCCGCGTTCAGGATGTGGTTGATCTCGCAATGCTGGCGCCTGACATTCTGGATGCCATCGTTGCAGGCGAGCAACCTGACGGCCTGACCACGGATCACTTGATCAAGTCCGGCTTCCCAGCGATCTGGCCAGAACAGCGCCAGCAGTTCGCTGCGCTCTGATCGACAGACTTTCCAAACACACCAAACTCGTACCGTCGGAATCGCGAACTGAGACTGCGGCCGGAAATCGGCTATTGTTGCGCTCACCTTCGCGTCTCAACCGAAATCTTCAAAAATTAAGACTCTGAAAACACACCACAATCTGCGCCTAATTATTCAGTGTGTGATTTAATGGAAAATCATGGCTGAGCAAGTCGGACAATAATCTAAGGCACACAGTCTGCCAACTGGTCTCAGATTGAATATTGGGCTGCCAAGCCGGATACATCAATTTACATCAATGCGTGTAAAACTCGTACCGTGGAAAGTTCAAACAGAGACTGACGGCTATTTCAGGCCAGATCTGAGCATGAATCGCAGTCTCTGTTCCAGATCTGCAAAACTAACCGGCGGAATAGTCGCGCGAATACTGAGAGATCATTTTTTAGTTTTAATTACAAGGGCTTGCTGGCTGGGGTGGTAGGATTCGAACCTACGATACACGGTACCAAAAACCGCTGCCTTACCACTTGGCTACACCCCAACGGTGAGCGGCTGTCTACGATTGTTGCTGGCGGGGTTCAAGAGGTTTTTGGGCAAAAAATTAGCCCTGAGAAAAATAACTTTGTAGCAGGTATCATCGCGTTTCCAGCAAAACGGCTCCGCTGCGATGACCGGTTTGGACAAGGTCGTGGGCTTTTGCGCAGTCTCCCAGCGGTAGGATGTCCTGAATGGGGCAATTCAAGGCGTCATCCGTGAGTGCTGTGTGCAACCGCTTGATCGCTGCGGCGCGGTGTTGGTGGGGCAGAAGGTAGATCAGAACGAACTCCAGCGTGACCGCTTTGAACATCAATGGATAGAAGGGCAGTGTTGGGGTCATATCTTTGGCCGAACCGAAGGCATTGATGCGGCCGTTTTCGGAAATGACGGCTATGTTGGTTTCAACGTTCTGGCCGAACTCGACATCGACGATGCAATCTATCAGCTGGCCGTTGTTTGCATCAAGGATGTGTTCAGCCAGATCGGCGTCGGCATAGTCGATCACCGTGTCGGCGCCTGCTGCTTTCACCCTGTCAAAATCGCGAGGGTTTGCGGTGCTGATGACCTTGGCGCCACCCCATTTTGCCAGTTGAACGGCTAGGTAGCCCACGGTTCCTGCACCACCGTGTATCAGCACGGCTTGGTCTGAGATTTCTCCGCCCGAGAACACCGCATGGCTGGCGGTCAGCCCGGGGATACCCAACACAGCGCCGGTTTGAAACGAGACAGAATCGGGCAGTGGCACCGCCTGATCTGCGGGCAGGGTGATCTGAGTGGCCGCTGTCCCAAAGGGGCGCTGCCACTGGCCGTTCCAGACCCAGACCCGCTGGCCAATGCGCGCGGTGGGCACGCCGTCCCCGACCGCGGAAATGACACCAGCCCCGTCGCTATGGGGCACGATCTTAGGAAAGGGCGGTTTGGTCACGCCCGGTCTGGCCCCGGCGCGGGCCTTGATGTCGGACGGGTTCACCCCGGAATAAGCCAGATCGACTGTGACATCTCCGGGCTGCGGTACCTCGGACGGCAGGTCTTCAAGCATAAGCACGTCTGCGGCTGGTCCGAAGGCGGAGTAGGTAATGGCTTTCACGGTGATTCCTCTGACTTTGGGGGCAGCTTAGCCGCACCGGATCAGAGTTCCAGAGGATTTCCCCAGATGAGTGCCTGCCTAAACCAGTTGGAAACAGCCCGGCTATTCCCGGATCTCTGCCGGATCAACGCCCCACAGGTTCGACTTCAGCGTCCAGCCGCGATAGCCGCCTGCCGAAATCCGGCACCAGTCCAGCGAACAGCTGCCAAGGCGCGCGACCACCCCGGTTTCGAAATGGGCGTTGATCGGGGCGCTGGGGTCGGGCCGGGCATATATGGGCAACATTTCGGATTCGATTAGCACCGTGCGTACCCCAGACAGCAGCGCATAGTGAACCCAGCCACCTGCACCATCGCGGTCCTGAACCTTGCGCCAGTTGCCATATTCTGCGGTGATTTGCAGGGGCATCCCGCGTCGTTTGAAGACCCAGTCAATGCGGTGGGTCAGCGACGGACCCCGGCGTACATTGCCTTCGGCTGCTTTCATCGAGACATAGCGCGGCAGGGGCAGGTTCGTCACCCTGCCGCGATTGTCCTCTGCGGCGGCCACAATGGGGCCGAGCGCTACGAGGAACGCGGCTAGGATCGCCAAACAACGGCGTTTCACCGGTAGAGGACCACTCACTGACTGCCTGCTCTTGTGCCTGTTGATCTGCTTTCGAAAAAAGGTCGACTCAATGCGTTACGGGTTCTTGTGCCCCGCCTTATCCTGAGCCACGATGCCACGGAGCGCGCGCGATTGCAAAGCAGTGGGAGGGCCGAAGTGTCAAGAGAACGTCTGAGTGTTGTTGTAACGCGACGGTTGCCTGAGGCGGTCGAGACCCGGCTGAGTGAGTTGTTCGATGTCCGTTTGCGCGATGACGATACGCCCATGACCCGGGATGATCTTGTGGCAGCCGTGAAAGAAGCGGATGTGTTAGTGCCGACCGTAACCGACACGATCGATGGCGGCGTGTTGGGGCAGGCGGGGGATCAGCTGCGCCTGATTGCGAATTATGGTGCGGGTGTCGACAATATTGATGTGGCGACTGCGCGTCAGCGCGGCATCCTGGTATCGAACACGCCAGGTGTTCTGACCGATGACACGGCAGACATGACGATGGCCCTTATTCTGGCGGTCACACGGCGCATTCCCGAAGGTTTGGGTGTGATGCAGCAAGGGGATTGGACCGGCTGGGCGCCAACGGCCCTTCTGGGCGGTCGGATCGGTGGTCGGCGTCTGGGTATCCTGGGCATGGGCCGGATCGGGCAGGCGGTTGCACGCCGCGCCAGTGCCTTTGGGATGCAGGTGCATTATCACAATCGCCGCCGCCTACGGCCCGAGACCGAACAGGCGCTGGAGGCGACGTATTGGGAAAGCCTGGACCAGATGGTGGCGCGGATGGATGTGATCTCGGTCAACTGCCCGTCGACCCCGTCAACCTTTCACCTGATGAACGCACGGCGGTTGAAGCTGATGAAACCCTCGGCCGTGATCGTGAATACCTCTCGTGGTGAAGTGGTCGATGAAAACGCCCTGACCCGTATGATCCGCGCGGGCGAGATCGCTGGGGCCGGGCTGGATGTCTATGAGAACGGTACCGATGTGAACCCGCGCTTACGGCAATTGCCGAATGTCGTTTTGCTGCCGCATATGGGTTCGGCCACACTGGAAGGACGGATTGAGATGGGCGAAAAGGTCATCGTCAACATCAAGACGTTTGAAGACGGGCACCGCCCGCCAGATCAGGTTGTGCCCGCGATGCTATGAGGTTTTGGAGGTAGACCAGTGACCGAGATTAATACTGCCGGTTGCAGCTGTGCCGCTGTACGGGTCACTACCATGGGCCCGCCGCTTCGGGTTGGTCTATGTCACTGCCTTGACTGCCGAAAGCATCATGGCGCTTTGTTCTATGCTGCCGCCATTTTCCTTCGGGAAAACGTGAAAATCAGCGGAGAAACCCGCAGCTATGAAGGGCGTTACTTTTGCCCGGTCTGTGGTTCTCCTGTGTTCGCCAGAACAGATGACGAGGTCGAAGTGCACCTGGGCAGTTTTGATGAGATTGATCGATTTGAACCAAGCTATGAATGTTGGGTCAACCGCCGCGAAAGTTGGTTGCCAGCGTTGGATGGCTTGGAGCAGTACGAACGGGATCGGGTCTGGATTGATGGGAGCTGATGCGGCGGAACTCTGCCATTGGTGCGTGCGACCTCAACCTTTAGTTGCGGCTTGCTGATCGCACGTACAGTGTTGAAAGAAATAGTGGAATTGGAGGATAAGATGCGTTTCAAACGAGTTTCAGGTTTCGTCGTTTCAGCGTTTGCATTTGCTGCGCCCGTTTTTGCGCAGGAAACGGCGGATGCGGTTGCACCCGAGGGCGCGACCGATGGGCAGGTTCAGGCCCTGACCGAGGAAGTCATCGCAGCCGTCGAGGCGAAATTGGCTGGCGTTCCGGTACAGTCCAAGAACTGGATGGTTGCTGCGGCCAATCCACTGGCGGTCGAGGCCGGGGCTAAGGTTCTGCGCGCCGGAGGATCAGCCGCGGATGCCATGGTTGCGGTGCAGGTTGTTCTGGGACTGGTCGAGCCGCAATCATCCGGTCTGGGCGGCGGGGCCTTCTTGGTCTGGTACGATGCGGCCTCGGGTCAGATGACCACTTTGGACGGGCGCGAAACTGCGCCGCTGGCAGCAACGCCAACACTGTTTCAGGATGAAAACGGTGAGCCTCTCAAATTCTTTGATGCAGTTGTCGGCGGGTTGTCTGTAGGCACACCTGGAACGCCCGCGTTGCTGGAAGAGGCGCATCGCCGCTGGGGGCGGTCATCCTGGCCCGGGCTGTTTACCGATGGCATCCGATTGGCGGACGAAGGGTTTCTGGTCTCCCCACGCTTGGCCGCGCTGGTTGCCAACGACGCCGAGCGTTTGTCGCGCTTCCCTGCAACGGCGGAGTATTTCCTTCCGGGTGGTGAACCGTTGCAGCAAGGTCATCGGCTGATGAATCCCGACTATGCCGAAACGCTGCGGGTGCTGGCCGCTGACGGGGCTGCAGGGTTCTATGGCGGTGATATTGCGGCAGGGATTGTGAACACGGTTCGAACTGCCCCGGGGAATCCGGGTGTTTTGTCAGGCACCGATCTGGCGCTCTATCAAGTGATCGAGCGTGAACCCGTTTGCGCCACATATCGCTCTTACGAGGTGTGTGGCATGGGGCCGCCATCCTCTGGCGCTCTGACCGTTGGGCAAATCCTGGGCATGCTGGACAGCTATGATCTGGCGGCGATGGGGCCGGACAGCGTTGAAGCCTGGCGGCTGATCGGCGAAGCCTCGCGCCTCGCCTTTGCGGATCGGGGTCGGTACATGGCCGACAGCGATTTTGTCCCGATGCCAACCGAAGGTCTGGTTGATCCAGCCTATCTGGCTGAACGCGCCGATCTGCTGAATGCCGATAGTGCGTTGATCGAGGTTGCTCCGGGGAACCCGGCGTTTGATCATGCGTCGAACTGGGCGGATGATGTTTCGCTGGAATTGCCCTCGACCTCGCATATCTCGATTGTGGATAGCTATGGCAATGTTCTGTCGATGACCACGACCATCGAAAACGGCTTTGGCTCGCGCTTGATGACCAACGGTTTCCTGCTCAATAACGAACTGACGGATTTCTCGTTCAGAACCCATACCAACGGTGTTCCCATCGCTAACCGGTTAGAGCCCGGCAAGCGTCCGCGCTCATCTATGAGCCCCACCATCGTGATGCAGGATGGTGCTCCGGTTCTGGCAATCGGATCACCAGGCGGCAGTCGGATCATCGGCTATGTGGCCAAGTCGATTATCGCCTGGGCGGATTGGGGAATGGATGTGCAACAGGCTGTGTCTCTGCCACATCTGGTCAACCGGTTTGGCACGTATGATGTTGAGTTGGGCACCGCAGCCGAGGGCTATGTGGACGCACTGACAACGCTGGGGTTTGAGGTGAACCCACGTGATCTGACCTCGGGGCTGCATGCCATTGAGATATCAGAGCAACTGAACGGTGGTGCGGATCCACGGCGCGAAGGGATTGCGCTGGGCGAATAAGCTCGGGGCTTGTACGGATCATTCGGGCCTTCTAGTCATAGTTAGAAGGCCCGAATGCCTTTTGACGAACAGGGGTTGGATATGGTGCAGGCGAGTGCTTTGCCACGCAACGAAGCTGGCATTGAAACCGCAGTTGGAGTTCTGAAACAACGATTTGGCGACCGGTTGCAAACCGGGGCCGCGATCCGCGAACAGCATGGTCACACCACGACCTGGATTGCCAACCAAAGCCCGGATGCGGTCGTCTTTCCCACCTCGACGGCCGAAGTGTCCGAAATTGTCACTATTTGCGCGACGCATAAAGTGCCCGTGATCCCCTTCGGCACCGGCACCTCGCTGGAAGGTCACGTGAATGCGCCTGCAGGAGGGGTTTGCGTCGACCTGATGCAGATGAACAAGGTGTTTGCCGTCAACGCTGGTGATCTGGATTGCGTTGTTCAGCCGGGCGTAACCCGTGAAGACCTGAATACGCATCTGCGTGATCAGGGCCTGTTTTTCCCAATAGATCCGGGGGCCAATGCCTCGCTTGGCGGTATGGCCGCAACACGCGCCTCAGGCACCAATGCGGTGCGCTATGGCACGATGCGGGACAATGTGCTGAGCCTTGAGGCGGTCATGCCCGATGGGCAGGTGATCCGAACCGGCAATCGCGCCAAAAAATCATCCGCAGGCTACGATCTGGCCCGATTGCTGATCGGCGCGGAAGGGACGTTGGGCATCATCACCGAACTCACCCTGCGTCTCCACGGCATCCCCGAGGCGATCAGCTCGGCCCGCTGTTCCTTTCCAAGCGTTGATGCCGCCTGCCAGGCCGTAATGATGACCATCCAATACGGCATCCCGGTTGCGCGGATCGAACTGCTGGACGAGATGTCCGTGCGCGCAGCCAATGCCTATTCCGGCCTGAACCTGCCTGAAACACCCCTGCTGTTGCTCGAATTCCATGGCTCAGAAAACGGGACTGCCGAACAGGCGGCGACCTTCGGGGACATCGCAGGCGAATTTGGAGGCGTGGACTTTGCGGCAACGTCCACCACCGAAGAACGCAACAAGCTATGGCAAGCGCGGCATGATATGTACTGGGCCTGCTTGCAATTGCGCCCTGGTGCACAAGGCATATCAACAGATGTGTGTGTTCCAATCTCTCGGCTGGCCGAAGCGGTTGGCGCAGCACAGGACAAGGCGGCAGAACTTGGTCTGATCGCCCCGATTGTTGGCCATGTTGGGGATGGGAACTTCCACACCCTTCCTCTGATCGACATGGACAATCAGACTGAAGTTGCCAATGCCGATCAATTTGTCAGCTGGCTGAACGATCTGGCGATTTCGATGGACGGCACCTGCACCGGCGAACACGGGATCGGGCAGGGCAAACGTTCCTATCTGGTCAAGGAACTTGGGGCTGCAACGCAGTATATGACGGCGATCAAAGCTGCGCTGGATCCAGACGACATCATGAACCCCGGAAAGATTGTTCCGGGCAGGTTAGTGCAGTGACGCCCGGTTGGTGACTCAGCCGCAGCGGCTGATGGCCGTTTTTCGACCTTGAATTGATCTGCGGGTCGTTTTTTTCTTATCACCGGTCGGATGAATGTCGCGCTGTCCCCCTGAACTGCGCCATATGGTGTCAACTGAATTCAAGGGGAGACGCCCGGTTATGAAAACCCAAGTCAAAGCACTGGTTGTTGGCGGCGGCGCCGTTGGGACCTCGATTGCCTATCACCTGGCCAAGGCGGGCTGGGACGATGTGATGTTGATTGAACGGGATGAGCTGACCTCCGGCTCGACTTGGCACGCGGCTGGCCTGCTGCCTCTGTTCAACATGTCCTACGCGACGACCCACATCCACAAATACTCGGTTGATTTCTACAAGACGCTTGAAGAAGAAACCGGCCTGAACGCAGGCTTCGCGGTGGTCGGCAATCTGCGCATGGCACAGACGCAGGAGCGTATGGATGAATACATGCTCTATGCATCCACGGCTGAAACCTGTGATGTCGCCTATGAATGGTTGACCCCCGAACAGATCAAAGAACGCTGGCCGCTGATCGAGACCAATGACCTAAAAGGTGCGATTTACCACACCGAAGACGGCTACATTAACCCTGCTGACGTCACTCAGGCGATGGCCAAAGGGGCCCGTCAGCGCGGCGTGGACATCGTGCGCAAGATGCAGGCCGACGCCTTCCACTGGAACGGCACCCACTGGGAAGTCACGTGCACCAAAATGGTTGAGAAGGGCGGTAACCTCATTCCTTCGGACGGGCAGGTGGTTATCACCGCTGAGCATGTCGTGACCGCATCGGGCAACCACGCGCAACGCACCGCCAAGATGCTGGGCATCAAGATGCCCGCGATCCCGGTCGAGCATACCTTCATCGTCATGGACAAAGACCCCGAACTGGTCAAATGGCGTGAAGCGGGCAACCCGGAGCACCCCGTTGTCCGTGACGCCGACAATGAATCCTACGCGCGCGAAGAACGCGGCGGCTGGATTCTGGGTATCTACGAACATGGCGCGCCTGCGCAGTTTGAACACGGCGTTCCGGACAGCTTCCGAGCCGATCTGTTCCCGCTGGATCTGGACCGGATCGCGGATCAGTACATGGCAATGGCGGAACGCGTGCCGTCCTGCGCCGAGTCCGGTCTGAAAGACGATTTCAACGGCCCGATCTGCTACACACCTGATGGCAACCCGCTGGTCGGTCCCGCTCCGGGCCTGCGCAATATGTGGCTAGCCGAGGGTTTCTCGTTCGGCATCACCGCAGCAGGCGGCACTGGTTATTATCTGGCGCAAATGATGGTCGATGGCGAAGCTGAGATCGACATGGCCTCGCTGGACCCCAAACGCTACAGCAGCAACTGGATGACCACCGAGTTCGCGGCTCGCAAGAACGAAGAGTGTTATGAGCACGTCTACATCCTGCACCACCCCGATGAAGAGCGTGAAGCTTGCCGTCCCCTGCGGACTGTTCCGGTTTATGATCGCCAGAAGGCCCGCGGTGCTCAGTTCGGCTGGGTGAATGGCTGGGAACGTCCGAACTATTTTGGCCCGCTGGATGCACCGGACAACTTCGACAAGGAAAACCGCTCGTTCCGTCGCGGTGGTTGGTGGCAATACGCTGTCGAAGAAGCCAAGGCGATCCGCGAAGGCGTGGGCCTGATCGATGCGTCGGCCTTCACCAAGCATGTCGTCAAAGGCCCCGGTGCCACCCAGTTCCTGGATTGGTTTACCTGCAATAAACTGCCCAAGGTCGGTCGTATCAACCTGACCTACGCACTGACCTCGCACGGCACCACCCGCACCGAATACACCATCGTCCGCAATGGTGAGAACAACTACTACATCGTTTCGGCCGGTGCCTGGACCGAGTACGACGCCGACTATCTGCGCAAGGCGGCCGAGGACAAGATGGAGGAGTTCGGTTACATCGAGATCCAAGACGTGACCACCCAGTGGGGCGTCTTCGCCATCGCCGGGCCCAAGTCTCGTGACGTTCTGAAAGAGGTCATCAAAGACGCCGATCCGGAAACCGCTCTGTCCAACAAGCGCTTCCCCTGGCTGTCGGCCCGTCAGATCGAACTGGGCATGTGCCCGGTTAACGCGATCCGCGTGGCCTATACCGGTGAGTTGGGTTGGGAACTGCACCACCCAATTGAGATGCAGAACTACCTGTTCGACCTGCTGGAAAAAGCCGGTGAGAAGTACGGTATGAAGCTGGTTGGCGCCCGCGCCCAAAACTGGCTGCGGCAGGAGAAATCCTATCGTGCGTTTGGTACCGAACTGGGCCGCGATGCAACCCCGCTGGAAGCTGATCTGCCGCGCTTTGTCGACCTGTCGAAAGACTTCTACGGCAAGGCCAAGTTGGAAGAGACCGGTGTGCGCGTGAAATGCTGCACCCTGCTGATCGACGGACCGGACGATGCCGATCCGTGGGGCCGCGAGGCGCTGTACACACCGGAAGGTGAGCGTGTGGGTCGTCTGACCTCGGGTGGCTACTCGGTCGCCTTCGAGAAATCTATCGGTATGGGCTATGTGAAGCCTGATCTGGCGGTCGAAGGTACCAAGCTGCAGGTCAAAATTCAGGACAAGCTTTGGGATGCGGTCGTCACCTGCGACAGCCCCTATGACCCGAAGAACGAAACCATCCGCAAGGACGGCTGAGCGGACGCAGAAAAATGGGTCGCCTTTAGCGCCCCATGCCTCCGGCGGAGGTATTTTCAAACAGAAGAAGCGGGGGGTAGGGCCAAGATCCAGCCCCCCTTTGTTTTTCTCAGGGGGGCCTTCTCCTGTTGCGGTCATCGGCGCTTCCGCCTGTACCGCAGAGCGAGCTTCACCGATCGGGGTTAACGATCCGTTACTTCTTCTGTTCAAAAATACCTCCGCCGGAGGCAAGCCTGCATCAGCAGGCTTTCAAAGTGATCAGCTAGATCACTTGGCCAGTGCCCGAGAGATGAAAGCAAGGTTGTTGGCCGGCATCTGTGTCACTTCAATAAGGTCCAGGCCATTCGCTGCAAACAAGCGCTTGATATCGGAATCATTTTTATACCCAACCTCGGGATCCTGCTGAATAAGCGCGTCGTGAAACCGCAGGTCGCCATCACTTGTCAAAACCCCATCCCGCATGAAAGGGCCGTAGAGAATAAATCTGCCCCCTGATGAAAGCGTCTTGGCTGTCTCTGAGACAAGCGTGACGGTTTCTTCCCAACTGATCAGATGTAGAAGGTTGATCAAAACGATCAGGTCTTTGGGCTCAACTTGCTCATGCCATCCAAAGGCGGCGGCGTCCAAATATAGGGCGGGCTGAATGTTCGGGTGATCGGTTGCATAAGCATCTATACTCTTACGCCGATCCGCGTCGATCTCTGTCGGCTGCCAAGACAGCTGGGGAAGCTCCTGCGCAAAAGCGCAAATATGTTGGCCGGTCCCGCTGGCGATTTCCATGGCCTGCCCCTGAGACGGTGCCCAATGCGCAATCAAGCGACACAGGACCGCCGCATTTCGGCTGGCAGCGGGTGCAACCAGTTTGCCATCGGCAGAAGGCTCGGCGACGCTGGCATTGAGGGGCGGTATACGTTTGCTCATTCGCGCAGCCGACCCGGTGTTAGCATGTCGATTACCGTCGGCGCCAACACGGGTCGGTTTCCGACAACCAGATCGGTAACAAGCTGAGACGCGCCAGGTGCGCTTTGGAAGCCATATCCGCCTTGGCCGGCACACCAGATGAAAGACCGATCTTGCGGATCAGGACCCAAGACCAAAGTTCCATCCGGTGAAAAACTACGCAGACCGGCCCAGTTTGTTTCAACCCGCGTTACGGGTTCGCTGACCATCTCTTCATAGCGGGCCAAGCCTTCGGCCAGCACCATATCGTCGGCATAGGCATCATGCGGGGCAACCAGGTCGGCATCCGCCGGAGACACAAGCAGCTTCCCCGCATCCGGTTTGGCATACCAGGTCTCGCCTGCGCCAATCATCATTGGCCAGGCTGAAACATCATGCCCGCCCGGCGCCGGTATACGCGTCATTGACCGGCGGCGAGGTTGCAGGCCGATTGATTCCATTCCCGCCAGCAATGCGATCTCATCCGCCCAGGCGCCGGCTGCGTTGATCACGTGCCGTGCTTCAAATACATCTTGCGCTTCGACCTGCCAGTTGATGGTTTTGGCAATGGCGGTCACCCGGGATTTGGTATGAACGCGGCCGCCATTCTTGCGAATGGTGCGAGCAAAATCCTGCAGGAGGCGGTCAGTGTCGATGTCAAAGGCGTCGTGGCTGATCCCGGCATAGGCCAGACGTTTTGGATGCAGGATCGGGATCAGGCTGCGCGCATGCTCAACCGATATCTCTTGCATATCCAGGCTGTTGAGGTCTGCCTTGAACATATCGTGCTGATCAGTGCCTGCGACCAGCATCAAGCCGCGTTTTTGCAGATAGCCGCCTTCCTTTAGAAACTGACTGCCTGCCTGGTTTAACGCGACCACGGATGGTGGGCCGTAGTTTTCCTCGAACAAAGCTGCGGATCGACCCGAGGCGTGATAGCCCAGCCCATCTTCGGCTTCGAGCACGGTAACCGACCCGTGCGCGGACAGCCTTGCACCCGCGCTCAGCCCGGCGATCCCGCCGCCGATGACAAGGAAATCGATCATTCTTTGCTTCCTGACAAAGGTGGGGCAATTGCGGGCTTGGGGGAATTCATGGGCGCTCCTTAAGTTCCAACGCGTCTCGTTGTCAGTTCCATTGACTATAAGCAGCCTTGAATTTGTGCTTCAACCCGGTCAAAGAAGTATCAAAATGAAAAGGAGGGCACAGTGACTGCAGCGGATCTTCATCCAATGGCCACAGGACATATCCCCCGATATGTCGTCGCAGCTGACGGGAGCGATTATCTGTTCTCAGCCATGGTCGTGTTCTTTGTGATTATCGTGGTTCTGATTGGTGTGGGGTATCTGACTCTGCATTCGGTTCCGGAAAAAATGGCGCATGAAAACAACCACCCTCAGTTCCAGTTGGTGGGAATTTTGGCGCTGCTTGCCCTTTTCACACATAATGGATTGTTCTGGATTGCGGCCATATTGGTCGCAGGGTTCCAGTTCCCGGATTTTGCAACGCCGATGAAGAATATCGCGGATGCCATTCGATCTTTGGGGCGGTCACCGGTGCCGGACGTTGTGCCCGAGGCAGTGCAATCCGAAACACCCGTCGCAGAACCCACAGAAACGCAGGAGCAGTAGGCAATGATCGAAACAATGCTCTGCGCGCTGATCACGGTGCTGCCTGACTACCTGTTCCGCCGCTTTGTGCAAGGCAAACGCATTGGGCATGAAATCACCCTTTTCACCATGTGGTATGAACTGCGCTGGGGTTTGACCACTTGCGCGATTCTGGCCCTGACGGTGATTACCACGCTATTCTACTTTCATCCGGCCAGTTCCAGTGCCGCTTCCTACTTCCGGACGGTTACCATTCTGCCGCAACTCGGCGGTCGTGTGGCCGAAGTCTATGTGCGCAACAACGAACAGGTGACTGCGGGTCAGCCGATATTCCGGATTGAGGATTTCACACAGCAAGCGCAGGTTCAGTCGGCGCATGCTCAGGTGGCTCAGGTGCAGGCCTCGTTGAAAGTGGCCGAAACCGATCTGGCCGAAGCCGATGCAGGTATCGCCGGGGCCCGCGCGGCGCTGGCGCAATCGCTGGAAGACCTTGAGCGCAACACCACGCTGCGCGACCAGGGCTCTAGCGCGGTTCGATTGGCCGAGATTGAGCGGCTGGAAAACCTTGTAGCCGAACGCGAAGCACAGGTGACGGCTGCGGAATCTAAACGGGCAGCGGTTGTTCAACAAATCGAAGAACTGATCCCGGCCCAGTTGGCCAGCGCAAATGCGCAGCTGGATGCTGCGATGACTGAACTGGATAAGACAGTGATCAACGCCGGTGTCACCGGACGGGTCGAACAGTTTGGGTTGCAGGTGGGGGACTATGTCAGCCCTCTTTTGCGGCCTGCCGGTATTCTGGTGCCGTCGAATTCAGGGCATGACCGGTTTCAGGCAGCATTCAACCAGCTTTCCGCACAGGTTATCAAACCCGGCATGATCGGAGAGCTGGGATGCATGACCAAACCCTTTACCGTGATTCCCATGGTTGTGGTCGAGGTTCAGGATGTCATCCCATCTGGTCAGATCAGACCGTCGGACGAGCTGCGCGATGTGCAAAACAACAAGGTTCCGGGATCCATGTTAGTCTATATGGAGCCGCTTTACAAAGGCATGGCCGACGACATTCCGCCGGGCAGCAACTGTCTGGCGAATGTCTACACGGACAATCATGAGCGGCTTGAGCATGAGGATCTTGGGTTCTGGGAAGGCGCTTTTTTGCATGTCGTCGATACGATTGGTGTGGTGCATGCGGCCGGGCTTCGCTTGCGATTGATCCTGATGCCGGTCAATACTCTGGTTCTGACTGGGCACTAAGCCTGATCCGGCCCCGGTCGTTGCTCCGGGGCTGGCTCGCCTTTGATGCGATGGGCGAACCGATTTGACGGCTGATATGCGCGACGTAAAAAATCTGTCCGTCAAACTTCCACTTCGCGCTTGACGCGCCCAGACGCATGTCCTAACCAGCGAAAACCACGAGCGGGTATAGCTTAATGGTAAAGCCCCTGCCTTCCAAGCAGGCTATGTCGGTTCGATTCCGTCTACCCGCTCCAGTTGTTTCCCTTATGATTTCTGCGTCAAATGGCCCTGAGCGGCTGGCATTTTGGACGCATGCGCTTGACCCCGGATGCCACTGCCGCCAAGAAGCAGATACCCAGAATTGTTTCAGGAAACACAGGCCCGACATGGCAAGACAGACTGCGACCGGTCAGACACCATCATCACCTCCCGGGGCCAGTGAAGAGCGTGCCACCTCGAAAAAGCTTAGCGTTCTGAAGGCGCTTTGGCCCTTTATGCGCCCTTACGGCGCGCTGATGTTTGGTGCAACGCTTGCATTATGTCTGACCGCAGGGATGACGCTCACCTTGCCGTTGGCCGTGCGCCGCGTGGTCGACAATTTCCGCATACAAGATGGGGAACTGCTGGATTGGTACTTTCTTGCGGCGCTGGGCATCGCTGGTGTTTTGGCGGTAGGCACGGGCATTCGGTATGCGCTGGTCACGCGGCTGGGCGAACGCGTGGTGGCCGATATTCGCAAAGCCGTGTTTGACCGGGTCATCGGCATGAGCCCTGCGTTTTATGAACGTATTTTGACTGGCGAAGTGCTCAGCCGGATCACGACGGACACGACCCTGATCCAATCGGTTTTGGGTTCATCCGTTTCGATCGCGCTGCGCAATATGTTAATGTTTGTGGGTGGTTTAGCGCTGATGCTGCTGACGTCTGCCAAGCTGACGGCGCTTGTCCTGTTGTTGATCCCTGTGGTGATCGTGCCGATCCTGGTGCTGGGCCGTCGCTTGCGCGCGATCAGCCGTGAAAATCAGGACTGGATCGCAGCGTCCTCTGGCAATGCGGGTGAGGCACTAGGCGCGGTGCAAACGGTTCAGGCCTTTACCCATGAACGGGCAAGCCGAGAGCAGTTTGGGGAGATGACGGAAACCTCCTACATCGTTTCACTGCGCCGCATTCAAACCCGTGCGATCCTGACCGTGATTGTCATTTTTCTGGTCTTCTCTGGCATCGTAGGCGTGCTTTGGATGGGGGCCAATGATGTCCGCAACGGGGTGATGACCGAAGGGGTGTTGATCCAGTTCGTGATCTATTCGGTGATCATGGCAGGATCTGTTGCCGCGCTGTCCGAAATCTGGAGCGAGCTGCAACGCGCCGCCGGCGCAACCGAGCGGCTGGTTGAGTTGCTTAATGCAGAAGATACGGTCCTCGATCCTGCGCAGGCCAAAGTGCTGTTACAACCGGTTCGTGGTGAAATTCGGTTTCAGGATGTCACTTTCCGCTATCCTGCGCGGCCCGATGTGGTGGCGCTGGACAGCTTGTCCCTGCAGGTGAACCCCGGCGAAACCGTTGCCTTTGTTGGCCCCTCCGGGGCTGGCAAGACAACCGTCATTCAGATGATCCAGCGGTTCTATGATCCGAATTCCGGGCGTGTCCTGCTGGACGGGGAAGACCTGACTGATCTGGATCGGACGGATTTCCGCCGCCACATTGCCCTAGTCCCGCAGGATCCGGTGATCTTTGCCGCCTCAGCGCGCGAGAACATCCGGTTCGGCCGCCTTGATGCCTCGGACGCCGAGGTCGAAGCAGCCGCGCGCGCCGCCGCTGCGCATGAGTTCATTGCTGCACTGCCCGAAGGCTATGACAGTTTTGTAGGCGAGCGTGGCGTGATGCTGTCGGGGGGGCAAAAACAACGTATTGCCATCGCGCGGGCCATTCTGCGGGATGCGCCGGTGTTGCTGCTGGACGAGGCGACCTCGGCCCTGGATGCGGAAAGCGAACGGGCGGTGCAGGGGGCGGTTGACCAGATGCGTGCGGGCCGGACGACCCTGATTGTGGCGCATCGTCTGGCTACAGTGAAGAAGGCAGACCGGATTGTCGTGATGGACGCGGGCCGCATTGTTGCGCAGGGCACGCATGACGATCTGGTGGCGCAAGATGGGCTATATGCCCGCTTGGCGCGTCTGCAATTCACTGATGGGCTTGCCGCAGAATAGGGTGACGCAGGGGCAGATCAGTTTCCGCCGCAGCGTCATTCTACATTTTCAACTTTTCCGTCGCTAAGCCCTTGCTTGTGTCAGCAGGGTTGTGATCCCATCTATGTGAGGATCAAAACCACGTGTGACACGTGGGAGAATACAAGACGGGGAGGAGCCACATGGCCTTTGTAGGGCGTGAAGACAAACTGCGTATCGAACAGGAAATGGCGTGGGAGGATCGTGATCTGCCGGTCACCTTCCATCAACTGTTGTCTCGGACAGCCGAGAAGTTCCCCAATCACAACGCGATCAGTTTCCAATTGTTTTCCGGTCCGACAGACAAGGCCGAAACGCTGACATGGTCTGATCTGCTGGGGCAGGTCAATCAGGCGGCGAACCTGTTCCGCTCGCTTGGCGTGGGCGAAAACGACGTGGTCGCCTATGTGTTGCCCAACTGTAACGAGACTTTGGTCACCATGATGGGCGGTGCGGTTGCAGGGATCGTAAATCCGATCAACCCACTGTTGGAGCCCGAACAGATCGCCGCGATCTTGCGGGAAACCGAAGCCAAGGTTGTGGTGACACTGCGTTCCTTCCCAAAGACGGATGTGGCGCAAAAGGTGGAAGAGGCTGTGCGCCATGCGCCCAAGGTTCATACGATCCTTGAGATTGACCTGAACCGCTATCTGACCCCTCCGAAATCATGGATTGTTCCGCTGCTGCGTCCAAAAATGGGCGACAAGGAAAAGCTGGCCCATGCGGATTACAAGAATTTCAATAAGGAGCTGGCGAAACAGCCCAAGACGCTGAGTTTTGCAGACAGCACCGAAGATCGCGTCGCGTGCTATTTTCACACTGGCGGCACGACCGGAATGCCGAAAGTCGCGCAGCATAAGTATTCGGGCCTCATCTATAACGGCTGGCTAGGGCATACGCTGCTGTTTGATGAAAATGACGTCATCATGTGCCCGCTGCCGATGTTCCACGTCTTCGCGGTGCATGTGATCATGATGGCGGCGGTCTCATCCGGGGCGCATGTGATCTTCCCGACGCCGCAAGGGTATCGTGGAGATGGTGTTTTCGACAATTTCTGGAAGCTTATCGAACGCTGGAAAGTCAGTTTCATCATCACCGTGCCCACGGCGATTTCTGCGAAAATGCAGCGCCCGGTGGATGCGGATATCTCCAGCGTCAAAACCGCCTTTTCGGGGTCAGCGCCGCTGCCGGTTGAATTGTTCCGCCGTTTCGAAGAAGCAACGGGTGTGACCATCGTCGAAGGCTATGGACTGACCGAAGCGACCTGCCTGGTCTCGTGCAATCCGGTTGATGGTGAGAAAAAGATCGGCTCCATCGGCATCCCTTTCCCATACACGGATGTCAAAATCCTGATGGATGGACCAGATGGCCCCAAGGAATGCGCCGCTGATGAAATCGGAGAGATCTGCATCTCGAACCCGGGTGTCTTTCCGGGCAACACCTATACAGAGGCCGACAAGAACGAAAACCTGTATCACTTCGAAAAATATTTGCGCACGGGTGATCTGGGCCGTTTTGACGAAGACGGGTATCTGTGGATCACCGGCCGCGCGAAGGATTTGATAATTCGCGGCGGACACAACATCGACCCGGCTGAAATCGAAGAAGCCCTGCTGGGGCATGAGGCCGTGGCCTTTGCCGGAGCCATCGGGCAGCCAGATGCTCATTCGGGCGAATTGCCCTGCGCCTTCGTCGAACTGGTCGATGGCGCGTCGGTCACCGAGGAGGCATTGCTGGAGTTCTGCAAGGTCCACGTGCACGAACGTGCCGCACAGCCCAAACATATGACCATCCTTTCGGAACTGCCCAAAACTGCGGTTGGCAAAGTCTTCAAGCCGGACCTGCGCAAAAACGCGATCACGCGGGTCTACAATGGTGCGTTGGAAGAGGCTGGAGTGGCCGCTCGCGTCGTTTCGGTCATTGATGACAAGAAACGCGGCCTTGTTGCACAGCTTGACGCGAACGGCTCATCAGAAGACGATGTCAGCAAGGTGCTGGGATCATTCACCCGGCCATGGGAGTGGGCTGCCTGACCGGGAGGTAATATGGATTATGAACGTCTGATCGATGAAGAAACATGGGCGTTCATAAGACGCACGGCAGAAAGCTATCCCGACAACGCGGTTGATCTGTCGATCGAGGATCAACGCAGGGTCTATGACGCGATGTGTCAGACCTTTCGCCAACCGCGCCCGAATGGAGTTGAAACTCAGGACCGGTCCGCCAATGGCGTGCCGGTCCGCGTTTATACAGCGGGCGATCCGACCCGCGTGGTCATCTATTTTCATGGCGGTGGCTTTGTCGTCGGCGGGCTGGACAGCCATGATGATGTCTGCGCCGAAATCTGCGTCCAAACCGGGTATCGCGTTGTTTCAGTGGACTACCGGCTATGCCCGGAATATGTGCACCCTGCGCAGTTTCAGGACAGTGTGGCGGCGGTCGAGTGGGCGGTTGCCGAATTCGGCGTTCCCATTGTGTTGGCTGGTGACAGTGCCGGTGGCAATCTGGCTGCGGCGGTTGCCCATCATATGAGAGGCCGACCAGCTGAAGTGTTGGGGCAGGTTCTGATCTATCCGGGCTTGGGTGGGGACAGCTCTGCCGGATCCTATTTGGAGCACGCGCAGGCGCCGCTGCTGACCCGCGATGAGATATTGTTCTACGAAAAGGTGCGATGCGGTGGGGCCGCGCCCAAAGTCGATCCAACCTTTGCGCCGCTTCAAGACACCGATTTCTCGGACCTGCCTCCGACCGTTGTGATCACTGCCGATTGCGATCCGTTGCGCGATGATGGGTCTACCTATTGCAAGCTGATCGCTCAGGCAGGCGGACA
This sequence comes from Ruegeria sp. YTSA168, assembly GCF_059610045.1. Taxonomy (NCBI): domain Bacteria; kingdom Pseudomonadati; phylum Pseudomonadota; class Alphaproteobacteria; order Rhodobacterales; family Roseobacteraceae; genus Ruegeria; species Ruegeria sp. YTSA168. The sequence continues at coordinate 49,218 of NZ_JBXWMW010000009.1, forward strand.
CGCCCATTGGATCAACGAAGCGGGTTTGGTGCACGGCTATCTGCGCGCCCGCAACAGCGTGAAACGGGCGGCTGACAGTTTCGAACGTATCTCCGTGGCCATCGAAGCATTGGGGCAGAGTATTTGGCCCTATGGTTAGGCCGTGATCACTTCAGGAATGGCTCACCCTTCATTGTGTCCGCAATCGGTGCGCCCATCCGGGTCAGGATTGTGGGGGCCAGTTGCAACTGGTCAATCACCGCATCGGCCTGCGGGCCGTCGGCATCGCCGAAGTAATACAGGGCCGTTTCCTGCTGCAAAGCGCCCCGCCCACCGTGGTGGCCGCGTTCATCCTGTCCGTGATCGGCTGTGACGATGACCTCATATCCCAACTGTCGCCAACGGGGGATGAATGGGGCCAGCATTTCATCGGCGACAAAACAGGCATGGTCCATCTCCTGGCAATCGTGAAAAAACCGATGGCCCATACTGTCCAGGGTGCAGGTATGCAGGATGCCGTAATCCAGACCAAAGCGCAGGCACAAGTTTGTCAGGGTGGCAAACAGATCAACGTCCGAAGGCGTCATCTGGTTATCCTTGCCATAGCCCGTCATTGTGTGGAACCGGCCGTGGTTTATGGTTTTGCTATCCGGTTCGTCATATTCCACATCGCGGACATAATCGAACGGATGCCGGTTGAAGAACTGGGACCAGTAGCTATGCGTAACCGCCCCGGTGACACCACCAGCCTCGCGCACCTGACTGAACACATCTTTGTGGCTGAGGCGGAACACATTTCCATTGCCGGTGCACCCATGCTCCTGCGGCGTGACGCCCGTATGGATTGATGCATAGCAACTGGCCGAGATTGATGGCAGCACAGCCCGCAGTTTCCAAACGCGCGCCTCTCCGCTATCCACCCAACCTTCGAGATTGCCGAACAGGCGGCGGAAATTGTGCCAGGGGACGCCGTCCAGAATGATCAAAAGAAGTTTGCGGTCCATCAGCCTACCTATCTGATTTTGTGTTGCGCCGACCCTAGAGGAATCGTTGTTTCAGGGCCGTTCATTCGCGCCCCAAATATCAAAATCCCGACACCTGTTGTGACCCAAGGCGCCGGGATTTGGAAACTTCATCGAACTGTCACAACGTGATCAGTGCCCCGCGCTCTCCATCTTGCGATGGGCTACGACCTCTTCCAGCCAGCCAAGATGCATCTCTGGCACCGAACTGAGCAGCAGATCGGTATAGTCATCGAAGGGTGGGCTCAGCACTTGGCTTTTTGGTCCGTAGCGCACAACACGGCCCTGATACATCACCGCGATACTGTCGCTGATCGCACGGACCGTTGCCAGATCGTGGGTGATGAACAGATAGGCCACATCCTCGATTTTCTGCAAATCCAATAGCAGCTTGAGGATGCCGTCTGCGACCAGCGGGTCCAGCGCCGAGGTGACCTCATCACAGATGATCATCTTGGGCTTTGCCGCCAGCGAGCGCGCGATACACACACGCTGTTTCTGACCGCCCGACAGTTCAGCCGGGTAGCGGTCGATGAACTTCTCGCCCAGCTCGATCTCATCCAGCAGCTCAACCACGCGCTTGCGCTTTTCCGCACCGCGCATGTTGAAGTAGAACTCCAGCGGGCGACCAATGATAGTGCCAACGGTCTGGCGTGGGTTCATTGCCACGTCAGCCATCTGGTAGATCATCTGCAACTCGCGCAGGTCCTCACGCGTGCGGCCTTTGAGGTCCGCAGACAGTTTGCGCCCGTTGAACGTGATCTCACCATCGCGCGGCGGCAGCAGGCCAGTGATCACACGGGCCAGCGTCGATTTACCCGAACCGGATTCACCCACAACCGCCAGTGTCTGCCCTGGATGAAGCTCGACATTGACGTTGTGCAGCACATCGAAGTTCAGCCCCTTGTAGCGTGCGGTGATCCCGTCGACGCTGAGCACCGGTTCCGATGTCGGCTGTTTCTCTTCGTGCTCGATGGACCGGACCGAGACCAGGGCCTTGGTATAGTCCTCTTGCGGGTTGTTGATGATCTGATCGGTGGTGCCATATTCGACTGTATTGCCCATGCGCAGAACCATGATGTCGTCGCTCACCTGCGCCACAACGGCAAGGTCATGCGTGATGTAAAGCGCAGCAACACCGGTATCTGCGATGGCTTCCTTGATGGCCATCAGGACGTCGATCTGAGTTGTCACGTCCAGCGCCGTGGTCGGTTCATCAAACACCACCAGATCAGGTTCGGGACACAGCGCCAGCGCGGTCATGCAGCGTTGGAGCTGACCACCCGACACTTGGTGCGGGTAGCGTTCTCCGATGTTGTCCGGATCGGGCAGCCCCAATTTGGCAAACAGTTCGCGCGCACGGGCCTCGGCCTCTTTGCGGCTGAACTTCTTGTGCTCAACAGCTGCCTCGACAACCTGATCCATGATCTTCTTGGCCGGGTTAAAGGACGCGGCGGCGGATTGCGAGACATAGCTGACCTCGCCACCCCGCAGATTGCGAATATCGCCCAGAGCGGACTGCATGATATCGCGCCCGTTGACCCAAACCTCACCGCCGGTGATCTTCACACCGCCCCGGCCATAGGCCATTGAGGCCAGACCGATGGTGGATTTACCGGCCCCGGATTCGCCGATCAGCCCCAGCACCTTGCCGCGTTCGAGGTCAAAGCTGACCCCGTGTACGATTTCGATGTCATGGGGCTTTTCGCCCGGCGGATAGACGGTCGCGCCGATCTTGAGGTCGCGGACCTTGAGAAGGGTATCACTCATCCCCGGCCTCCTTTCAGCGATGTGGTGCGGTTCAGGATCCAGTCAGCCACCAGGTTGACCGAGATGGCGAGCGTCGCGATGGCAACTGCCGGATAAAGCGCCGCGCCGATACCATAGACGATGCCGTCCTTGTTTTCCTTCACGATGCCGCCCCAATCCGCCAGAGGTGGCTGCACGCCCAAGCCCAGGAAGGATAGGGTCGAGATAAACAGAACCATGAAGATGAACCGCAGGCCGAATTCTGCCACCAACGGTGACAAGGCGTTGGGCAGGATTTCCCGGAAGATAACCCAGCCACGGCCTTCGCCACGCAGTTTGGCGGCCTCGACATAGTCCATCACGTTGATGTCCACGGCGACGGATCGGGACAGACGATATGGGCGTGTGGCGTCCAACAGACCCATCACTAGGATCAGGATCGGCACCGTTACCGGAACGATCGCCAGAATGACCAGCGCAAGGATCAGCGTCGGGATCGACATGACCAGATCAACCGCTCGGCTGAGCACCTGATCGGCCCACCCACCCAGCACAGCCGCCAAAAGGCCCAGAGAGGTCCCGGTGACAAAGCTGAGGATGGTGGCCGCCGCCGCGATAAAGATCGTCGTGCGTCCGCCATAGATCATGCGGGTCAGCAAATCGCGCCCGATATTGTCGGTGCCCAGCAGATGCTCGGCGCTGGACGGCTCCCATACATCGCCAACCACTTCGGCCATGCCATAGGGGGCGATCAGCGGGGCTGCAAAGGCGATGAAAAAGTACATCCCGGTGAAGAACAGACCGATCATTGCCGAAATAGGAATATTCTTCATCATTTCGGATGCCTCAGTCTTGGGTTGGCCAGGATTGACACAATGTCCGCCACCATGTTCAGCCCGATATAGACGGCGGCAAAGACCACGCCGCAGGCCAGAACAACCGGTACGTCACGCTTGGTCACCGAATCCACCAGGTATTGACCCATGCCGGGATAGACAAACACTACTTCGACTACGACAACGCCGACGACCAGATAGGCGAGGTTCAGCATCACAACGTTGACGATGGGTGAGATTGCATTCGGAAAGGCATGGCGTGCGATAACCTGAAAACTCGACAGACCTTTCAATTCGGCCGTCTCAATATATGCGGATTGCATCAGGTTCAGGATTGCCGCGCGGGTCATCCGCATCATCTGTGCCAGCACGACCAGTGTCAGGACAAAGGCGGGCAGCGCGATTGCGTTCAGTTTCTCTCCGAACGACATGGAATCGTTGATCATGGCCAGAGATGAGAACCAGCCCAGCTTCACGGACACGAAATAGATCACCACATAGCCGATCAGGAATTCCGGAATCGAAACCGTTGTCAGCGTGATGGCAGAGATCAGCTTGTCCGGCCAGCGATTGCGATAGCGCACGGCCAGCAGACCCAGAAAGATAGCAAGAGGTACGGAGACGATGGCGGCCGCACAGGCCAGAAACAAGGTATTGCCTAACCGTTTGCCGATGCTTTCAGCAATGTCGAGCTTGTTGGTCAGGGACTGACCCAGATCACCCTGCACAATACCACCCAGCCATTCGGCATAGCGGGTCAGGGCTGGGCGGTTCAGGCCCATTTCTTCGCGCAGATTCTCCAGCGCTTCGGGAGTTGCGGATTGTCCAAGGACCGCTTGTGCCGCGTCCCCAGGAAGAGCTTCGGTGAGGCCGAAAATCAGAGCCGATGCACCGAAGAGAAGCAGGAGTCCCAGCGCGAGGCGCTGGGAAACCAGTTTGATGATAGGATGCATGATCCGTGGCCCGAGTTACGCGAACCACATCTTGCGGGATACCTGACCATTCATCAGTTCGCCGTTTGGATCGGCCTCCCAACCAGCCAGAACATTGCTCGAGGCATCGACAAAGTTGTTGAACATGGGGCAGATCAGACCACCCTGATCACGCACCATCTGGCCCATTTGACTGTAGATGCCTTTCCGTTTTTCCGGATCCAGTTCAGCCCGGGCTGCAAACAGCATGTCGTCGAACGCCGGCACTTTGAATCGGGTGTCGTTCCAGTCGGCGGTCGACAAATACGCGGTCGCATACATCTGATCCTGGACCGGACGGCCACCCCAATATGAGGCACAGAAAGGCTGGACGTTCCAGACCTCGGACCAGTAACCATCGTTTGGCTCGCGCTTGATTTCCAGCGGAATACCGGCCTGTGCGGCGGTTTGCTGGAACAGGGCAGCAGCGTCCACAGCACCCGGGAAGGCACCATCGGCGACACGCAGTATGATGGGTGAGCCATCATGCCCTGACTTCTTGTAATGCTCAGCCGCTTTTTCAAGGCTGAATTCGCGCTGGGCGATCGCTTCATCAAACAGCGGATAGGCTGCGTTGACAGGCATGTCGTTCCCGACCGAGCCATAGCCGCGCAGTACTTTATCTACCAGTTCCTGGCGGTTGATTGCGTATTTCAATGCAGTACGCAGCTCGTTTTCATCGAACGGCGCCGTGTCACAATGCATGATGAATACATAGTGTCCACGACCGGGCGTCGCCTGAACCGTTAAGTTGGGCGCGCGCCCCAGCAAGTCGGCGACTTTCGGTTCGATCCGGTTGGCGAGTTGCACCTGACCACTTTGCAATGCTGCAGTACGGGCTGTAGCGTCGTTGATTACAACATTTTCCACGCTGTCGAAATAGCCATCGTCATTCCAGTAATTGGCAAATTTTGTGAACAAGTGACGCACACCGGGCTCATCAACTTCTACCTGATATGGGCCGGTACCGATGCCTGCTGCAGGGTTGTCCATGCCGCCATCGGGTTGGACGATCAGGTGATAATCCGCCATTAGATACGGCAGATCGGCGTTTGGTTCGGTTAGCGTAACCTGGAAGTTTTCGCCGTCGGCCTTCATAGACTCAATGCCCCGCATGACGCCAAGAGCCCCGGACTGCGAGTCTTCGTTCGAGTGGCGTTCCATGGTCTTTAGCACGTCGTCGCTGGTCATGGTTTTGCCGTTGTGGAACTCGACACCCTGACGCAGTTTGAAGGTCCAAACCTTGGCATCAGCGCTGCCTTCTACGCTTTCGGCCAGACGAGGCTCGATTGTGCCGTCAGGAGCAACCTCAACAAGCGTGTCGCCAAAATGACGGCCATTCATATAGGGAACCGAGCTTGCATAAGTAGCAGGATCAAGCGAGTTCGTGGATTCACCACCCTGAAGGCCGAGTTTCAGATCCCCACCTTTCTTCGGGCTGGCGGCACGCGCAGCATCTGCGAACATCGTGCTGGCAACAGCGGCCGACACGCCCAGAGCGGCAGCTTTGCCCATGAATTCACGGCGCGTGAGTTTTCCCGCGGTGACCTGGCCTGCCATATGGGTTAGTTGTTCTTTCATCTGTAATCTCTCCCAGTTGAGTGAATATTGCCCTTCAAGGGCTTGTTATTGACGCATGAGTCAACGTTGGCGCATTTGGGGCAGCCCGACAAGTTCAAAAATCTCACTTGGGCGTGTGAGGTCCGGCGCGTTGTTTCTTTGGTTTTGGCCATTCGAACACGTATCATCCGTGCCGTTCGGCTTAGCTGAACCAAGGATGACGCATGAAATACATAAGTTAGCATGAGAAACGCCAAATCAGTCGCGGATTGCGACAATAAGGTCCATTACATTTGTGCCGGTTGGTCCTGTCACCAATAGGGCGTCGGCCTGTTCCAGGTAGGTGCCACTATCTGCTGAGGTCAGGGCGTCTTGGGCGCGATCTGTCCAGGTCGCTCCGGTCACCACACCGCCTGCCGCGTTGGTTGGACCATCGGTACCGTCTGTTCCGCCCACAACAACAGTCAGCCCATCCAGCCCGGCGATTTCTTTGGCCAGCGCAAGGGCAAGGGCCTGATTGCGCCCCCCCCGACCGGGGGATTCTGGCAAAACAACAGTAGGCTCACCACCGAACACCATTGCACCGCTTTCCATACCGCGAAGTTTCGAACCCACATGGGCCGCAATGGTCAGATAATCATCATGCAGAGCTTCCTCATTTGCGAGCAACCGTAAGCCTGCTGATTGTGCGGCCTTCGCCGCAGCAGCCCGGGCATGAGCGTTTGAGGCGATGATGCGGATGGTTGCGTCGAACTCATAGGCCGGGGGCAGGGCGCCGATGCCTGACCCGATCACATTCAAATCGTCGCCGGGCACATCCGAAATCGCCAGCACTGTGGCCTTCGCGCCGTTGAAGTGAGACAGCAGCCCACCCCCTTTGACCCGCGACAATTTCCGCCGTTCAGCGTTCATCGCCACGATATCCAACCCTTGAGCCAGCAGTTGGCGGTTCAGAGCGGCAAGGTCTTCAAGTGATTTTCCCGGCACCAGATCTTCAGCCAGCGACGACGCGCCCCCCGACACCAGAAGCAATAGATGAGAACCGGGTTTCATCGCCTCAACCGCTTCGCGCAAGGCGCGGCCACCGTTCAGGCTGCGTTGATCCGGCACAGGATGCGAGGCTTCGATCACCTCGACATCTACTGGCAGATCGCGCCCATGATCATCTTTGGTGACGACAAGTGTCGGCACGCCGCCAAACTGGTCCAATGCCGCACGCGCCATTGCAGCGGCGGGTTTGCCAACGGCAAGGATGCGATCTGGTCGCGCGATACCGGGCAGGGCAGTCTTGGTGGCTGTGAAGCCATCAACCGCTGCGACACCTGACTTCCAAAACTCGATTGCTTGTTCAGTGCGCATCATCAGTTTTCCATCCAGATCGTAACCGGGCCGTCATTGACCAGTTCTACCGCCATATCCGCGCCAAACTGCCCGGTCTCGACGGCAACGCCGTGCGACGACAGGTATCGGGCGAAGGCAAGATACAGTCGCTCACCATCCTCGGGTGGGGCGGCGTTGGCAAAGCCCGGGCGATTGCCGCGCGATGTATCGGCGGCCAGCGTGAACTGACTAACCACCAAAGCGGACCCACCAGTATCAAGGATCGAGCGGTTCATTTTGCCCGCCTCATCCCTAAAGATACGCAGCTTGGCGATCTTTGCTGCCAACTTTTCCGCATGATCTTGGGTATCGCCCTGCATGGCGCAGACCAGAATCATCAGCCCCGGACCGGATTGTCCGACAACCGCACCGCCCACTGAGACGCGGGCCCGTGAAATGCGTTGTAGAAGCGCGCGCAAAGCGTCCTCCCCCGTTTTTCAGTGGGTTTAACCGCGCCAATCGACAATGTCACTCAAAGCTGCACGATCAGTCCGAAAACTGTTGGCCGGGTGGTCTGTGTCGGAATATCCGAATGAGAGCGCACACAGGATCAGGCGATCTTCGGGGATATCGAAATAGCGATGCAGGAACGGCGCGTAAGCGGCAACGGCTGCCTGAGGAATACTAGCAATTCCAAGCGCTTCGGCTGCCAGCGTGAAAGCAGTGACAAACCCGCCGCAATCCATTGCGCCATAGGAGCCAAGCTCGGCCGGGCTGGACAGGATCGCGCAATGGGGTGCGCCGAACAGCGAATAGTTTTCCATCATTTGACGGACGGATCCTTCCCGGTCGCCACGTTCGACGCCAACCGCCTCGTAAAGAGCCCAACCGCAGGCGCGGCGACGATCCTGATAAGGGCCTGAATACGAGGCCGGGAAGGGAAGATCGGGGGCGGGCGATCCTGTCGCGACCTCGTTTTGCAAGGCATGCCGGAAGCGGTCTGTCTCCTCACCGCGCGTGATCACCAAATGCCAGGGCTGCGCATTGCACCAGCTGGGCACGCGTAAGGCGCTGGCTACGATCTGCTCTATGTGCTCCGTAGGGACTGGGTTCGGGCGAAAGGCCCGGCAGGAATGTCGCTGCTCGAGCAAATTATTCAAAGCGGACAATGTCATAAACGTGTTCTCCCTGCAGAGTTGCGGCCGAAGATGACTGCAGCCCTGAGAAGGCGCAAGGGGGATCCTACTGCTGACCCGTTGCCACCAGATACCCAACACCAGCCGCGACGATCAGGCCCAAACCAACGGCAATCGCAATCTTGACCGCAGACCAGGGCCGTTCGCCCTGTACCCGTCCGGTGCGCCCGTTGACGACAAAACGATAGGTTTCACCCCGGTATTTATAGGCGGCCATCCAGACCGGCAGCAGGATATGCTTGAAAGTCACATCCCTGACATCAGTGTCAACCGAATGGATACGCTGGCGGTCACCGCCGATGTCAAAACGCACATCCCGTTCGATCACCCGCGACATATGTTGGCGCGCTTCGGCGTACCCATCTCGCAACTCAACCGTGTAGGCCTCGGCCCGGAATCCGGCCAGATATTCGGGTTGATACGGCTCCAGGGCGGGTAGGTCCCAGGGCTCTAACGCATCGGTGTAGGTCTTGGGTAGGGAATGAGACGCCAGCACCAGAACATCGTCAAAGAACCGCGCAACCCGCCCGGATTTCGGAGTCCAGCGGACCTTTGGCACCTGTTGCTGAACCCGTTTTCCATCGCGCATAACAGTGCGGGTTTCATAATAGACCACGCCCCGTTCACCGCGATAGTTGGACTTAGTATCCGCATCGAAGGTCCAGTAGGGCACATAAATACCCTGCATCTTGCGTCCTTTGCGGGCGTATTCCTGTAACCCGTTCGGCGCAAACCACAGCTTGCCCAGCCAATCATTCATGGCCTTCTGGGCGGTACGTTCATCCAACGCAAAGGGGAGCACACCCTTTGGTTTAATATGGCGGTTCACTCCGGTATCCGTGACCACGGGTGTCGCGCAGAACGGGCACTCGGCGGCATGGGTGTTCGGATCAAACTCGACCTGAGCAGCGCAGTTGGAACAGGTCAGAACCCGCGTTTCTTCGATCTCGCTGTCCGGCAGCCGATCCGCAATCGCGGCGTCAAAGTCCAGCTCACGCAGGCTTGCGCCGCCCCACGGCCCCGAGCCAATCGGCTCGGAATGCCCGCAGTGATCACAGGTTAACGTGCCATCGCCCGGACTGAACCGATAATCCGCGCCACATTGGGCGCAGGGGAAGCGGTGTTCTTCGGTCATTCGTTCGTCTCAACAACGGAATGGGTACCTGGCCCGATCTGCCAGCGCACTACAAGAGCAATGAGTATGCAGGCTAAGATAAATAGTCCTGAGTTCTGCGCTAAAATCCACCATCCATAGGATGTCAGGATACCGTCAACGGATTGAACCGATCCGATGCCCCCGCGTGTAGAATCGAAATTCGGGTTCTTTGATTGGAGCCATCCCAGAAACCGTCCGACCGAGATGCTCAAGGTCACTAGGCCAAAGCCGATACATGTGCCCCACTTGGCCGCACGCATATAGCTAATGCGCCGACGCATCACCGCGCGCAAAGCGGGGGACACAAAAAGCCATGCCACGAGGAAGGCGAACGGGACACCAAGTAGAACAAACAACATCAACCAAGATTTCAGCGATGCGTCGAAACCATTTGTGCGGACAGTCAAACCAAATGGCAGACAAATAACAATGATCCATCCAAGAAATGCACTCAGATTGACTGCTCGTCGTATATCTCGTTGTGAGTATGGGGCTGGTTCAGCTTCAACCACCATAGTTTATGCGCCCGGTGGAGGTGGCGGCAAAATGGTAAACAACTGCGCCAGTTCCTGAACCTCTCCGGCTTTCTTCCAGCCGTCCTGCCCGGCGGTCCAGACATGAGTGTCGCGCGTCAACTCGCCTTCGGCGGCCATGCGTCCCATCTTGGCCTTGGAAAACGGCCCGCTTGTCTGACCATCCAATGCAATATGCCACACATGCTCAACCGGGGGTGGGGGTGGCGGGGCCATCTGTGCCGCCGGTTGTGGGGCAGCGGGGGCGGACGATCCCCACGGGCCGCTCGGCTGGCCCGCTGCCATGTTTGCCATTTGCTGCGCCATAGCCATACCCATGCCCATGCCAAGACCAGCGCCCATGCCGCCGCCCTGACCGGGATTATGGGCCGCTGCCGTCATAGCCTCGGCTGCCGAATACTGGGTGAATTTACCCAGATCACCAGCCAACCCCATCGAGGTCCGCTTGTCCAACGCGGCTTCAACGGCAGGCGGCAGAGAGATGTTCTCAATGTAGAACTCAGGCATTTCCAACCCGTAGCTGTCCAGCACCGGAGACACTTCAGCCGCGATCAGCTTGCCCAGATCGGCGGTATTGGCGGCCATGTCCAGCACCGGTATGCCCGATCCTGCGATCACACGGCTGAATTCCTGCACGATGATGTTGCGGATCTGAAAGCTGATTTCATCCATGGTGAATTCACCATCGGTGCCGACGATCTCGACCAGAAACTTCGCCGGGTCCTTAACCCGCACCGTATAGGTGCCATAAGCCCGGATGCGCGTTGGCCCAAACTCGGGGTCGCGCAGCATGATCGGGTTTTTCGTACCCCACTTCAGGTCGTTGAACCGCGTTGTGTTGACGAAATAGACCTCGGACTTGAACGGAGATTGAAAGCCGTGATCCCAATGCTGAAGCGTTGTCAGGATCGGCATGTTGTTGGTTTCAAGCATGTAAAGGCCCGGCGTGAACACATCGGCCAATTGCCCCTCGTGCACAAACACGGCCGCTTGTCCTTCGCGCACGGTCAGCTTGGCACCGTATTTAATCTCGTGCCCCTCACGCTCGAACCGCCAGACCATCGTGTCGCGGGTGTCATCCACCCAATGGATGACATCAATGAACTCTCCGGTCAGAAAATCGAAAATTCCCATTTGGGGTCTCCTGTCTTTTTGGGGGTCAGAGCGGCTGACCCATCAGTTCACGCGCAATGATCCGCACCACGGGGCGGGCCTGATCGACCGACACACCGGGCTTGAGGCGCGGATCGTAAAGCATTTGCAGCAGTTTCTCATCATGACTTGTCAGCAGTGCGAACTCGTCATCGTCATTAAAGATCGACGGGCGCGCGGCGGGGCTGTCATTTGAAAGGCCCAGACCTTGCGCAATCTCTTCATGGATACAACTGAGCCGCACCAGATCGGGCAGCTCGGACCGTATCAGGGTAACCGCCCGCACATATTTGTTCGGCGATGACGTATTCGCCGAGGCAAAGACGAAACAATCGAAATTCGAACGCGGGTTCGCCACCAGATCAAGCGAGGCTTGACTGATATTCGGGATCAATTGCCTGAGGCGTGACACCACATAGGCGCTGTCATCCTTGCCAGCGAAGAATACGTGGAAATTGGGCTTGCGGGTGACGATCGAAATCGAATGCCCGGTGAGCCGCGCCAATCGCGCCGAATAAGATTGCACGTCTGCGGCATCTTTCTGGCGTGTGGCTGGCAGGATCGACGGTCCAAACTCGGTTTGAATGCGAACGGGGCCAACCCAACGGCTGAGCTGCCCGTCGGTCTGGCGCGATCCGATTGAAATACTGTGGTTTGGGTATTCGCTGTAGAATGCGATCGCCTCGAAGTTACGTTCCAGATCCCCTGCATCATACGGCGTATCGGGGCCACCCCCATCAGTTCGCAACAAGCCGCGTGCCAACAAGTCGCGCTCGATACGTTCATAGAAACGCGCAAGATCCTGACTGGCGGCAGACGGCGGCACATAGGCATTGGCTGCCGGCGGCGGGGGCACTGGGCGTGGTTCCGGCGCGGCCGAGGGCGCAAGAGTCTCTTCACACCCGACCAGTGCCAGCAGCGCAGCGACCCCGAGGCCCAGCTTCATATGGCTCAAAGGCCGCACCCCTGCCTGCCTTATCCTGGAACGGCCGTTCCGGCGTTGTCGCCGGTTCCATCGCGCCGGGCTTTGGCAGCAGCGAGCGTGTCGCGCAGTTCGGCTTCCATCTTTTTAAGTTCTTCCTCGGCTGCCGCGCGCTTGGCTTTGCCTTCATCGGCAATAGCAAGGCTTTCATTGATCGTTCCGATCAGATCGGCATTGGCCTGTTTGACGGCCTCGATATCAAAGACACCACGCTCCATCTCTTGGCGGATCATCTTGTTGCTTTCGCGCAGATTGGCGGCGTTTGCGGTCAGAAGCTCGTTGGTCAGATCATTGGCGTCCCGCACCGCAGCCGCAGCTTCGGCGCTGCGTTGAATGGTGACGGCCTGTGCCAACTGGGTTTCCCAGAGGGGGACGGTGTTCACCAAGGTCGAGTTGATCTTGGTGACCAGCGATTTGTCGTTCTCCTGAACCAAGCGGATCGATGGCAGCGACTGCATTGTCACCTGACGGGTCAGTTTCAGGTCATGTACCCGGCGTTCAAGATCGTCACGCGCGGCGCGCAGATCACGCAGTTCCTGCGCCTTCATCACCTGTTCGTCCTCGGGCGCGGCCTGAACCTCGGCTTCCTTTTCAGGAATGTCATGACTATCAAGCTCGGTCAGCTTCTCTTCACCCGCCGCGATGTAAAGGGCCAACTCGTCATAGAAATTCAGCGTCTTTTCATACAGCAGGTCCAGTGATTTGATGTCTTTGAGCAGCGTATGTTCGTGGCTCAGCAGATTGTCCGTAATGCGGTCGATCTGGCTTTGAACCTCTTCGTATTGTGCGGTGAACTTGGCAAAAGGCGCGGCCTTGCCCAGCAGTTTCTCCCACCAGCTGCGTTCGCGACGCACGTCCAGCTCGCTGACCGAGAAGCCCCGGATTGTGGTCACGATGTTGCGCAGGCTGTCCCCGGCGGGGCCCACATCCTTGTTGCGCACATCGGCCAGCATGGCCTGACTGATTTCCTGCAACTCTGCCTGTGCGGATGATCCGAAGGACACGATCGAGTTGGTGTCATCCATATCGATTTCGCCCATGCGTTTGCGAATCTCCGCGCCGACCGGTTCGTCGGCCTCTTCCAGCGAAACAAGCTCGGTCTTTGGTTCCGGCAGGGCCACGGCTGTGACTTCCTGTACCAGGGTTTCGGCTTCGACCGCCTTGCTCTTGATCTCATCGGACATGGGGATGTTCCTCGCTTACTGTGTGGCCGGTCAGTCCAACCGGACGCCTTCGCGCTGCAGCCTGTCGCGCAACACGTCAATTTCGACCGTCAGATCACTGCGGTCATCCAATAGCATTTTGCGCGTGCGCGCGGCGAAATTCTGTTCCAGATCATCCAGCAGAGCCGAATAGTCGGCCAGGGCCTGCCCGTCCCGCGTGCGGGCATAGACATCGGCAAACTTCACAGTCGCGTCGCGGGCACCTTGTAGATACACGGTCAGGTATTTGCGGGCACCAGCCAGATCGCGTGGGTCTTCTTCGACCGTGCGGAACAGATCGCGGGCGGTGTCCTGAAACCGTTCGACGCGGGCCTCGATCCGGCGATCACCGGCGCGTTTGATCGCATCGGTCATCTGGGTCAGGTGCTTTTCGGCATCATCAACCACGCGGGCCACGCGGTCTTGCTGAAATGTGTCGATGCCTTCCATGCCTTTGTTCTTCAGCGGATCAAAGCCAAAGGAGACTGAATGCAATACAGTGGCCGCCGTGCCGAACAACACGGGTGCCAGAAGGCTGGCATGGCCAACGGCCTCGGCATCCAGATACTCGCTCCGATAAGCGGCCAGCGCGGTGCCGAGACCGGTCAGTATGCTGGCAAAGATCTTGCGCGGAAAGGCGGGCCGGCGGGCGGTTTTGCGTGCGTTATAGGCGGCTTCGGCTCGCAGTCCTTCACGCAGAAAAAAAGCAGCAGCTGTCAACATACCGGCCGCCACAAGGCCCATGGTCATGCCAATTGCACCGTCATTCAGCGACAAAAAGACCAATGGGATTGCTGGAATGAACAGAACGTTGGCACGCGCACCCGCAGGTTCGACACGCGCGCCATCAAATTGGCCGCGCGGCGGTGAACCATCTGGCTCAGACCCGCCCTGCGGGCTATATTTGCCGCCAAACCGTTTGGCCATGGCTACAGCCCTCCCAGCAGCCCGGTGCAGACGCCGAACAACAGCACCAGAAGGGCCGCATAGGCCAGTTTTTGCACTCCGCTCCCGGACATTCAGCCCCCCAAATCGCAGCGTTCCCAGAAAATCTAGGGGATACGCAGGCTTGGCGCTAGGGGGAAGGTTGCTAAACCCGCATCACTTGCGGGGTTTCTTGCCGATTGCAGGCCGTTTGCGTTGCGGGCGAGCAGCGCGTTTGGCGGTGCCCTCGGGTTTAGCACCCCCATCCAGCCCCAGTTGGTCACGCATAACACGGCGGCGGACCTCTTCAACCTGGCCGGGTTTCAGGTCACCCAGCTGGAAGGGGCCATAAGAGACGCGGAGCAGGCGGTTTACAGTGAAACCGATATCCTCGATTGCGCGGCGAATCTCTCGGTTCTTGCCTTCGCGCAGACCGATGGTCAGCCAGGCATTCGCACCTTGCTGGCGATCCAGCGACACGGTCATGGGCTGGAACCGCTCTCCGTCGATCACGAGCCCCTTGCGTAGGGGGGCAAAATCTTCTTCCTTGGGGCGTCCGTTGACCCGCACGCGGTATTTGCGCAGCCACCCGGTTGAAGGCAGTTCCAGCTTGCGCTTGATGCCGCCGTCATTGGTCAGCAGCAACAGGCCTTCCGAGTTCAGGTCCAGTCGACCCACGGACATCACACGCGGCATATCCTCGGGCAGTTCATCAAAGATCGTCGCGCGGCCTTTTTCGTCCTTGGTCGTTGTCACCAGGCCGGTCGGCTTGTGATAGAGCCACAGGCGGGAAGGTTCGGGTTCAGAAACCGGTTTGCCGTCGACAATAATCTTGTCTTTGGCGGTCACATTCAGGGCGGGACTGTCGATCACCTTGCCATTGACCGCAACGCGGCCTGCTTCGATCATGCGTTCAGCCTCGCGCCGCGAGGCGACGCCTGCACGGGCCAGCACTTTGGCGATCCGGTCGCCGGGAGGGGGGGGATTGTTCATGGTCCGGCCATACCTCATCGCGTTCGCTTGCGAAAGGCAGGTTTCTGAGGCAGTCAGGGGCATGGTGTTCAAATCACATATGGACATGGCGCTGGACGAGGCGCGCGCAGCCGCCGAACGGGGCGAGGTTCCGGTTGGGGCCGTCATCGTCTCGCCCGATGGTCAGGTTGTTGCTGCGGCAGGCAACCGAACGCGAGAGTTGAACGACCCGACTGCCCATGCCGAAATACTGGCCTTGCGCGCAGCCTGCGCCGAATCTGGGTCAGAACGGCTGTCAGGGCATGATCTTTATGTCACGCTGGAACCCTGCGCCATGTGTGCTGCCGCATTGGCCGCGGCCCGTATCCGGCGCATTTATTATGGCGCGTCCGATCCGAAATCAGGTGGCGTTGCCCACGGTGCGCGCATATTTTCGCATCCGCAGGCCCATCACCAGCCCGAAATCTATGACGGCATCGCCGCTGAAGAGGCTGCCGAATTGCTGAGAAGCTTCTTCGCGGCTCAACGCGGCTAAGGCTTCACCACCATCTCGCGCGGGATATCAGCCAGTGATTGCCCGCCATTTGGGGTCACGACAAAACTTTCGGTAATCGCCAAACCCCAATCTGGTGTCCATAGACCTGGCATCAAGTGAAACGTCATGTTTTCCTTCAGTTCCGTTGTATCGCCGGGTCGTAGACTCATGGTGCGTTCGCCCCAATCCGGCGGATAGCTGAGCCCGATGGGATAGCCGGTGCGGTTGCCCTTCTCATATCCGGCACGGGCAAAGCTGTCATAGACACAGGCGGCGATTTCCTCGCATGTGGCACCGGGGCGTGCGGCGGACAAAGTGGTATCGATTGCGGTCAGAACCGCCGCTTCGGCCCTGCGAATATCGTCTGGCGGGTTACCCAGAAACAGGCTACGGCTGGCCGGGCAATGGTAACGGCGATAGCAGCCAGAGATTTCGAAATAGGTTGCCTCGCCACGTGCCAAAGGCCTGTCGTTCCAGGTGATATGCGAGGCCGAGGCTTCGCGACCCGACGGCGCAATTGGCACAATCGCGGGGTAGTCCCCAGCCAAACCGGGCAGCCCGGCAATGCCTGCCGCTTGAACTTCGGCAACCAGTTGGTGTTTGGGTAGACCTTCGCGAAACGCCGCGCGTAGTACTTCGTGCATATGCGCCGTCAACTGACCTGCCTTGCGCATCATCGAGATTTCGGCGTCACTTTTGACCGCGCGCTGCCAGTTCACAAGGCTGGTGGCGTCGATCAGTTCGCCAAAGGCGCGTTCAAGAATGCAGTGGCTGGCGGCCGAGTAGTAGTAGTTGTCCATCTCAACCCCCAGCCCGGTGGTCCACCCCCGTTCGCGCAGCGCTAGAACAAGCGCGTCGACTGGATGGTGTTCGGGATGCTGCACATGTTCTTCGGGCCAGTCCAACAGATCAGCCGGGTCCAGCCATGTGGTCTGGGCTGCCCCCGCCTTGTCCTGTGTGCGTCCCCACCAAAGGGGCGCACCTTTTGCAGGCAGAACCACCATTTGGGGCACATAAAAGCTCCACCCGTCATAGCCAGTCAGCCAAGCCATGTTCGATGGATCAGTGATCAGCAAGGTCTCAATCCCGCGCTGCGCCATCGCTGCGCGGGTCTTGGTCAAACGGTCCGCATATTCCTGCGCGCTGAAATCTGAGGCCGGCATCAGAGAACGATCGCCTGCATAACCTCGGGTTCGATCACATCGACCCCGGGCAACCCGTCCACAAGCACTTGCGCGGATTGTTCCAGGATCGGGAAGGTCTTGTAGTGGCAGGGGATCACCGTCTTGAAGTTGAAATACCGCTTGGCGGCGTAAGCGGTCGCCTTCATGTCCATTGTAAAATGCCCTCCTGCCGACATGATACCGATATCGGGTTTGTAGTAATCGCCCATCCAGTCCATGTCCGCCATGATGTCTGTATCGCCCGAAACATAAAGCATGTGTCCTTCAGCGGCGATCATAAAGCCAACCTCGCTGCCGCCGGTCCGCAGGCCGTCAGGCGTGGAGAACGTGGAACTGTGCGAGGCGGGAACCATGGTGACCTTTACCCCGTTCAGGTTGACGGTTCCGCCTTTGTTGAACCCGATGGTTTCGATCCCTTCGGCTTCGGCCCAATAGCCCATCAAATCATACTGGCCGACCACCGGGGCGTTCAGGTGTTTGGCCAGGGGCAACACGTCCGCCACATGGTCGAAATGCGTGTGGGTCAGCAGGATATGCGTCGCCCCGTCCAGAGCGGCATCGTGTTGATCCTCAGCCAAGATCGGGTTGCCCGTTAGCCAAGGATCGATCAGCAGCACCTGACCGCCGATTTCGATGCGAAAACTACCATGTCCCAACCAAATGATGTTCATGCTAAAATCCTCCAATGATGCCTATTGGCATCAGCCTAGCATCCGCTATGTAAAATTCTATGGATTGGATGCAGGAAATCGACAGCTATTGTGAAAGACTGTCAGCCGCTTATTGGGCCGAGCCGATCAATGCGATCACCAATGCGGCCTTTCTGATCTCGGCCTTTATCATGTGGCGGCGGGTGCGCGGCCAGGACATGCCGCTTGCTATGGGGCTGATTCTGGTGCTTGGGGTTATCGGGGTCGGCAGCTATTTGTTTCATACCCATGCGCAGGTCTGGGCGGCCGTTGCCGATGTCACGCCGATCCTGCTGTTCATCTTGATCTATATCTTTGCCGTAAACAAAAACATTTGGCACATGCCATGGGGATATGCGCTGGGCGGGACCATTCTGTTTGTCCCCTACGCAGCGGCGACGATCCCTGTGTTCCGGTGGGTGCCCGGTCTTGGCAGTTCTGCAGCTTATGCGCCGGTGCCCATGTTGATCCTGATCTACGCGTATCTTTTGCGCGACCGGCAACCACAGTTTGCCAGAGATATGACAATTGGCGCATGCATTCTGATCCTATCGATTACGTTCCGCTCTTTGGATCAGCCGGTCTGTTCACAATTCCCGACAGGTACGCATTTTATGTGGCATATCCTGAACGCCACCATGCTCGGCTGGATGATTGAGGCCTATCGCAGGGTTTTGATCCGCATGCGAGCGGGCGCCATCAAATACCCTGCGCTTTGATAACGGCTGCAATGCGCTGACCGATGATCCGGCTGGATTTGCGCGATGGGTGAATCAGGTCAAATGAGAAATATGAGGCATCGCCGGGCTGCGCCACATCCTGGGATGAGACGAAAGTGATGCCCTCATCCCGCTGCGCCAGTTTGGCAATACGAGCCTCAAACTCATCCCCTTCGGCTTTGCAATGTTCGATCGGGGTGATCAAATTGGGGCTGCGCAGGTAACCGACATAAACCACGCGGGTGCCGGTCGCCCGAATCTGGCGCAGGAACTGCGGGATTTGACCATGCTGACCATCAGCAGAGATCATGTTATCCAGCACCCCATCACAGCGTGTGCATCCGCACCCCAGCATCAGGTCGTTACCGCCGCCATTTACAACAGCCCAGGACCAGTCCCCTTCGACATATTGTGCCTGAACTCCGGATTCAGGTTCGCCATCCGGGTCAAATTGTGTTTGCAGCCAAGCCGCAGACACCGTGCGGTCAACGACCGGGGCACCAATCGTTTCTTCGATAACATCGGGGATTGATGAGCCCGAGGGAGAGTTCCACGCCATCAGCGAATCGCCGACGGCGATGATTTTGGCGTCAGGTTTGCTGGCAGGCATTTCCTGGCATCCGACCAAAGAAAACAGGACGCCGATGACAAGACACAGATTTCTGGACATTTCTGACCCGGAGTTTGAATTTCGCCAGGGACTATTGGGCCCCCATTTGGTTAACGCACCATTAATCAGACTAGAAACATCGAAATGCCCGTATCAAACCTGAAAAGCGGCGGCCAGATGCTCGGGCAGGTCAAACTCAACTAAAACCCGGGCGCGCCCTTCGGGTGACATTTTGCGCGCGGTCTTTTCGACAATGCTCTGGATTTTGTCCGGGGAGTGCTTGCCTGCGAATGGCTGGAAGTACCATTTTAGAAAGACAAAGCATATCACATCTTCCAGTGCCTGCACTTCGGCATCGCGTTTGATGCCCTGCTTGCGCAACATGCGGCCTGCGGCGTCAACCTCTGCTTCGCCGTACCCGCCTTGGGTCATCAGAGCCATCACCACATCCGCATGGTGTGCACCTTGCGCCTTGCGCCAGGCCAGATATCCGGCGCGACCCTCTGGATATTCGCTTCGGGCCAGTTTCCAGCGTTCGATATGCTGACCGCGCGCTGCAATCTGAAGCGCGTCCGAGGCGTCAGGAAACAGCCGCTCCATCTCGGCACTCATGCGTTTGCCATACAGCAAAGCTTCGGGCTGGCCATCTTTGATATTGGGATCATGTGCATTGGCCGCGTCAATGGCATCCAGAACCGCTTGTTTGCGCGCGCTCATGTTTTACTCCGTTGGCTTTTGCGGATCTTGGCGATCCACACCGTGTTGATAAGCCACCGTAGCGAGATGCCACAATATATGCAGCACCCAATTCTGTCATGGCCGGGTCAGATGAGGGGGGAATTCTGACCCGGCAGAGGGGCAGGTGATCTGCTTACTTGCCCGGTTTGACCTGATCTTGAGTGACCGGCTCGGTGATAGGGGTGGGGAAGGTCAGATCACGAGTCAGGTTCAGTGAACTGATGCCCATCGCCATGGCCGGTGCGGCCAGAAGAGAGGCGGACAACGTAACGGCAGTGATGAGGCTTTTCATGTTCTGTCTCCAGGTTTGTGTCGTTTCACAAAGGATAAAATGAACAGTACAGTTTAGTATTTCAAGGCGCGAAGTGAACTAACTAGTTTACTTTTGTGCATACCGGCTATTCACCAGCGAATGGGTGGTGAAATCTGGCACCGCAAACTTGTTTCATACATGTGCCACTGGCCTTGCGACTGCGGCGACAGACAGGTAAATGCCCCCCTAACGCATATGAGGTTTTCCGATGTCGATTGACCAAAGCACCGCCGCCAAGGTGGCGAAACTGGCCCGTATCAAGGTCGAGGATGACGCGCTGCCTGCGCTGGCATCCGAGTTCAACACCATCCTTGGGTTCATCGAACAACTGAACGAAGTGGATGTCGAAGGCGTCGAGCCGATGGTTTCGGTCGAGCCGATGCGCCTGAAACGTCGTGAGGATGTGGTCACCGATGGAAACCAGCAGGACAAGGTTCTGGCCAACGCGCCTGATGCCCGTGAAGGGTTCTTCGCAGTCCCCAAAGTGGTGGAGTAAGTCATGAGCGATCTGAACAAACTGGGCCTTGCCGATGCCCGTGACGCGCTGCGCAAGGGTGATGTGACCTCGGTGGAGCTGACCGAATCCTGCCTAAAGGCCATTGATGAGGCTGGTGCGCTGAACGCCTTTGTCCACAAAACCCCCGAGATCGCGCTGGAACGCGCCAAGGCGGCGGATGAGCGGATTAAGGGCGGCGACGCACCAGCCATGTGTGGCTTGCCGATTGGTATTAAGGACCTGTTCTGCACCAAAGGCGTGCCCTCGCAGGCGGCCTCAAGAATTCTGGACGGGTTCAAGCCGGAATACGAATCCACCGTATCGCAGCAACTGGCCGACGCCGGAGCCGTGATGCTGGGCAAGCTGAACATGGATGAATTCGCCATGGGCTCATCCAACGAAACGTCCATTTACGGCAATGCAGTCAGCCCCTGGCGGCGCGGCAACGACGACGCGCAGTTGACACCGGGGGGGTCATCCGGTGGCTCGGCGTCCGCCGTTTCTGCGGACCTGTGTTTGGCCGCAACCGGCACAGATACCGGCGGCTCGATCCGCCAGCCCGCCGCCTTTGTTGGCATCACAGGTATCAAACCGACCTATGGGCGCTGCTCGCGCTGGGGCGTCGTTGCGTTTGCGTCCTCTCTGGATCAGGCCGGACCGATGACCAAGAATGTGCGCGATGCGGCGATCATGCTTGAGGCGATGTGCGGCCACGACCCGAAGGATTCGACCAGCGCTGAGCTGGCCGTTCCAAATTTCGAGGCCATGCTGACCGGCGACATCAAAGGCAAGAAGATCGGCATCCCGAAAGAATACCGCATGGAGGGTATGCCCGCCGAAATCGAAAAGCTGTGGGCCGACGGTGCGGCGATGCTGAAAGATGCAGGAGCCGAGATCGTCGACATCTCGCTACCTCACACCAAATACGCGCTGCCTGCCTATTATGTGATTGCCCCGGCCGAGGCGTCCTCGAACCTCGCCCGTTACGATGGTGTCCGCTATGGCCGCCGCGCGCAGCTGGCACAGGGCGACGGCATCACCGAAATGTACGAAAAAACCCGCGCCGAAGGCTTCGGCCCCGAGGTTCAGCGCCGCGTGATGATCGGAACCTATGTTCTGTCGGCTGGCTTCTACGACGCCTATTACAACCGCGCCCGCAAGGTCCGTACCCTGATCAAGAAAGACTTCGAGGATGTGTTCGCCGCAGGCATCGACGCAATCCTGACCCCGGCCACCCCATCCGCCTCCTTCGGTCTGGGCGAGATGACCGAGGCCGATCCTGTTCAAATGTACTTGAACGACGTCTTTACCGTGACCGTGAACCTTGCCGGTCTGCCAGGCATCTCAGTGCCCGCAGGGCTTGACAAACAAGGGCTTCCGCTGGGGCTGCAATTGATCGGTCGGCCTTGGGATGAAGGCGACCTGCTCAACACCGCCTATGCGCTGGAAAACGCCGCCGGGTTTGTGGCAAAGCCCGCGAAATGGTGGTAAGTCTCGGGCTGTCTGATCACAAGTAACGGAGCGGTTGAATGCGTGTTTTTGCTTTGGTTCCTGTCATCGCCCTTATCGCGGGTTGCGATACGGTCGCGCCGGTGCAGGGAACGGGATTTAACACGCCAGCCTATCAGGCCCAGCGTGAGGCGCAGTTGGCCGGGCAGGGGGCTGTCGGCAACCCGTTGCTTGCCCCGGCCGATGTCTCACAACAGCCCTTAGGCGCTCCGGGTTCGGCTTTACCGCAATCGGCCGCTACGGGCGCAAATGCGGATATCGCCAATCAGGCCGCCGCTGCGCTGGCCACCACCTCTGGCCAGGCAACACAGCTCGCCCCGACACCCGGCAATCCGGCGATCTCAGATGAGCAGGATTTTGCAGCCGTCTCGGGCCGTCGCAGCATTGAATCTGACGCCGCACGGATTGAGCAAAACCGCGAGACCTATGAGGTCGTTGCGCCAACCGCAGTGCCCGAACGCGGCGCAGATGGCCAACCCAATATCGTGCAATACGCGCTCAGCACTACGAACCCTGTTGGAACCCAGCTATACAGCCGGGCGGGCTTTAACCTGCAAGCCAAGGCGCAACGCAATTGCGCCGGGTTCCCGTCGGCAGATCAGGCACAGATCGAATTCCTGACCAGTGGTGGCCCACAGCGCGACCGCAAGGGGCTGGACCCGGACGGGGATGGCTTTGCCTGCAACTGGGATCCCAGCCCGTTCCGCAGTGCCGTCAGCAACTGATTCACAAACGCCGATCTGGCACCCGTCGCCGAATTTCGGTGCCCGCCGGGATGGGCTGAACCCAACTCTGATCGTCTTGCACTATACCGCGATGGACAGCGCAGAAGCTGCGCTGGAACGGCTCTGTGACCCCAGCACTGAGGTCTCGGCGCATTACCTGATCGGCAATGACGGGGCGCTTTGGCAACTGGTACGTGAAGAAGAACGCGCGTGGCATGCCGGGGCAGGAGAGTGGCACGGGCAAGATGACATCAATTCGCGGTCCATCGGGATTGAACTGGATAACACCGGCTCACACCCATTTTCCAACCCTCAGATGAGTGCGCTGGAAAGCCTGATGAGGGGCATCCTGACCCGCTGGCCGATCCGGCCTGAGGGAGTCATTGGCCATTCTGACATGGCCCCGGGCCGAAAAATTGACCCTGGCCCCCGGTTCGATTGGCTGCGACTGGAACGGCAATATCTTGCGGCGCGACGTGGACGTGATCCGGGACCCGCAGATGCGCCTGCCGAGATCTTCCGAGATCTGGCGCGCAGTGCCGGTTTCACTGCAGATGTTGACGACGAAACCCTCCTCGCTGCCATTCGTCTCAGGTATAGACCCTGGGGAAAAGGCCCGCTTTGCCCAGCAGATTTCACGCCGCTTGGTCATGCCGCGCTCTGGACCTGATCTACTCTTCATCTGGCCAAAATTATCCCGGGGATGAATTGGCTGCAGACCAAGAAGGGGCTGGCCCCTTCACTGCCTATCCACCCTTGACGCCGCTGGGCCCACGGCCTACCCAGCCCAAGCGCGGAGGGCCGGATGGCCGCTGGGGTCGCAAGGCCCGAGAGGAAAGTCCGGACTCCACAAGACAACGGTGCCGGGTAACGCCCGGGCGGGGCAACCCGACGGAAAGCGCCACAGAAATCAGACCGCCTGCGGCTTCGGTCAAAGGTAAGGGTGAAACGGTGGGGTAAGAGCCCACCGCGCCCCTGGCAACAGGGGCGGCACGGCAAGCCCCACCGGGAGCAATGCCAAATAGGGTCCCCGCGCGGGCCGGTCGGCGCAAGCCGATACCGCCGCTAAGCACGTCTTGGCCCAGAGGGACCGGGTTGGCAGCTTGAGCCGTGCAGCAATGCGCGGCCTAGAGGAATGGTCATCGAAGGGGGCAACCCCGGAACAAGATCCGGCTTACAGGCCCTCCGCGCGTATCTCGAATTACCCGACAGCTAAGTAGCGATCCGCCCACAGCCACACAGCCAGTATTTTTGGAACCCGTCTGCTGCTATCCTGTCGCACATAGATTTTGTGAACCCGGGAGGAGCGGTATGAGTTTCCTAAAAACACTGGCATCTGTAGCGGTTGGTTTTGCGGCGGCAAAGGGCATGGAAAAATACAAGGAAATGGGCGGCATGGCCGGCCTGCAAAATATGATGCAAGGCACTGGCGGTGGTTTTGGCATGGATCAGCTTGGCAAAATGGCCGAGCAGTTTGGCATGCCGGGCGGCGCATCGGGGCTGCAGGACATGATTGGCAAGATGGGCCTTGGTGGCGGTGCGGCCGGGGCTGCGGGCTTAGGCGGTTTGCTCAACGCGATGCAGGGCGCAGCTAAAACCAGCGGCCAGCAAACTGCCACTATGATGGAAACAGTGCTCAGCGGCACGCCGGCCGGGGCTGCGATGGAGGAGCAGGCCAAACTAATGCTGCGCGCCATGATCCAGGCCGCCAAAGCAGACGGAGAGCTTGACGAGCAGGAGAAGCAAACAATCATCGGCGAATTGGGTGATGACATCAGCGACGAGGAACGCGCCTTTGTCCTTGACCAGATGGAAGCGCCGATTGATGTCATGGGACTTGCTGCAGATGTGGGGGCGCCACTCAAGGCTCAGATCTACGCGACCTCTTTGGCCGCGATTCGTTTGGATAACGAACGTGAGGCATCCTACCTGCTTCAATTGGCAACCGCATTGGGCCTGTCAGATGCAGAACGGGATCAAATTCACACCTATATGGGCGCACCGACCTTGCCTCGTTAGGTCAGCAACGAAACCTGCGCATTGCAGGTGTGATTGGTCTTGACATGGGCGGTGCACAGCGTAAAAGCGCACGCTCATAGGAATTCAACCGAAGGGCCCTGCCTTTTCGGACGCAGGAGATAACCATGGCGAAGCCGACGACAATCAAGATCCGTCTGAACTCGACCGCGGGCACGGGCCACTTCTACGTGACCAAGAAAAACGCGCGCACCATGACCGAGAAAATGACCGTGCGTAAATACGACCCGGTCGCTCGCAAGCATGTCGAGTACAAGGAAGGCAAGATCAAGTAATCTGCCGTTCTATTAAGACTTTCGGGAAAGGCTCTGCATTGGCAGAGCCTTTTTTCTTGCCAGGTGACGAGCAATACTGCGATCCGGTCGGTCAACGGGCCGTTGCAGCGACGCATCAGGCTTGGGGCCAATCGTTTTGCCTGCGGCTTGCTTTTTACCAAACCCTGCAAGTACGGTTCAGCAAACCGCCACAAAATGTTGAGCGCCATGAAAAAAATCTTGTTATCCACAACCGTCGTTCTGGCCCTTGCGGCCTGCGAAGATCCCTTTAACCGCCAAGGTGTTGGGTTTACTGGAATCGATGGTGAGCCCCGCACCATCTCTGACGTTCCCGGTGCGGTCGCCTTTGTCCCGCCTGCGACGAATGTTCCGGCTGAGCTGGCCGAACTGCCAACCATCGCTGTGATCAGCGATCAGGTTGACCCCATCAAAAAGGCGCGGGTGGCCATCGACAATGCGGGGACGAATCCCGGTAACGCGGTGCAATTGTCCGGCAGCGATACCGATCTTTTCCTCAGCACGGTTGATGTGAACGGCACCGTCTATGGTGTTCTACGTACCCGCAACAGCGCGACACGGGTGGACAATTCGATCGGTGCAGTCTTTGGCAACGAGACTGAACGCTTCACAGGCTGCCTGGCCGCCGGTGATGTTTTCGGCAAAGGATCGTCTAGCCGCAGTTCTGGATTCGCCGTTCCACTGAACTGCAGCTAACACAGCTCATAATCTGCTATCCCAAACCCCCGCTACTTTGCGGGGGTTTTATTTTGGGAAGCGGGCTTTGGACAAAAGAAAAGGGCCGGTCATATGACCGGCCCATCTGTATGTGTTTTTCTGCGGAGCTCTATTCCTGTTGTCCCATGAACATCAGCAGGAACTGGAACATGTTCAGGAACGAGATATACAGGCTCAGCGCCCCATCAAAGGCGGCTTTGTCCAGCCATTCCTGATCACCATGTGCAGCATGTGCGACATAAGTGTTCTTGATGTCCTGCGTGTAGAACGCGGTCAGACCAGCGAAGATCAGGATGCCGATGGCCGAGATTGCCAGCATCATCACACCCGATTGCAGGAACATATTGATGACCATTGCCACGATCAGGCCGATCACACCCATCATCAGGAAGGTGCCCATGCCGCTGAGGTTCCGCTTGGTGGTGTAGCCATAGAGGCTAAGACCTGCAAACGCGATCGCGGTAACCAAGAAGGTCTGGGTGATCGAATAGGGTGTATAGATCATGAAGATCGAGCTCATCGATACGCCCATCACGGCCGCAAAGATGAAGAAGCCCAGCTGAACTGCCGCAGCAGAACCTCGACGCATAAGGGCGCCCCAGCCAAAGAACAGGAAGGCCAGCGGTGCAAACATGACCACCCATTTCAGCGGTGACAGGAACAGAGTTCCGCCCAGGCTGGTCAGGTAACGGTCAGCGCCGATTTGTGCCACAGCATTTGATGGGTCGCTGGTAACCGCAAGCCCGGCAATCGCCCAGGCGGCCAATGCCGTGATCAGCATGCCCACGGACATTGTTCCGTAGACTTTGTTCATGTGGGCGCGCAGGCCCTGATCAATCTCGGCGGCGCGCGCGCCGGATACCGTCCGGACCGTGTCGAATTGTGCCATCAAAGGGTCTCCCTTAAGCTCGTGTTACTACGCCCCGACTAGGCGGGGCGGTTTCCCATCAAATATCGGCAACTAGGGGCTGTAATTCAAGAGTTTCCGGCGGAAAACCGACTAAAACACGCAACAAAAAAGGCGATAGGCAACCCAGTGTCACCTATCGCCTTAAAAACATGAGCATGCGAGTCATCTTTTCCAGTAGTTCGGGGCATCCCAAAAGTAGCGGCGCGCTTCTTCCATGGCTTCTTCACGTGTAATCCCGATGTCTTGCAGCGCGGCATTGTCCAGCTTAGCAAGCCTGCGGCGCTGACGCGTTACGGCAAACATGTTCCAGATCAGCGATGTCAGAGGGCGATTGGTGGTATGACAGGTTTGTTTGAGTGCAATTTGGGTCATATCCATTGTCCTTTCTGTGTTTCTCGATGGTTTTCGTGAAATCAATCAACTTCCTTGATGAATATGGCAAAACATGTCATATTATAAAAACGAATATTTTTGATGAGATGCATAAGGGATCGTGAAGATGCGAAATCTGGACATTACCACCCTGCGTTCGTTCATGGCGGTTGCGGATCAGGGCGGCGTTACCCGCGCAGCTGGTTTTTTGCATCTGACCCAATCTGCGGTTTCGATGCAGCTGAAGCGGCTGGAGGAACTGCTGGATCTTGAATTGCTGGATCGCAGTGGGCGCACGATCGCGCTTACTGCCTCGGGCGAACAGTTACTGACCTATGCGCGTCGCATGATCGCGCTGAATGACGAGGTGATCTCGAAACTGACCGATCAGGCGTTCGAGGGTGAAGTGGTGCTGGGCGTGCCGCACGACATTGTCTACCCAGCTATTCCGCGTGTTCTACAGCGGTTCAACACCGACTTCCCGCGTGTTCGGGTGCAACTGGTGTCGTCCTATTCCTTACAGTTAAAGGATATGCTCAAGCGCGGCGAATGTGACGTGATCCTGACGACCGAGCCCACACCCGTTGATGGGTCCGAGACGATTGCAGAATTGCCGCTGCGCTGGATCGGCGCGCAGGGCGGCTCTGCCTGGCGAAAGCGTCCGCTGCCTTTGGCGCTGGGTCGCCGCTGCTTGTTCCGTCCGCAAGTGATCGCGGCGCTGGACGCGGCAGGCATCCCGTGGGAATTGTCGGTGGAAACCGAGAATGACCGAACCATCGAAGCCACCGTCAGCGCCGATTTGGCCGTTCACGCAATGCTCGACGGGACCGAGGCTGCACATCTGGAACAGATCGAGTCGGGTGGCGTACTTCCGGAACTGCCTGCTCATATGATCAACCTCTATGGCGGCAATGAAGGGCGTGACCCGGTTGTCGACGCTCTGGCGCATCTGGTCCGTCAGAATTTCCGCCTGCTCGGGGGCAGCCCGCTGCGCGCGGTCGCCGGGTAGGGGCGCTCAAATTGTGATCACGATCTTGCCGGTGGATTTGCGCTCTTTCAGCAGTTGCATTCCATGGGCAACCTCGGACAAGGGCAAGATGTGGCTGATATGAGGCTTGATCTTGCCTTCGCCGTGCCAGCGAAACAGCGTGTTGAAACTGTCCCTTACGATCTCGGGTCGGAAGGCCAGATAACCGCCAATATAGAAACCAATCACTGTCAGGTTCTTGACCAGAAGATGATTGGCGGGGATTTGCGAAACCTCTCCACCAGCAAACCCGATGGGCAGCAAACGCCCTTCGGGGTTCGTAGCCCGAAAGGCCGCTTTGAATACGTCGCCGCCAATTGCGTCATAGACGACATCCGCGCCACCCAGCGCTTTGACCGCGTCCCGTAGATCTTCTGAGGCGTCGATGAGGTGATCTGCACCCGCAGCTTTGGCAACGGCCAGTTTCTCGGTCCCGCGAGCCTGCGCGATCACGGTCGCCCCCATCAGCTTGCCGATCTCGACCGCCGTCAGGCCAACCCCACCGGCCGCGCCGGTAACCAGTAAGGTTTCACCCGGCTGCAACCTGGCGCGATGATCCAGTGCGAGATGGCTGGTTCCATACGCGATCTGTATCGCCGCCGCCTCTTCGAAGTTGATCGTTTCAGGCAATGATATCACCCGTGCAGCATCGAAAACCCCGAATTCAGCCAGCCCGTCTTGACCTGAATAGACGGCCACGCGGTCACCAATGCTGATGCCGCTTACATCGGCCCCCACGGCATCGATGATGCCCGCAACCTCCATCCCCAATGTGAACGGGGGGGTAGGCGTGTCCTGATACGTCCCTTTCTGCATCAGAAGGTCGGCAAAATTCAGCCCGCAGGCCTTGATCGCAACGCGTACCTGACCCGAGGAGGGATTCGGTATGTTGATCCGACACAGCTTGGCCTGCTCACCTGCGGATTGAATATGAAATGCCTGCATGGTCTGATCATCCCCTTGTGCGGGGCATAGGTGCGTTTTGCGCAGGGCTTGTCAATGATATTGGGCACCTGGCTTACCCCGGAAAGTGACGCGGTGTTCGCGGCTTGGGCTAATCAGTGGCACAACCATAAACCATCGTTCCGATTACGTGACTCAACCATCTTGAAAAATGATCAAAAAAAAGCAATAAAGGCAGCTAGTGCTGTAATCGGGGGAGGCACGATCCGCATTAGGGAATGGTTAAATTCCGTTCTCTAGCTTTGCGATATCGGACGTCGCGCAATCCCGAACAGATGTTTGTGTACTAGAGGAGAATACCAATGACTCATCACGTCGATGTCCATGTGGGCAAGCGCGTTCGGCATCGCCGCTGGCTGATTGGGATGACCCAACAGCAATTGGCGCAGCAAGTTGGTATCAAGTTTCAACAGATCCAAAAATACGAAACCGGTGCCAACCGAATCAGTGCTTCCCGCCTTTGGGACATTGCCGAGGCATTGGATGTTCCCGTCAGCTTTTTCTTTGAAGGGTTGGAAGAGGTTCAGAAAAGCGCAGATGAAAAGAAATCTGTGCCTGCGGACCTGATGGGGGACAAGGAAGCGCTGGATCTGGTGCGCTCTTACTATGCAATCCCGGAAAATCAGCGCCGCCGTCTGTTCGAATTGGCACGGGTTCTGAGCGACGTTGCGTGATCTGATCGCGCGCGCTTGACTTTGACGGGCGTTGGCCGCACCAGTGGCCCATGCACCAGACCCATCTGACCGATATGGATGTTGCCGAAGAAATGGCCGACGCGGCACGCGCGGCCATTCTTCCGCATTTTCGCCAACACGATCTTGAAACCGATAACAAGCTGGAAGGCGGCTTTGATCCCGTGACCATCGCAGATCGCGCGGCTGAAAAAGCAATGCGCGAGGTGTTGCAGCGCCTTCGCCCGGATGACGGTATTCTGGGCGAAGAATACGGACAGACCGAAGGTCAAAGCGGTCGCGTTTGGGTTCTGGACCCAATCGACGGAACGCGTGGATTTGTCAGCGGCACACCGACCTGGGGCGTTTTGATCGCGCTCAGCACCTCAGAAGGCCCGGAGCTGGGGGTGATCGATCAACCCTATATCGGCGAAAGGTTCAGAGGATCGTCCGAGATTGCGCAGTTGACCGGCCCCTTGGGCATATCCAAGTTGGCGACACGCTCAGTAAAAACGCTCGACCAGGCCACCCTGTTCACAACCTTCCCCGAGGTCGGCACCTCGGAAGATCGCGCCGGGTTCGAAGCTGTGTCAAAACAGGTTCAACTGACGCGCTATGGCATGGATTGCTATGCCTACGCGCTGCTCGCGGCAGGGCAGGCGGATCTGGTGATCGAGGCCGGGTTGAATTCCTATGACATTCAGGCCCCTATTGCAGTGATTGAGGCCGCCGGCGGCATTGTAACGGATTGGCAGGGCGGGCCCGCGCATAATGGCGGACGTGCCCTTGCAGCTGCCAATGCAGAGATTCACGCAGCCGCACTGAGCATTCTGCGCAACTACTAAACCATTGCCCAAATGGCGCCCTGCCGCTAAACTGGTGTCGGCCGGTTCTTACGCCTGTTTTCCACCGGCAACGCATTCCTTGCATGAGACAGGCAGTTGCAGGAGTGTGGATATGACTGAATTTCTTATCAAAAATGCCGATACCATCCTGACGATGGATGATGACCGTCGCGAGCTAAACGAGGCGGACATTCTGATCCGCAATGGCCAGATCGCACAGCTTGGTCACGGGCTGACAACAATGGGTGAGGTGCATGATGCCAAGGGCTGTGTCATCACCCCGGGCTTGGTGAACACGCACCATCATCTCTATCAAACCCTGACCCGCGCGGTTCCGGGCGGGCAGGACGCGCTGCTCTTTGGCTGGTTGCAAACGCTCTATCCCATTTGGGCGCGGTTCGGGCCCGAGGAGATGTTTGCCTCGGCCCAGATCGGATTGGCCGAGCTGGCGCTATCCGGCTGCACCCTCAGTGCGGATCACCTGTATCTGTATCCCAATGGCGCGCGGTTGGAGGATACGATCGTTGCCGCTTCCGAGCTAGGCCTGCGGTTTCACCCAACCCGCGGCGCGATGAGCATCGGCGAAAGTGATGGCGGCCTGCCACCGGATAGTCTGGTTGAGGCTGAAGGGGACATCCTGAACGACATGATCCGCGTTGTGGATGCGTTTCATGATCCCAGCGACGGGTCGATGTGCCGCGTCGGCCTCGCACCCTGTTCGCCCTTCTCGGTCAGCCGCGATCTGATGCGTGATGCCGCTTTGCTGGCGCGTGACAAGGGCGTCATGCTTCACACCCATCTGGCTGAGAATGACGAGGATATCGCCTATTCAGAAGCGCAATTCGGTTGCCGACCAGGGCAATATGCCGAAGAGTTGGGCTGGACCGGCCCGGATGTCTGGCACGCCCATTGCGTCAAGTTGGACGGGGCCGAGATTGACCTGTTCTCGAGAACAGGAACCGGAGTGGCCCATTGCCCCTGTTCAAATTGTCGTCTTGGCTCGGGCATCGCGCCGGTGCGCAGCATGCGTGATCAGGGCGTGAAAGTTGGGCTTGGCGCGGATGGCTCGGCCAGCAATGATAACGGCAACCTGATACTCGAAGCGCGGCAGGCGATGCTTTTGCAACGCGTCTCAAATGGGGCCGACGCCATGTCCGCCCGCGAAGCGCTGGAGATTGCGACCCGAGGCGGTGCGGATGTGCTGGGGCGGCCCGATTGCGGGCGGTTGATGCCGGGCAAACGGGCCGACATTGCCGTGTGGGACACGAATTGCATTGAAAGCGCGGGTAGCTGGGATCCAGCAGCTCTGTTGCTGGCCGGGCCCATGCAAGTCAAACACTTGTTTGTCGAAGGGCGTCAGATCGTGCGGGATGGTCACATCACGACGATTGACCTGCCACGTGCCATCGAAGCCCAAAACCGCCTGGCGCGCGCGTTGGCGCAATAGCAGAATCCGTCCTTCATCTGGCTAAAATATCCCCGCCGGCGGCATGCGCCAAAGGCGCATTCAGCAGGCCACCTGCCTCCCTCCGATCCAGACCTCGGCAATGGCGCGGTCATCGCCCATCATGATGGTTGGGAACACTGCCTCCCACAGATCATCCGCATGGGCCTCTCGCTGGGCAATCGCCGCGGTTGAGGCGAGGTCGATGACAACTAGATCCGCCTCCACTCCGGGTGCGATATTGCCGATGCAATCCTCCATCCTCAGTGCCCGGGCCGATCCGACCGTGCCCAGCCACAACAATTGCGCCGGGTGCAGCGGGCGGCCGCGCAGCTGACCGATCTCATAGGCGGCCGCCATCGTGCGCAGCATCGAGAAGCTCGACCCGCCGCCGGTATCGGTGGCCAACCCGACTCGGTGACCCGCATGGATCAGCCCGTTCATGTCAAACAGGCCCGAGCCGATGAACGTGTTCGAGGTTGGACAATGCACCAACGCTGCATCTACTTCGCGCAACCTGTCGCGTTCGCGGTCTTCCAGATGGATGACATGACCATAAAGACCATTTCGACCCAGCAGACCGAATTTCTCATAGGTATCCAGATAGTCCCGTGCATTCGGGAACAGGGATCGGACCCATTCGATCTCATCCGTCTGCTCGCTCAGATGAGTTTGCATCAGGCAATGCGGGTGTTCGGCCCAAAGCGCGCCCAATGCCTCAAGCTGTTCAGGTGTCGAGGTGGGTGAAAATCGAGGCGTGATCGCGTAAGATAAACGATCCACGTGATGCCATTTCTCAAGCAGCGCTTCGGATTGGTCATACGCTGTTTGCGCAGTGTCCAGCAAACCCTCGGGCGCGTTGCGATCCATGCAGGTTTTGCCGGCAACAACCCGCTGTCCGCGTTGCTGCGCGACCGAAAAGAACGCATCGACGCTTTCGGGATGGATGGTGCAGAAACTGCACATGGTGGTGGTGCCATGCGCCGTTGTCAGATCGAGATAGCGGTTCGCAATCTCGGTCGCATAGTTGATGTCGCCGAACTTCATTTCTTCGGGAAAAGTATAGGTGTTCAGCCAGTCGATCAGCCGTTTGCCCCAGCTTGCGATCATTGCGGTCTGCGGGTAGTGAACATGGGGGTCAACAAACCCCGCCATGATCAGATGGTTGCCATAGTCTCGGGTTTCGGCGCCCGGGTGAGCGGCGGTCAAGGCGTCCAGCGCACCGACGGCCTGCACACGCCCATCTTCGATCACCACGGCCTCATCCAGCCGGGTTGCGTCGGTTGGCTCCCCGTCAAACGGCGACCCGTCAAAACTTAGAACGCGCCCTTTCAAAAGCGTCTTTTGCGCCATTCGCCCTGTTCCCTAGCTGTTTGAGGCCACGGATAAGCATATGCGGGCGAAAGATGCGGGTAAATCGGCGTATTGTCATTGTTTTCCGGTAGCTGCTTCTTCTAATTAGGGATCAATGACCGAGGAAACGGGGGCAGATATGACGACAGGCTTTGATGAACCCGTAAGTGACTCGACCTCTGACGAGGATGTCTATGTGCTGGACCGCCGGACTGTCGCGGCCATTCTCTATGCCGTGGATGTGGATGATCGGGCCAAGCTGATCGAGCTGATGGAGCCGCTGCACGCCGCCGACATCGCCGACCTTCTGGAACAGATCAACCCATATGACCGTGCCCGGCTGATCCGTCTGTATGACAGGGAATTTGACGGCGATATCCTCTCAGAATTGGATGAATCGGTCCGGGAAGAGGTCATCAGCGTCCTGAACCCCGATGTTCTGGCCGAAGCGGTTCGGGACATGGAAAGCGACGATGTCGTTGACCTGCTGGAGGACCTTGAAGAACCACAGCAGGAAACCATCCTGGACGCGCTGGAGGATTCTGAGCGGGTTGCGGCGGAGCAGGCGCTTGCATATCCGGAAAACTCGGCCGGTCGCCTTATGCAGCGTGAGGTGGTCATGGCCCCCGAGCATTGGACTGTTGGGCAAGCTATCGATTTCATGCGCGCCAATGACGACTTGCCTGAACAATTTTACCATGTCGTTCTGGTTGATCCGCGTTTGAAACCTGTGGCGCAGGTCACACTGGGCAAGCTGATGGCAACCCGGCGCGAGGTCCCCCTGCATGATCTGACAGAAGAGGAATTCCATGTCATTCCCGTTGATCAGGACGAAGAGGATGTGGCTTATGCGTTCAACCAGTATCACCTGATCTCTGCCCCGGTTGTGGATGCCGATGGCCGTCTGGTCGGCGTAATCACCATTGACGATGCTATGGTGGTGCTCGACGAGGAACACGAGGAAGATATTCTGCGCCTTGCCGGTGTCAGCGACGAAAGCTCGCTGTCGGACAGCGTAGCGGCGACCAGCCGTCGGCGTTTGCCCTGGCTGGCTGTGAACCTGTGCACGGCGATCTGTGCTTCGCTGGTGATTTCACAATTCGAGGCGGCGATCGATCAGTTGGTGGCGCTGGCGATCCTGATGCCGATTGTGGCCTCGATGGGGGGTAATGCAGGGACGCAATCACTGACCGTCGCGGTGCGGGCACTGGCGACGCGCGACCTGACTGCCGCCAACGTCATGCGTGTGATCCGGCGTGAGTTGCTGGTGGGCATGCTTAACGGGCTGTGCTTTGCCATTGTTTTGGGGACAGTAGGAATGCTGTGGTTTGACTCTCCGCTGCTGGGTGTCGTGATTGGATCAGCCTTGGTCGTGAACATGATCATTGCTGGCTTTGCGGGTACGGTAGTACCTGTGGTGCTGGACCGGCTGGGTGTTGACCCCGCTCTGGCTTCAGGGACTTTTGTGACGACCACAACGGATGTCATGGGGTTCTTCATCTTCTTGGGACTGGCCAGCGTGGTGCTTTTGTGACGGATCTGACTGAAATCAAGGCTGCGGCGCGCAAAGCGGCTTTCGCCCGTCGTAAAGCTGCGTTTGACGCGCGCCTGCCCGGCGCTGCGGGACGCCTGTCCGAGGTGCTGGCGGGGTATCGCGGCGTGCCCCTGTCTGGCTACATGCCGATCCGAACCGAGATCAACCCGTTGCCTACCATGGCCGAGGCCTCGGCCTATGGTCCGGTCGGTGTGCCTGTGATTCAAGCCGCCGGTCAGGCGCTCAAGTTCTCGCGCTGGACGCCTGAAGGGGCGTTGAAAGACGGTCCCTTTGGCGCAAAGGTGCCTGAGGTTGACGACTACTTCGACCCCGAAATCCTGATTGTTCCGCTGGTGGCCTTCGATGCGCAGGGCGGGCGCCTGGGCTATGGTGGCGGATTCTATGACCGTACGCTGGACGGGCTGCGCGCCAAGCGTCCGACGCTGGCCATCGGTTTTGCCTTTGATGCGCAAGAGGCCGAGGGGCTACCACTGGAATCCACCGATCAGCCCTTGGATGTGGTTGTCACCGAAAGCCGAGTTCTGAGCTTCAATACCTAACCCATATTCTCGGCCCGGAAATACTCCCATGCATCCTGCGTTGAACCATCGGGCAGCGTGCATGTCCCGGTTTGGCCATCCTCGCCATCCACTATCTGGTACTGCGCGCCTTTCTCAGCGCAGAAGGTTGCTGCCGGATTGGCCAGCCCAGTCGCTGGTTCCGAAGGCTGATCGCAGGCGGCAAGAGGGGCAAGCAGGACGGCGTAAATCAGGTGGCGGGTCATGAACGTCTCCGATCCAATGCGGTTTTGTGCTCTATGGCCTTAGTTTAATCGCTTGTGCTTGGCATTGACCACACTTAGGACGGTTGGAATGAGGATACTTTTTCTGGGTGACGTCATGGGCCGCGCGGGACGCACGGCTATCCAGCAGCATCTGCCGCGTCTGCGCGACGACTGGCGGCTGGATTTCGTTGTGGTCAATGGCGAGAATGCGTCAAACGGGATGGGCCTGACCGGCGATCATGCCAAGCTGTTGCTGGATACGGGTGCAGATTGTCTGACGCTGGGCGATCATGCCTTCGACCAGAAAGATATGCTGCAGTTCATCGAGAAAGAACCGCGCATCGTGCGCCCGGTGAACTTTGCCAAAGGCGCGCCGGGGCGGGGGCATCGCCTGTTCAACGCGCCCGGAGGGCGCAAGGTGCTGGTGGTTCAGGTGCTGGGGCAGGTGTTCATGAAACGGCCTTTTGACGATCCGTTCTCGGCCATAGAACCGATCCTGAAATCCCACCCGCGCGGCGGGCAGGCGAACGCCATCATCGTCGACATGCATTGCGAGGCCACGTCCGAGAAGATGGCGATGGGCCATTATTGCGACAAACGCGCCAGCCTTGTGGTGGGCACGCATACGCATGTGCCGACGGCGGATTCACAGATACTGCCCGGTGGCACGGCCTATCTGACGGATGCGGGGATGTGCGGTGACTATGACTCGGTCATTGGCATGGACAAGGTCGAGCCGCTGCGCCGGTTCATCACCGGTATGCCAAAGGCCCGGTTCACCCCTGCGAATGGCGAAGCAACGCTCAGCGGTGTGTTTGTCGAGACCAATGATCAGGACGGCAGTGCAAAAACCGTGCGCATGGTGCGCGTCGGTGGGCGGCTAGAGCAGGCGGCTCCGTAAAGGCTTGCTCTGCCTCGCGCAATGCGGGAAACTACCCATCAGGCGCTTGGGCCAGGGTTCGGACAGAATACCACGAATGCACTTCCTTTCACTGACAGACACCGGCAGCGCAGTTCTGGCGCTTTTGATTGTTGCGGGCATGTTCGTCATGTTCCTGCGCGAGGTTTACCCGACCGAAGTTGTCGCCATCGGTGGTGTTGCTTTGATGCTGGTGACGGGAATACTGCCCTATCAAAGCGCGCTGGCTGTGCTGTCAAACCCCGCCCCGTGGACCATTGCGGCGATGTTCATCATCATGGGGGCGCTGGTGCGTACAGGGGCACTGGATGCCTTCACCTCGACCGCGCAGAAACAGGCGCAAGTGAACCCGAAGATCGCCATCGCCCTGCTTATGGCATTTGTGGTTCTGGCCTCGGCGGTGGTCTCTAACACGCCCGTTGTTGTTGTGATGATCCCGGTCTTTGTCCAGATTGCGCGCACGCTGAATGTGCCAGCCTCAAAACTGCTGATTCCGCTGAGTTATGCGGCCATTCTGGGTGGAACGCTGACCCTGATCGGAACCTCGACCAACCTGCTGGTGGATGGTGTTGCCCGCACGCAGGGCATGCAACCCTTCACAATTTTCGAGGTCACCCCGCTGGGGATCGCGCTCGTCATCTATGGCATGGTCTACCTGCGTTTTATCGCGCCCCGACTGCTGCCGGATCGGGATAGCATGGCATCGCTGTTGAGTGATCGGTCCAAGATGAAGTTCTTTACCGAGGCCGTCATCCCGCCCGACAGTAACCTGATCGGGCGCGAAGTAACCGGCGTGCAGTTGTTCAAACGCCCCGGTGTACGACTGATCGACGTTGTGCGTGGCGATGAATCGTTACGACGCAATCTGCAAGGCGTGACGCTCAATGTGGGTGATCGGGTTGTTCTGCGCACCGAGATGACCGAACTTCTGAGCCTGCAACGCAACAAAGAGCTAAAGCGGGTTGATCAGGTGTCGGCGATTGAGACCAAAACGGTCGAGGTTCTGATCACTCCGGGCTGCCGTATGGTCGGACGCACGCTTGAGGCGCTCAGGCTGCGACGGCGCTATGGTGTCTACGTTCTGGCGGTTCATCGTCGGAACCAGAATATCGGCCGACAGTTGGATGATCTGGTCGTGCGCGTGGGCGATACACTGTTGTTGGAAGGCTCACCCGCCGACATTCAGAAACTGGCCGCAGATATGGACATGGTCGATGTGACCCAACCTTCGGCGCGTGCATTCCGTCGTAGCCATGCGCCTATTGCTATTGGTGCGTTGGTTGGGATTGTTGCTCTGGCAGCGTTTGGCATAGCACCTATCCTGTTGCTGTCGATTTTGGCGGTCGCAGCTGTCTTGGTCACGCGTTGCATCGACGCGGACGAGGCCTTTTCCTTTGTCGAGGGCCGCCTGCTGGCACTGATCTTCGCTATGCTTGCCATCGGAGCCGCTCTCGATGCTTCGGGTGCAGTGTCGCTGATCGTCGAGGCCATCGCGCCTTCGCTTGGGCTATTGCCACCCTTCCTGATCATATGGGCGGTATATCTGCTGACTTCGGTCTTAACCGAATTGGTGTCGAACAATGCGGTTGCAGTTGTGGTTACACCTATCGCTATAGGGTTGGCACAGGCGGTCGGGTTGGATCCACGCCCCTTGGTTGTCGCCGTCATGGTTGCGGCTTCGGCGTCTTTTGCAACGCCCATTGGATACCAGACCAATATGATGGTCTATGGTCCGGGCGGGTACAGGTTCACTGATTTCATGAAGGTGGGTATACCGCTCAACCTGACGGTTGGGCTGCTGGCGTCGCTACTGATCCCGTTGATCTGGCCTCTGTAAAATCGGCGCAAGCTTGCCGCCGCGCTGCGGTTGCCCTTGTAAAATCACGCGAACATACAAAGTTTTGTGCATGTGATTGTGCAGAGGGAATTGGATCATGTCTGCGAGAGTAACCGCAATTTGTACTGCAGCAGCTTTGATGCTGGGAATGGGTCAGGCGGGTATCGCCGGAACCGTCGCAGGATCAGCCACCTATCGTGAACGGATCGCTGTGCCGCCAGATGCCACCTTGTTTGTCGAACTTCAGGATGTCTCGCTGGCGGACGCGCCTGCTGTGACCTTGGCCGCTCAACGCTATGCACTGACAGGTGTTCCTGCACAGTTTAAGCTGACCTATGACGATTCACTGATCCGGGATGGGCACAGCTACATTGTTCGTGCGTCGATTTCGCAGGGTCAAAGGCTGCTGTTCACCACCGATACCAGTTATCCGGTTCTGACGAACGGTGCCGATGATGCGGTCGATCTGATCTTGATTCAGCTGCAGAGCGAACCTTCACTGGACAATACAGACTGGATTGTTGGAACGCTGAACGGCGCTCCGGTTGAGACTGAACGGCGGCCAGAACTGAACTTTGTACAGAACGGTGCATTCTCCGGTACTGGCGGGTGCAATCGGTTCACGGGTCAGGCCGGGATAACCGGCAACCAGATCGACTTTCCGGACAATATGGCCGCTACCCTGATGGCGTGCCCACCTCCGTTGGATGAGGTCGAACGTGAGTTTCTGAAAACGCTGCAAACCATTACGAGTTTTGCGCGGCAAGGGGATACATTGGCGCTGCTGGATGGGGCGGGTGAGCCGGTCATCCAACTGGCACGCAAGTAATCCAGATCAGGCCACCGCGCGCGACCGGCCCGCATTTCGGCCCGAGAAGATACAACCACCAAGAAACGTGCCCTCAAGCGCGTTGTACCCGTGATAGCCGCCGCCGCCAAAACCTGCGACCTCTCCGGCGGCGAACAGGCCGGGCACCATTTGCCCGTCAGCACCGATCATCTGGCTATCCAGATTGGTCTGCAATCCGCCCAGTGTTTTGCGGGTCAGCACATGCAGTTTGACCGCAATCAGCGGGCCGTTCGAGGGGTCAAGGAACTTGTGCGGCTTGGCGGTGCGGATCAGTTTGTCTCCGCGATAGTTGCGCGCAGCAAGGATCGCCGTCATCTGCGCATCTTTCGAGAACGGATTGTCGACTTGGGAGTCCCTTGCCTCAATTTGTGCCCGCAGATGCGCCTCGTCAATCAATCCGCCGCCCAACTGGTTCATGCCGCTGACCAGTTCCGTCAAAGTATTGGCGACGACAAAATCCTCACCCTTTTCCTTGAAAGCCTCGACCGGTGCGGTGGCTTTTGAACCGGACAAGATGCGCTGCCGGATGACCTCTTTCCAACTGCCCGATGTGAAATCGGGGTTTTGTTCTGATCCCGACAAAGCGAATTCTTTTTTGATCACCTTCTGCGTCAGTACAAACCAGCTGTAATCGTATCCGGTTTTCAGGATCTCGCGCAGGGTCCCCAACGTGTCGAAGCCTGGCAGACAAGGAGGTTCCATCCGGTTGCCAGTCGCGTCGAACCACATTGAACTTGGTCCGGGCAGGATACGAATGCCATGAGCAGGCCAGATCGGATCCCAGTTTTTGACACCTTCGGTATAGTGCCACATGCGATCGCCGTTGATCACATGCCCCCCCGCCTTTTCGCTGATGGCGATCATGCGGCCATCTACGTGAAACGGCACGCCGGCGACCATGTCTGTGGGTGGCTTGCCCAGGCGATCTTGTGGCCAGTTCTTGCGGACCATTTCGAAATTGCCGCCAATCCCGCCGGATGTGACGATCACCGACGGTGCGTAGCACTCGAATTCCCCAATCTCTTCACGGTTGGTCTTGCCGCCGCGCTGGGCGGTGTCATCGGCCAAAACCTCACCCGATACACCTTTGGCGGTGCCGTTTTGCATAATGATGTGGCTGACCTGATGGCGGAACTTCAGCTCGATCAAACCTGCGCTGACATGGTCTTTGACGCGGCGAATGAAATGCTCCAGAACGCCCGGGCCCGTGCCCCAGGTGATATGAAACCGTGGGACCGAGTTGCCATGCCCATTGGCGAATGACCCACCCCTTTCGGCCCAACCGACAACCGGGAACCAGCGAAGACCCATCTCATGCAGCCATGGCCGCATTTCTCCGGCCGCAAACTCTACATAGGCTTCGGCCCATTTGCGCGGCCAGGTATCTTCGTCGCGGTCGAACTGGGCGCTGCCCATCCAGTCGCGCAGGGCCAAATCATGGCTGTCCTTGATCCCCATCCGGCGTTGTTCCGGCGTGTCGACCATGAACAGGCCACCCAGGCTCCAGAACGCCTGACCACCCAGAAAGCTTTCGGGTTCCTGATCAACCATGATCACCTTTTTGCCGCGGTCGCCCAGCTCGGCTGCTGCGGCCAGCCCAGCCAAACCGCTACCAACGACAATTGCATCTGCGGTGGTATTGGTCATGAGCGGTCCTTTCAGCGTTTGCGGAACCAGATGAGAAATGGCAGCACGACCGCATACATCGTGATCCCGTAGACGGCAGATGGCAGGGCTAACGGGCTGAACCCG
This sequence comes from Ruegeria sp. YTSA168, assembly GCF_059610045.1. Taxonomy (NCBI): domain Bacteria; kingdom Pseudomonadati; phylum Pseudomonadota; class Alphaproteobacteria; order Rhodobacterales; family Roseobacteraceae; genus Ruegeria; species Ruegeria sp. YTSA168. Next base: position 90,598 of record NZ_JBXWMW010000009.1, read on the forward strand.
CTGTCGGTACTGGTGATCAGGGCCGCCAGCGTGATCCCCAGCGTCGAGTTCTGGATGCCCGTATCGATTGAGATGCTTTTACACTCGGCCCATGACAGGTTTGCGGCACGCGCGATCCCCAGCCCGATCAGCAAAAGCGCGATATTCAAGGAAATCAAGCCCGTGCCCATAATGCCCAGATTATTGACAAAAGTTTGCCAGTTTCCGGCCAGCGCCGCCACGACGATCAGAACGAACAGGATGGAGGCGAGCATCGACAAGCCGCCTTCGACGCGGTTTGCAAACTCCGTTGCAAACTTACGAATACTGACGCCGATGGCGACGGGAAGGGTTGTGATCAGGAACATGGCAATAGCCAAACCGGTGATCGACACTTCGGGCGCGTTTTCTCCCATAAAATAGGTGATGGACCACGCAGCCAGAACCGGAACTGTTAGGATCGACAGAATGCTGATTACCGCGGTCAGGCTGACCGATAAGGCCACATCGCCCTTGGCCAATTTGGTCAGGATGTTGCTGGTTACGCCGCCGGGGCAGAAGCTGAGCAACATAAAGCCAACCGCGATCTCAGGGGGAAACCCAAACAAGGTAACAGTTGCGAATGCGGAGATGGGCAGCAGGATCACCTGACAGACCGCACCGATGGCAAAGGGGATTTTGCGGCTTAGCACGCGTCGGAAATCCGCGATCTCAAGCCCGATACCCAGCGATAGCATGATGATGGCCAGCGAGATCGGCAGGCCGACATTAATAAGCAAATCCAAGAACAACTCCTTCCCAGGGTGTTTCGGATCAGCCTACGCGAGCTTGAAAGCCGCAGGCAATACCGCCGTTAGGTCACTTGTAGCGCTGGACAAACCGGCGCAGGATTTCACCGGGCTGGGTGACATCTGCGGCGTTGCAGATATCGATCAGGATTTGTGCGTCTTCAGGTGGGAAATAGCCGTGATGCTTGTAGATATTGATGCGCTGTTCAAAGTCTTTTGCGTCCGCCTCAGGGTGAAACTGCGTTGCATAGACGTTCTGGCCCCAGCGGATCATTTGAAACGGACAAGGATCTGAGGTAACGAGGTGCACGCATCCGTCGGGCAGGGCCTGCACGGCTTCCTTATGGCCGACAAAAGCGTCGAATTCTGGCTTCAATCCCGCCGTCAGCGGGTCAGTCGCGCCATCGTTTGTCAGACGGCAGGCCGAGGGGCCGACCGGTTCCCCAAACTGGGCCTTGCTGACATCCCCGCCGAGATGAGCCGCCAGAACACCCAAGCCATAGCAGCAGCCCATGAACGGATGATCATGGGCGGTGATCTGAGGCATAAGCTCCATCACCGCACCTTCGATCTTTGCGTCAAGCGCTGATTTCGTGTTGGGATCGTCACTGACGCAGCCGGGGCCTCCGCCGACGATGACACCCGCGTAATCTGTGACATTCAGCCCCTCTGGCAGGTCCTCGCAATCCAGCCGAATGCGGTGCGTCTGCGCAGGCGATAGGCCGGTTTTGTCCAAAATCGAGGCATATTCGGCATCCGAAGCATCTGCCTCGGGGCGGAGTTGCAAGATCAGGAAGCGTTTCATAAGCGGCCTTTACCTGTCACAGCGGCCAGAAGACAAGGATTGAGGGGATCGAGACCGCGATGATCAGGATCTCCAGCGGCAATCCCATACGCCAGTAGTCGCCGAACCTGTAGCCACCGGGACCCAGAACCAGTGTATTGTTTTTGTGTCCGATGGGGGTGAGGAATGCAGCCGAGGCCGCCACCGCAACCGTCATCAGGAATGGATCGGGTGAAACTTCCAAAGTACGTGCCATCTGGATGCCCACAGGGGCGGCGACAATGGCTGTGGCGGTGTTGTTCAACACATCCGACAGGGTCATGGTCACGACCATCAGCACCGTTAGAATAGCCCAAGCGGGCAAGCCATTAGTCAGTTGAATCAAGGCGTTCGCGATGAGTTCAGTCCCGCCGGAGGTCTCCAACGCACTGCCTAAAGGGATCATTGACCCTAACAATACGACGACGGGCCATTCGATGTGATTGTAGATGTCGCTGATCGGCATGATCTTGGTCAACACATAGGCGATGACAACCAATCCCAACGCAATAGGCAGATAGATCAGGCCGACGCTAGCCGCCAGAACGGCCGCCGCAAACAGGCCAATGGCGAGCCAGGCTTTTTCATTTGCGGTTACGTTCAACCCGCGTTGTGCCAGTGGCAAACAGCCCAGCCATTCGGTCACATCCGCACCTCTATCGCGGGGGCAGAGCAGCAGGAGGATATCGCCTGCTTCCACCTCGGTCTTGCGGACCTGCTCGGTGATCTGGCGACCTTGGCGTGAGATACCCATCAGAACCGTACTCTGCCGCCACGCCAGCCCCAACCCCTGAGCGGTGCGACCTGCAATGCGGGCGCTTTCGGTGGCGACGACCTCGATCACTTCAAGCCCTTCGCCCTCGGCGGTCAGAACCTCCTGTCGCCGGGTGTCCGAGAAATCCAGCTTCAGGGCAGCGCGAAATTCGTCCAACGCTTCGGGGCGGGCCTCCAGCACCAGCGCGTCGCCTTCTTTCAGCGTAGCGTGGGAGGATCGGCCATAGCGTCGTTTGCCGTCGCGGATCAGGCCAATGATGGCGACATCAGATTTCTCGGCATCCTCATAAAGCTCGCTGACACGCTTACCGATATGCGGGGAGTCAGGAGGCAGGGTCAGTTCAGCGATGTATTCAGCAAGAGCTTCAGAAGCTTCTTGTTGCTGGCTCCGGTTCGGGATCAACCGCCAGCCAATGAGGGACACAAAGGCCAGCCCGGCAATGGCGGCAATACCGCCAACCGGAGCAAAATCGAACATCTTGAAGGGCTCGCCTAACGTTTCTGCGCGGATTGAGGCGATGATGATATTCGGCGGTGTGCCGATCAATGTGGCCATGCCACCCAGAATGGTCGCAAAACTCAGCGGCATCAGCGACAGTCCCACCGATCGCCCGGCCTTGCGCGCGGTCTGAATGTCCACCGGCATCAGCAGGGCCAGCGCGGCGACGTTGTTCATGAAGGCTGACAGAACCGCGCCGATCCCGCCCATCAGCGCGATATGGGCGCCCAAACCGCGTGAGGCATCAACCAGTGTGCGGGTGATCAGGAACACCGCCCCGGACCGGACCAGCCCGGCAGAGACGACCAGAACCAACGCAACGATGATCGTTGCAGGATGACCAAACCCGGCGAAGGCATTGTCCACCGATACAACACCCAGCACGACACCGATCATCAGGGCGGCGAAAGCCACGAGGTCATAGCGGAACCGGCCCCATAGCAGCATTCCAAAAACAGCAGCAAAAAGTGTGAAAAGAATGATTTGTTCTGTCGTCATGCCGCCACCATACCTGCATGGGGGCGTCTCGCAAGCCGATCCCTTGATCCCGCCCCCCGCAAACGTCTATATGAGCGCCGAACACGCAATTACGAATGACGAGGACGCACCATGGCAGGCCATTCCAAATGGGCCAACATCCAGCACCGCAAGGGACGTCAGGACGCCGCGCGGTCCAAACTGTTTTCTAAACTGTCGAAAGAGATCACCGTGGCCGCCAAGATGGGCGATCCTGATCCCGACAAGAACCCGCGCCTGCGTCTGGCGGTGAAAGAGGCCAAGTCGAACTCGGTCCCCAAGGACGTGATCGACCGCGCGATCAAGAAATCGGTTGCGGGTGAAGGCGACGAATACGAAGAAATCCGGTACGAGGGCTACGGCCCCAACGGTGTGGCCGTGATCGTTGAGACCATGACCGACAACCGCAACCGGACGGCTTCGACCGTTCGTTCCACGTTCTCGAAGAACGGCGGCAATCTGGGCGAGACCGGCTCGGTCGGGTTCATGTTCGATCGCAAAGGTGAGGTCATTTACCCGGCAGATGCGGGTGATGCGGACACGATTTTCGAAGCCGCGATTGAAGCAGGTGCCGAAGATGTCGAAAGTTCGGAAGACGGGCATATCATCTGGTGCGCGGATACCGATCTTAACGATGTCTCAAACGCTCTGGAAGGGGCGCTGGGCGAGTCGGAATCGACCAAGCTGATCTGGAAGCCCACCACCACAACCGAGTTGGACCTAGAGGATATGCAAAAGCTGATGAAACTGGTTGATGCGCTTGAAGACGACGACGACGTTCAGCGCGTTACAACCAACTTCGAAGCCACTGACGAGGTCATGGCGCAGCTTTGAGGCCCGCCTTTCTTCGAACTTACGAACCCGGCCGTTAGGCCGGGTTTTTCGTTTGGCATCAGAAGAACGACGCGATTTCGTCCAAAGGTTTCTTCAGCTTGGCAACGGCTGGAACTGTTGCAGTTTCTGAAGGGTGTCCAACCGCGATGATCATTGTGGGTTTTTCAGAGGCTGGCCTCTTTAGGGCTGCGTTCAGAAACTTCATCGGATTGGGTGTGTGTGTCAGCGTTGACAAACCGGCGTGATGCAGCGCCGCTAGCAGGAACCCGGTGGCGATATTCACGCTTTCGGGGACGTAGTAGTTCTTGTAGCGCGTGCCGTCCTCGAACTCGCCCCAGCGCTGGGCGAAAACTACGATCAGCCAGGGGGCAATGGTCAGGTGATCCTTCACCGCGTTGGTGCCAATTGGTTCCAGTGCCTTGATCCATTCGTCCCCGGCACCACCCTCATAGAACCGGCGTTCCTCTTCTTCGGCCTCTTCGCGGATTTGCTGTTTCAGCGCGGCATCTGTAATGGCTGCAAAATGCCACGGCTGATGATTGGCGCCCGATGGGGCCGTGCCAGCCGTGCGCAGGCAGGTTTCGATCACCGCTTTCTCGACTGGGCGGGCCGAGAAATCGCGCACCGTATGGCGCTGCCGCATCTTGTCGTGGAAGGCCAGTGCAGCCTGCTGCATCTGATCGTCGCTGATCTCGCACCGGTCGGGCAGGGGGATCGGATCATAGCTGAGGGCGTCGCGTGAAAACATAAGGTTACTCCGAAGGTTTGCCTCTTATCCGCTTGCGCGCGCCGGGGATCAAGACTTTGGCGGCAGCCGCTTTGACCGCTTTGGTTAGCGGGGCCAGGGCTGGGGACAGGACGCGACCGACTTGCCAGGTCAATGCAACATCCAGATGTGCGCCGGGGATGAGGGGCTGCAACGTCCCTTCGGTTATGGGCTTGCGCACCAACGGTTCCGGGTTCATCCCCCACCCGACCCCTGCAATGGCGGCGTCAACGAAGCCGTGAGAGGATGGTAGAAAATGCGTTGGAGGTGTGATGCGACCACCCGCCTGAGCCTCAAACCACGTCTTTTGCAGGCCGTCTTTGCGGTTGAAAACAAGGCAGGGGGCGGCGCTGAGGGTGGATTTGTTTATACCTTCCAAAAACCAACGCCGCATGAAATCCGGGCTGGCCGTTGGCAAATACCTCAGGGTTCCAAGTTCAGTTGCATCACAGCCCGTCACCGGTTGACCATCCACGGTGATCGCCGCACTGACTTCGCCCCGGCGCAGCCATTCAGCCGAATGGTCCTGATCATCAATAACCAGATCAAACAACAGGCCGGATGCAGTGGCCATAACGTCAATAAACAGGGTCGCCAGTATATCCGCCGGAATGGCCACACGCACGCGGGCGGTTTCGTCGGTTTGATCTAGCGATAGCTCACGCGAGAGCTGCGCTTCGAGCAAACCGATATCTTCTGCATATTGCGCAATGCGCAAACCGGCGGGTGTTGCGGTGCAGGGGCTTCCGCGATTGATCAAGGTCGCGCCGACGCGATCCTCCAGCGCTTTGATCCGCTGAGAGACTGCAGAAGGCGTGACAGCCAATGTACTTGCGGCCGCATCAAAACTGCCGTGGCGCAAAATTGCGGACAGCGCTGACAGGTGATGAGGGTCGAGAAGCATTAGCCAAACTTAATTGAGTTTATCATCATTAATTTGGTAGTTCATGTGGATGACGATAGTCAACGCCTCGAACAGTAGGAGGCATCATGTTCACAACCTTTATCGCCGGTTTTGCGCTTAGCTTCAGCCTGATCCTAGCCATCGGGGCCCAAAACGCCTTTATCCTGCGACAGGGGTTGTGCCGCGAACATGTATTTGCGCTGTGTCTGACCTGTGGGCTGTCTGACGCGATCCTGATTGCCGCCGGGGTTGCGGGATTTGGAACATTGGCGCAGGCCTTGCCGTGGTTTGAAACTGTGATGCGGTATGGTGGTGCCGCTTTCCTGATCTGGTACGCTTTTCACAGCTTCATTTCAGCGTGGAAGGGGGGCGCGGCCCTCAAGGCTGGGAACGGCGATGCAACCAGCCTGCGGGCGGCCATGCTGACCGTTATGGCCTTCACCTGGTTGAACCCGCATGTCTATTTGGACACGGTTGTTCTGATCGGTTCAATCTCGGCGCAATATGAGGACCGGCTGAGCTTTGCGATTGGCGCGATGTTGGCCAGTTTCGTGTTCTTCTTCACTCTTGGCTACGGGGCTAGGATCTTGTCACCGTTCTTCGCGCGGCCAAGGGCCTGGCAGGTGTTGGATGTGATCATTGGCATCGTCATGCTGGGTATTGCTTTGAAACTTGTTATCATGTGAAGGGTTGCCCGTCCTGATGTTTCGGTGTTCAACCTAGCGCATGAATTCCCAAGCTGTTTCCTCGCGCCCGATCGCTGGCATGTTCTGGATGTTTGCCGCCGGGTTGAGCTTTGTTGTCATGACAGCTCTGGTCAAGTCTTTGGGCACGACCATGGACCCGATACAGGCGGCATTCCTGCGCTATGTTCTGGGCCTTGTTTTCCTGCTGCCTGCATTGAAGTCGATCCTGGCGACCCATCTCAGCAAGCGTGATCTTGCGTTGTTTGGACTGCGCGGCGTGATCCATGGCGGCGCGGTCATGCTGTGGTTCTACGCGATGACGCAGATCCCATTGGCCGAGGTGACGGCGATGAACTACATGACCCCGGTTTATGTCACGCTGGGCGCGGCGTTGTTTCTGGGTGAGAAGCTGGCCTTTCGCCGGATTGCCGCCATTCTGGTCGCGCTTATCGGGGTTCTGATCATCTTGCGACCGGGGTTCCGAGACGTGTCGCCTGGTCATGTTGCCATGCTTGGCACCGCGCTGACCCTCGGTGGGTCTTATCTGCTTGCCAAGCTGCTGGTGCGCGATATCCCACCTTCGGTCGTTGTGGCACATCTGTCGATCTGGGTCACACTTGTGTTGATACCGTTCGCCATCGCGGTCTGGAGCCCACCCAGCCTGCGCGATATTGGTGTCCTTTTCCTTGTGGCCAGCTTCGCTACAGCCGGGCATTATTTCATGACGCTGGCATTGCAGGCCGCACCGGTGGCGGTTACGCAGCCGGTCACCTTCCTGCAATTGATCTGGGCCACCGTGTTGGGGGCGCTGGTCTTCAACGAGCCCATTGATATCTGGGTGGTGGCTGGTGGTACACTGATCCTGGCGGCGGTCAGCTTTATTTCCTGGCGCGAGGCCGTGCTGAACCGGCGCGCACTGACACCACCCACCATCGCGACAAAGCTGTGATTTTGTATCGCGGAATGTTTGTTGATTGACGAGTCAACGTCTGCGCCCTAGCGTTTGCAGGCTGCGCCAGAGCAGGGTGAGGATCTTTCCCGTGCGATGAGATCATCGGCCATCGTGCGAGGTCCTGAAAGCCAACTCTTTGGCCGTTACTTTTTGATTGGGACCCGACAAATGACCAAGCCGAATATTCTGATCCTTATGGTGGATCAGCTGAATGGAACCCTCTTTCCCGATGGCCCCGCAGACTGGCTGCATGCGCCCAATCTGAAGAAGCTGGCAGCGCGCTCGACGCGCTTTGCAAATGCCTATACCGCGTCGCCCCTATGCGCGCCGGGCCGGGCGAGTTTTATGTCGGGTCAATTGCCCTCGCGTACCGGAGTTTATGACAACGCAGCCGAGTTTCGCAGCGATATCCCGACCTATGCGCATCATCTGCGCCGTGCCGGATACTACACCTGCCTGTCCGGTAAAATGCACTTTGTCGGACCGGATCAACTGCACGGGTTTGAAGACCGGCTGACAACCGACATTTATCCCGCCGATTTCGGTTGGACCCCGGACTATCGCAAACCCGGTGAGCGGATTGATTGGTGGTATCACAATATGGGTTCAGTCACCGGCGCCGGTGTGGCCGAGATTTCCAACCAGATGGAATATGATGACGAAGTCGCTTACCACGCCAAGACCAAGATTTACGATCTGGCCCGGGGTCAGGATGACCGCCCGTGGTGCCTGACCGTCAGCTTTACGCATCCACACGACCCTTATGTTGCACGCCGCAAGTATTGGGACCTGTATGAGGATTGCGAGCATCTGTTGCCTGATGTCGCGGACCTTGGCTATGACAACCAGGACCCGCATTCGCAACGGATTTTCGATGCCAATGACTGGCGCAGCTTTGATATCTCCGAAGACGACATACGCAAATCCCGCCGGGCCTATTTTGCCAATATCTCGTATCTGGACGACAAGATTGGTGAGATCTTTGAGGTGCTTGAAACCACCCGGCAGGAGGCAATCATTCTGTTTGTCTCGGATCACGGCGACATGCTGGGTGAACGCGGGTTGTGGTTCAAGATGACGTTCTTTGAGGGCTCGTCGCGTGTGCCATTGATGATCTCCGCCCCTGATTTGCCTGCGGGCCTGATCGAAACGCCTGTGTCCACAATTGACGTGACCCCGACTCTCGGCGCACTAGCGGGTGTTGATATGGCCGAGATCGCCCCGTGGACGGATGGTGAGGACCTATGCCCATTGGCAAAAGGGGCTGAACGGACGGCGCCCGTGGCGATGGAATACGCGGCCGAAGCGTCTTATGCGCCGCTTGTGTCCCTTCGATATGGCAAGTGGAAGTATAACCGGTGTGCCCTTGATCCTGATCAGCTGTTTGATATTGAGAAGGACCCGCAGGAACTGACCAATCTGGCCGATAATCCAGACCATGCGGGCACGCTGGAAAGCCTGCGCGTGAAATCGCAGGCGCGGTGGGATCTGGATCAGTTCGATGCAGATGTGCGGGCCAGTCAGGCGCGCCGTTGGGTGGTTTATGAGGCGTTGCGGCAGGGCGGCTATTACCCTTGGGATTATCAGCCACTGCAAAAAGCCTCGGAACGCTATATGCGCAATCACATGGATCTGAATGATGTTGAAGAAAAACAGCGTTTCCCACGCGGCGAATAGTCTTGCGCTTGGGTTTGGTGGGATGAACCTGACTAGTTTGATCCGCGTCAAAGTAGCGGCGGTTGTGGGTTGCTAGACAGACCTCACACAATCATGTTTTAGGAGCGAACAGCATGTCTCACACCCCGCACGAACTGGCCGAAGAGTTTCCGGACAAGGTCGAACTGATGAGCCAGCTCAAGCAATCGGACGCGCATTTTGCGCGACTGGCCGATGAATATCATGAAATCAACCGGCAGGTGCACCGGGCCGAGACAAATATCGAACCCGTGGAAGAACTGGCCGAAGGTGAGATGCGCAAGAAACGCGCGGCGCTGAAAGATGAAATCTGGGGGATGCTGTCGAAGACCTGAGGGTTTGAGCGGGGGCTCTGCCCCCGTCACGGCAGGCCGCGACTCCCCCGAGATATTTACAGCCAGGTGAAGATCAGGTCACTTTGTAGGGCAGGGTGCCGCGCGTATGGGTGTCGATGCTCAGGCGGCGTTCCAACGGAGGGACCGAACGTTGGTGGCAGGTTTGCCGTTCGCAAATCCGGCAGGAAATACCGATAGGTTCGTAGGCGCTGGCGTTGTTGATGTCGAGATTGTCCGCATAGACAAGGGCTTGTGCGTGGCGTACCTCGCATCCTAGGGCGATGGCATAGCGGCGGACGGGCGCGCCGTAGGAACCGCCTGATTTCGAGATATCGCGTGCCAGCGAGATGTATTTGACCCCGTCCGGTGTTTCCGCAAGTTGCAGCAGGAAGTGCCCGGGTGTTTCGAATGCGCGGTGCACGTTCCAAAGCGGGCAGGCGCCTCCGAACCGGGCGAATTGCAACCGTGTTGCGGAATGGCGTTTGGTGATGGTTCCGGCTTGATCGACGCGGACGAAGAAGAACGGGATGCCCTTGGCACCCGGTCGTTGCAGCGTGGAGAGGCGGTGCGCGATCTGTTCGATTGATGCGCCGAAACGGGTACTGAGCAACTCTAGATCATGGCGGGTTTCCTGTGCCGCAGCCAAAAAACTGGCGTAGGGCATCAGCGACGCACCGGCGAAGTAGTTGGCCAATCCGATCTTGGCGATGGATCGCGCCTCATCGCTCTGGAACTTGGCGAAGTCCAGTGTGGCTTCCAACAGTTTGTCCTGGCTGATAAGGGCGACCTGCAGCAACAACTGGAAGACCTGAGTTTGCGGCGCCGCGCGGGATGACAGGCGCAAAGTTTTGCTTTCAGAATCATAGGCGCGCAGGGTTTCGATGTCTGAGAACACAACTTGAATGCCACGTTCGGCCAGACCGTTCAGTGCGGCCTCACGGATGCCCCCCGGCGTTTCGGCCCGATTTGCAAACAGTTCGGCGGCGCGGTCGACGGCATCGATGTAGTTATCGCAATAGTGAAAGAAGTCTCGCACCTCCTCCCAAGGGCTGGCTTGTGTGCGTGAATCTTCGCGTCCCAATGCCTCATCCAATGAGGCGAGGCGTTCATGGGTTTGGCGGTAGGTGCGGTGAAGTTCAATAAAGGCGCGCGCCAGGGCGGGGGCGTTCGATGCGGTCAATCGCAAATCGGCCAAGGGTGGAATGGTATCCGCAAAAACCGGATCGGCGAGCGCTTCGCGCATATCAGAGACCAGACGTTCGCTGTCACCTGTGCTGAGCTCGGTGACATCCATTCCGAACTCCTGCGCCAATGCCAGTACGACCGTGGTCGAGATCGGACGGTTGTTGTTCTCCATCTGATTGAGGTAAGGCAGCGAAACGCCAAGCTTTGCGGCAAATTCTTTTTGAGTGAGGGATAAACGGGTGCGCATCTCGCGCAGTTTTGCGCCCGCGTAGAGTTTTTGGGTGGCCATGGCGTGCCTTTGCAAGTTTACCTATTGAGGAGGCTAACTTTGCAAACTCTGGAAGGCAAGCGGGCTTACAGGCCCAATTGCCGTTCGCGCCGGATCACAGAGTGGATCGAACCAATTGCCAGAACTGCAGTGGTCAGCATCAGCCAGAGCAGTGGCATGGCGCCGGTCTCGACTGTCAGTAGGGCTCCGGCCAATGCGCTGAGCCCTGCGCCGCCGCCCAACATTATGGCCCCGCTTAGGCCTGCTGCGGTGGCGGCCAGATGCGGGCGGACCGATAGCGCACCGGATGTCGCGTTGGGGATGGTCATGCCATTGCCGATGCCCACAAAGGTCATGAAACCGAAAAAGCTGAGCGCACCGCCTGCCCCGATCAGGAACAGCGCAGCCGAGATCGCCACGCCTGCGGCGTTTAGGACGCTACCCCAAAGAACCATACGGTTGATCCCAAAGCGTGTGGAATAGCGCCCGCTCAGGAAGTTTCCGAGAAAATATCCGACGGCTGGCGCGCCAAAGTAGAACCCGACCTCGGCTGCGCTGAGCCCGAATAGCTCGGTTCCAATGAAGGGTGCGCCGCCCAGATAGGCGAAGAACGCGCCGGACGAGAAGGCAGATGACAGTGAATAGCCCCAAAAGCGTGGGGATTTCAGAAGTTCGGGATATTCCCTGAACTGCTGGATCAGGGTTTTGCCGCTTTTTGCAGAGGTTTCACCGAAGTCCCAATAGGTTAGGACGAGTACCAGCGCGCCTAGCGCGAATGGCAGCCAGAAATTGGCTTTCCAGCCAAAACTTTCTTCTAGGATGCCGCCGATCGCGGGGCCAATCATCGGGACCACTGCCATCCCCATGGTGACATAGCCAATCATGGATGCGGCTTGATCCTGGTCATACATGTCCCGGACCGCCGCGCGGCTAAGAACCATACCGACAACGATCGCCGCCTGGCACATGCGGAAGATCAGAAAAACTTCGGCGGTGGGGGCGTAGATGCATCCTAGCGTTGCCAGCAGAAACAGCGACAACCCCCACAGCAGCACCGGCCTGCGCCCGGCTTTGTCCGCGATGGGGCCGATCAGAATCTGCAGCACCGCATTGACCAGCAGATACAGCGCAATCGACAATTGCATGACCTTGTAGTCCGTTGCGAAATACAGCGCCATGTTGGGTAGGCTAGGCAAAAACAAATTCATGCTCAGTGCCGCAAGGCCGGACAGCAAAACAAGGGTGCTGATTGTAGGTGGTGTGCGGCGAACCGCAGTCGATCTGAACTGCATAGTTCACATGTATAGTAGCGGTTTTCGGGAATGCCAGATCAGTATTGGGTTAGTCTGGAAAATTAGCAATTTTACAATTTATCAAAATATGGTTTTCAAATATTTGCAAATTTGCGGGAAAGACCTTTAGCCGACGCTTGGCAGCGGGTAGTGTCCGCTTAAATTTTATAGGGGATATGCGCCATGAAAGACATCCTTTCCGAGCTTGAAAATCGTCGTGAGGCGGCGCGTTTGGGCGGCGGGCAAAAGCGAATTGATGCCCAGCACGGTCGCGGCAAACTAACCGCGCGCGAGCGGATCGAGCTGCTGTTGGACGAAGGCAGTTTTGAAGAATTTGACATGTTTGTCAGTCATCGCTGCACCGATTTCGGCATGGAAAAACAACAACCTGCCGGGGATGGTGTGGTGACCGGATGGGGCACGATCAATGGACGTATGGTCTATGTCTTCAGCCAGGATTTCACGGTCTTTGGCGGCTCGCTTTCGGAAACACATGCGCAGAAGATCTGCAAGGTCATGGATATGGCGGTTCAGAACGGAGCGCCTATCATCGGGATCAACGACTCGGGCGGGGCGCGTATCCAAGAAGGTGTGGCGTCACTTGCGGGATATGCCGAGGTGTTCCAGCGCAACATCACCGCCTCGGGCGTGGTGCCGCAGATCAGCGTGATCATGGGCCCCTGCGCGGGTGGCGCGGTGTACAGCCCGGCGATGACGGACTTTATCTTCATGGTCAAGGACTCGTCCTATATGTTCGTGACCGGTCCCGACGTGGTCAAGACCGTTACAAACGAAGTGGTTACGGCCGAAGAGCTTGGCGGTGCGTCGACCCACACCAAAAAATCATCCGTTGCGGATGGCGCGTTCGAAAACGATGTCGAAGCACTGGCCGAGGTGCGCCGCCTTGTCGACTTCCTGCCGCTGAATAACCGCGAGAAACCTCCGGTCCGTCCGTTCTTTGATGATCCGGATCGCGTGGAGAAATCCCTGGATACGCTGGTGCCGGACAATCCGAACACGCCGTATGACATGAAGGAACTGATCACGAAGATCGCAGACGAAGGCGATTTCTACGAGATCCAGGAAGACTTTGCCAAGAACATCATCACCGGTTTCATCCGGCTTGAAGGGCAGACAGTTGGCGTTGTGGCGAACCAGCCGATGGTTCTGGCAGGGTGTTTGGACATCGATAGTTCGCGCAAAGCGGCGCGGTTCGTTCGCTTCTGTGACTGTTTCGAGATCCCGATCCTGACGCTGGTTGACGTGCCGGGCTTCCTGCCGGGAACGCAGCAGGAATATAGCGGTGTGATCAAGCATGGTGCCAAGCTGCTGTATGCCTATGGCGAAGCGACCGTGCCGAAGGTCACGGTTATCACCCGCAAGGCCTATGGCGGTGCTTATGTTGTTATGGCGTCCAAGCATCTGCGCGGCGATTTCAACTATGCCTGGCCCACGGCCGAGATCGCGGTGATGGGTGCGAAAGGCGCGACCGAGATCATCCACCGTGCTGATCTGAAAGATGCCGAGAAAACTGCGCAACACGTGGCCGACTATGAAGATCGCTTTGCGAATCCATTTGTGGCGGCTGAACGTGGCTTTGTGGATGAGGTGATCATGCCCCATTCAACCCGCCGCCGTGTCTCGCGTGCTTTTGCCAGCTTGCGGGGCAAGCAGCTGAAGAACCCCTGGAAAAAACACGACAATATCCCGTTGTAAGGTACTCAGGGCGGAGAACCCGCCCTGCGCCTTGGACCACGCTGAACATAAGGATGGTTTAGAATCTGCCGCCAAATAAGGCAGGTTTGACAAAATCTGCTAAATAGTTGAATGATCCTCCCCAGCAATCATAGAACTGCGCAGGCCACAAGCACTGCGCGCGCGACCCCGGAAGGAGGAGCTTGCCGTTGGCGGGTCCGGGGCCGCGCCAAAGTTTTGCTGGCCAGCCTGTTTGCGACCCCGGCTTTCCCACAATCGGACATTCCGCTGCCTGTTCCATCTGGCCAGCCCGTGCATCTGAACAATGTTCTGTTGGACAATAATCCGGGTGAGCTTTGGGTTCGGTTTCGGTTCATTGCCCCAAAGATCGGAGCAACCGTGGGTCGGATCGGCTATGATGTGGCCTCAAAAGACATGACGCATTTGTGCCAGACCCTGGCCATTGCTTATGTCGCCCAGCATGAATTGGACCCGGCGCTTGTGATCATCTCGCTGGCGGACCGGCCTATCGAATTCGGCGACAGTGCGCCGGATGCCACACAGTTCTTTGAAGCCTATCGGTTGGAACCGTCCGGGTGTATCTGGGAGGGGCTTTGACCATGATCACCGAATTTCATGCGCTCACAGCGTCTCAGACCAATGATGCGGCTTTGGAGGTGCGCACTATGACCTCATCCCGAAACGGATGTGAATTTCCCGGTTTCAAACACGACGTCATGTCAGAGGTGCCGACATGCTGAAACATCGCGGATTTCCCGGGCGTCTGGCTGGTACCGATTTTCAGTTCACCATTCGCCGGGCCAACCCAAAAGGTGTAACCCCGATCACCCGCCGTGAACGGTTTCGGGATCGCAAACCCGCCGACCGCAGGGCCGATGCGGGGTTTCTAGAGGCGCTATGGCAGGCTTTTGGCGATCAGCCGTTTGAGCGCGGCAATCTGGATGCGGGTCGGCTGAGTTGGCTGTTTGGGCGCGAAGTCATTCCGGCAGAAGATCCGTTCGACCCGGAAAGCTATGATGCATTGCTGGTAATTGATCTGGACGCCGCGCGCGCGTCGTTTCCCGATTTGTTCGGCGCGGGTTGATCATGTTGAACTTCATGCCGCCTTTAGCAAGAGAGACCCCGCCCAGTGTCGGGCTGGGTCCGATAGGCGCATCAGAAGTTCAACTGGGCGGCAAGCTGAATCCGATTGCCGTCGAAGTTCTGACCGGAATTCACGTCGTTCCGCTCGCCATAGATGTATTCGGCGCTCAGCGTCAGATTGTCGGTCGCCTTGTAGAAGGCGTTGACATGGATGGTCTCCAACTCGGTGAACGCCAGCGTTCCGGTCGACGTGGCCAGATCATATTCCTCGCGTCCGTAGGCGATGCCGACGTTCCACTTGTCACTCAGGTCCTGGCGGAATTCGACCGTGTAGCCATCGACATCGTTGGCTTCACCCCCGACAATCGCATCGCCCAGGCCAATCAGGTATGGGCCAAGTGCCTGACCGTGGACATAGTTGACCTGAAACAGGCCGCCCGCCCAAGGCCGGATCGAGCCAGACAGGGTCACGCCCCACTGATCGGCCTCGGTCGTACCGTCGCTTGTTTGTGCGTTGCCATAGAGCGCCGCGGCACGCGCTATATATGTGCCGTTGTTATACTCGGCTGCAGCCGTAAGAACCGGATCATCCGAGTTCGATCCGCCGACATTTTCTTCGATCGAGGTGCTGAACACGGTGTTCGTGCCCAGATTGGCAGTGTAACGAACCTGCGGCACACGGGCAAAGGCGATACCAACGGGGCCGTTGAACTCAACCGAGGTCGGATAGGTATCCAGCGGCATGAAGTTCGTCCAGGTCTGGCCGATCAACCAGTTGTCACCAATGGTGATATTGGCATGACGCAGGCGCAGTTCAGCGGTACCGTTCGAGGCGAAAAGGTCCAGTTCCAACTGTCCGCCGATTTCACCGATGCCGCTTGGGGTACTTGTGCGCAATCCGATCCGCGACTGACGGACTGTCGCACCAAAGGTTCCGTCGGTTGCAGCCGACGGCTCTCCAATATCGTTTACAAATGCCGTATCCCCCTGATCGAATTCGAAATCGTAGAAGAAATCGGCTTTGACATAGCCGTAGACATCCAGAGTGGTGTTTCCGATTCTGAAATCGCCATTGGCAGGTCCCGCGCGATTGGCCTCAAGCGCTTCTACCCTGGCGCGCAGCGCGTCCAGTTCGGCCTGCGTTTGGGCATCCTCAGCCAAAACAATCGTACCGGTTGCACAGAGAGCAGAGGCAGCGAGCAGGATTGCCTTTTTCCGTATTATGGTCATGTGGGTGTTTCCTTGTGTGCAAAAATGCAATCGCAGCGTTCCACGCGATTGACAGCTTCGGAAATCACGAGATTGGGACGAAAAAGCCTAAATTTCTCAAGGGAATGTGCGTCTTGGGGCCAATCAATTCACGGCAGGGTGAGCGGCTCTGCCAAGCGCATGAATGTGAACATGTTTTCACGCAGAGTGATCGCATCAACATGTGATGCTGCGTCCGCAAAAAGATCGGTTTGGATCGGGGAATGTAACGATATTGTGACAGATGCTATTTGCTGCATGCCCGGAACGCCGGAAAAAGAGATCGGCGCAATTTTGCGCGGAAATACGCCGTATGGGCAGATTCCAGCCGGAATCTACGCCGGAAACAATACTTTGTTTGCCGCATGCATTGTGGAGTGCAAGCTGATCGGGCCGTGCGGCTCTACTTTGCCTGCGCCGCACATGCACCTACTATTCCGTACCCCTTCCTTCCGCGGGCAGGCTTGTGTTTCCCACAATGTCCTGTCCGCGTTTTTCTTTGTGCATCCTGCAGGTAACAAGCGGCATAAATCTGCGCAAAATGTGGATTTGCTGTGTTTGATATTGAATAACAGGGCCCAAACCCAGCATCTGACCTCAAGGATATCAAATCGAGCAAGAGGGCAGACAACATGCAAATCTCACGTTTCATTCTGGTTGCAGCAACCTGCGCGGGCCTGTCGGCCTGTGGCGACACGACCGGCGAACAGGCATTGCTGGGTGGTGGCGCAGGCGCGGTCGGGGCGGCCGTCCTCAGCGCGGACCCGCTGTTTGGCGCGGCCGTTGGTGCGGCGGGCAACGTCCTTTACTGCAAAACACAAAACAACTGTAACTAACGCTAATTCCTTGGGGCGTGCTTCGTCCCATCCGTCATCGCGTGATACGCCGTTGCGGGGATCATTCCCTGCGGCGGCGTTTTGCGTTTCCAGCACACCAAATCAAAGGACATCGTATGTTCAATAAGATCCTGATCGCCAACCGGGGCGAAATCGCCTGCCGGGTCATCAAGACCGCCCGTAAGATGGGTATCGGCACCGTTGCCATTTACTCGGACGCGGACAGGAACGCGCTGCATGTCTCGATGGCGGATGAGGCGGTGCATATTGGCCCGCCGCCTGCGAACCAGTCTTACATCGTGATTGATAAGGTCATGGACGCGATCCGCCAAAGCGGCGCGCAGGCGGTTCATCCCGGTTATGGCTTCCTGTCTGAAAACGCCAAGTTTGCCGAGGCGCTTGAGGCAGAAGGCGTCGCCTTTGTTGGCCCGCCGAAAGGCGCGATTGAGGCGATGGGGGACAAGATCACCTCAAAAAAGATCGCTCAGGAGGCGGGTGTTTCAACCGTACCCGGCTATATGGGCCTGATTGAGGACGCGGAAGAGGCGGTCAAGATTTCGAACCAGATCGGTTATCCCGTGATGATTAAGGCCAGCGCCGGTGGTGGCGGTAAAGGCATGCGGATTGCCTGGAATGACGAGGAGGCGCGTGAAGGTTTCCAGTCTTCCAAGAACGAGGCGGCGAACTCGTTTGGCGATGACCGGATTTTCATCGAGAAATTTGTGACACAGCCGCGCCATATCGAGATTCAGGTTCTGTGCGACAGCCACGGCAACGGCATCTATCTGGGTGAGCGCGAATGCTCGATCCAGCGTCGGAACCAGAAAGTGGTAGAGGAAGCGCCGTCGCCCTTCCTGGATGAAGCGACGCGCAAGGCAATGGGGGAACAGGCCGTCGCCTTGGCAAAGGCCGTGGGCTATTCCAGCGCGGGCACGGTGGAGTTTATCGTCGACGGTCAGAAGAACTTCTACTTCCTCGAAATGAACACCCGCCTGCAGGTGGAACACCCGGTCACCGAGTTGATCACTGGCGTCGATCTGGTTGAGCAGATGATCCGCGTGGCCAATGGTGAGCCCTTGTCGATCACGCAGGACGACGTGACGCTGACCGGTTGGGCCATTGAAAACCGTCTGTATGCGGAAGACCCATATCGCAACTTCTTGCCTTCGATTGGCCGGCTGACTCGTTACCGCCCGCCGCAAGAGGTTGCCGCCGGCCCGATGCTGATCAATGGCAAGTGGCAGGGCGAGGCACCCGAAGGTGGGGCTGCAGTGCGCAACGACACCGGTGTCTACGAGGGGGGCGAGATCAGCATGTATTACGATCCGATGATCGCCAAACTGTGCACCTGGGCCCCGACTCGCGAGGCCGCAATTGAGGCGATGCGTGTTGCGCTGGACAGCTTTGAAGTCGAGGGCATCGGCCACAATCTACCGTTCCTGTCGGCGGTGATGGATCACCCCAAATTCATCAGCGGTGATATGACGACAGCCTTCATCGCCGAAGAGTATCCGGATGGGTTTGAAGGTGTCACCTTACCTGAAGGTGATCTGCGCCGGATCGCGGCCTCCTGCGCTGCGATGCACCGTGTGGCCGAAATTAGGCGTACACGCGTATCGGGCCGGATGGACAACCACGAACGCAAGGTTGGCAAGCGCTGGGTTGTAGCAGTGGAAGGTCATGAACTGCCGGTTCAGGTCAATGCCGACAAAGAAGGCGCGACGGTCAAGTTCGAGGACGGATCAAGCATCCGCGTGTCCTCGGACTGGACACCGGGTGATCAACTGGCTGTGCTGGATGTTAATGGCAGCCCGCTTGTTTTGAAGGTGGGCAAGGTTACAGGCGGGTTCCGGGTGCGCAACCGTGGCGCGGACCTGAAAGTACTGGTACGCCGACCACGTCAGGCCGAACTTGCCAAGCTGATGCCCGAGAAACTGCCGCCGGATACCTCGAAAATGCTGCTCTGCCCGATGCCGGGACTGGTCGTGAAGGTCGATGTCGAAGTAGGGCAGGAGGTTCAGGAAGGTCAGGCGCTTTGCACGATCGAGGCGATGAAGATGGAAAACATCCTGCGTGCCGAAAAGAAAGGCACCGTCTCCAAGATCAACGCGGGCGCAGGTGACAGTTTGGCTGTGGATGATGTGATCATGGAATTCGAGTGATGTTCAGCGGGCATCGCAAGATAGACTTTTGCGTGCTCGCTTTCCTGACCTCGGCAATGCTTGGCGGTGTGGTTTTGACCTATCTGAGACATGAAATCGGCGATTTGACCCTGATCCTGATCGGGTCTGCTCTGTTGCTCGGGTTTTATAGCTGGGCCATTCCACCGCTTCTGCGTCGCAGTTTCCTTCGAATCCTCGTGGTTTTGCCCCCGTTTCTTCTGCTGGGGGTGATTGGAGGGATAGTCGTCTGGGAATACGTACCGGACGCTGCAAGGGACAAGGTCTACCCGGCTTTGGTAACCGGCTCGGTTATCGTTCTTGGGTGGTTCGTGACGTTTCTGTTTTCGTCTTACGCCGAGGCGCAGAAATTCCATCTTCAGCGGAGGGATACGCTGATTGCGTTGAGAAATGAGATTTTCGCATTGGTGGATAAACTGGATAACCAGCCTATCGCGGCCCATGCGGAGAAGGTTCAGAAACGCATTCTGAGCGGTGACGGCACGGATGCGAACGGGAACCCGATCGAGTATTTCCCGTTTTCAACCATGGAAAGCGAACCCATCGTATTTGAGGCGATTTCATCGTCTATCCCAGCGCTTGGCGAAGATACCGTTGCAAGTGTCGTCCGCTTTTATGCCGAATACACCGATTTGCGACGCATGGTCGAGGATTCTCGGAATGAGCAGACGCAGAACTTATCTCGCAAACGCCGTGTCGCGTTTCATAAACAATTGACGAACCGCAGAATTAGCACGCTACGCTGGGGCTTGCGCGCGTTGGTTGCCATCAATGTCGAGATGGAGCACGAAAATCCCGAGGGAATTAATCGTTCTGGTGAGAATGAGGATGTAAACCCTTGATCCTATTGTGCGAAATAGGGCCCTGCAGGCGATCAGATGTCGCCGCTGATCGGCTTTTCCGGAGATTTCTCTGGTTGGTCACTGCTATAAAGCATGATCTTATCCTCACCTTCTATGCCTTCAACATAGTATCTATTGGTGAATATTTCAATTACGGTTTCGCCGCATCCCGCCGCTCGCGAATTTCGCGTTCGCGCAGGGGGGTCTTGTCGATGGACCGTCCAATCTCGCGCACACTCCACGGGCTGGGTTTACGCAGTTTGACCACGCCGTCCTTGTCAACGAACACCATCTGGAACCCGCGCGGGCGCAGCTTTGACCGGATCGGAGACCGCGCCGACGGATCGGTGTCGGTCAGGACCACCACGTCCCGATCCCGCATCTCCTCTTCACCGTCTAGCAACAAGTCAATCTGCTGTTGGAACCGGGGGTCGGCAGGTGTGTCTGCAAAGACGATGATGGGTCGGTTGATCCATAGAAACTCGCTGAGGTCGCTATCGCCTGCCGGGCGAACGAAATCATCATCGGAGGGTGCCGATCCGTCGGCCGCCAAAGCCGCCAACGGGAATAGCGTCGAAAAAACAAAGGCAAGCGTTCGTGTCATGGGGCCTCCTGCTGGAATGAATATAGCCCCTGTCTGCATGAATGCGACCGGTGATTTAAACAAGGCGTTCAAATTCTTGCGTTTTGCAGACCGCAAATCCGCCCTTTCACAGACAACAGCGCGCAGGCAAAGGCCGGGCGCGCCCCGAAACGAGAAAAGGATATTGCCATGACCGATAAGAAAGACTGGCAGGCGCTGGCCGAAAAAGAGCTGCGTGGTCGCCCGCTGGATGACCTGACCAAAGAGACGCTGGAAGGCATCGACGTTAAACCGCTCTATACGCAGGAAGACACCGCTGACCTGCCGCATATGGGCTCGCTGCCCGGTTTTGGCCCGTTCACGCGCGGCGTTAAGGCAACCATGTATGCGGGGCGGCCGTGGACGATCCGTCAGTATGCCGGGTTCTCGACCGCCGAGGAATCGAATGCGTTCTACCGCCGCAATCTGGCGGCCGGGCAGCAGGGGGTTTCTGTGGCCTTCGATTTGGCAACGCACCGGGGCTATGACAGCGATCACCCGCGGGTCGTGGGCGATGTGGGTAAGGCCGGCGTCGCCATCGACAGCGTTGAAGACATGAAGATTCTGTTCGACGGTATCCCGCTGGACAAGGTCTCGGTCTCGATGACGATGAACGGCGCGGTGATCCCGATCCTGGCCAGTTTCATTGTCGCGGGTGAGGAACAGGGGCACGATAAATCCGTGCTGTCCGGCACCATTCAGAACGACATTCTTAAAGAGTTCATGGTGCGAAACACCTATATTTATCCGCCCGAGCCGTCGATGAAGATCATTTCGGACATCATCGAATACACGTCGAACGAGATGCCCAAGTTCAACTCGATCTCGATCTCGGGCTATCATATGCAAGAGGCCGGGGCGAACCTGGTGCAGGAACTGGCCTATACGCTGGCGGATGGCCGCGAATATGTGCGTGCCGCGACGCAATCAGGCATGGATGTCGACAAGTTCGCGGGCCGTCTGTCGTTTTTCTTTGCCATCGGCATGAACTTCTTCATGGAGATCGCCAAACTACGTGCTGCACGCACGCTGTGGCATCGTGTAATGACCGAGTTCGGGGCGAAATCCGAACGCTCAAAAATGCTACGCACACATTGCCAGACATCCGGCGTGTCGTTGCAGGAGCAGGACCCCTATAACAACGTGATCCGCACCGCCTATGAGGCCATGAGTGCAGTTTTAGGCGGTACTCAATCGCTGCACACCAACGCGCTGGACGAGGCAATTGCCCTTCCCACCGATTTCTCGGCCCGCATCGCGCGGAACACGCAGTTGGTGCTGCAGGAAGAAACCGGCGTGACCGATGTCGTCGATCCACTGGCTGGTTCGTACTATATCGAAAGTCTGACCAATGAGCTGGTCGAAAAAGCCTGGGCCCTGATGGAAGAGGTCGAGGAGATGGGCGGCATGACCAAGGCCGTGGCCAGCGGAATGCCCAAGCTGCGGATCGAAGAAAGCGCCGCGCGGCGTCAGGCGATGATCGACCGGGGCGAAGAGGTGATCGTTGGCGTCAACAAATACCGCAAGGAACAGGAAGACCCGATCGACATTCTGGATGTCGATAATGTCGCCGTGCGCGAGGCTCAGGTGGCACGTCTGGAACGTATCCGTGCAACCCGCGATGAGGCCGCGTGCCAACAGGCATTGGACGCGTTGACGAACACCGCCCAGCAGGGCGGAAACCTTTTGGCCGCCGCCGTCGAGGCTGCACGTGCCCGCGCATCCGTAGGAGAGATCAGCATGGCAATGGAAGAAGAATTCGGCCGTCACCGCGCCGAGGTGAAAACGCTGGCCGGGGTCTATGGCGCTGCCTATGAGGGCGACGAAGGCTTCGCTGCGATCCAGAAATCCATCGAGGATTTCGCCCAGACCGAAGGTCGCCGACCCCGTTTGCTGGTGGTCAAGATGGGGCAGGACGGACATGACCGTGGGGCCAAGGTCATTGCCACGGCCTTTGCCGACATTGGCTTTGACGTGGATGTTGGCCCGTTGTTCCAGACCCCGGCTGAGGCCGCACAGGATGCGGTCGACAATGACGTCCACGTGGTCGGAATTTCCTCGCAGGCAGCGGGTCACAAGACGCTTGCACCGCAGCTGGTCGAGGAGCTTAAGAAAGCCGGGGCCGAGGATATCATCGTGATTTGCGGGGGGGTGATCCCGCAGCAGGACTATCAGTTCCTCTATGATCATGGCGTCAAGGCGATCTTTGGGCCCGGAACGAACATCCCTGAGGCAGCGCAGGATATCCTGCGTCTGATCAAAGAAGCGCGTAACTAATCTAGGCGCAGGTTTTTCGACGAAAAATCTTGTGCGCGGAAGCGCTTGGGTGAAACATGCGACCAGATCTACGGATCTGGTCTTTTTTCTTGGGGAGGTGCGGATGCTACTTGATCACTTGGCCGTAGCCGGCGAAACGCTGGAGGCGGCATCGGCCCATATTGAAAAGGCGTTGGGTGTTTCGCTTCAACCCGGCGGAAAACACGAAAAATTTGGCACTTACAATCGTCTTTTAGGCCTCAGGGATGGTCTGTATCTGGAAGCGATTGCTATTGATCCTGACGCAGCCGTACCCCAGCGGACCCGTTGGTTTGATCTGGATCGGTTTTCAGGAAACCCGCGGCTGACCAATTGGATCTGCAGCGTTCCTGATATCGAAGCCGCACTTGCAACGTTTCCTGATGGCACCGGAACCCCCATTGATCTGACCCGGGGGGCTTTGACATGGCGTATGGCTGTGCCGCCCAACGGACGCTTGCCCTTCGATAATCTGTTTCCTGCGTTGATCCAATGGCAGGGCGATTTGCACCCTGCGCAGATGTTGCAGGACAGCGGGTGCAGTTTGCGAAGGTTAATCGTGTATCACCCGGAGGCATTGGTACTGGCCCAGCATTTAGGAGAACTTGACTTGGTTGTCTTCGACACCGGTCCTGCCTCGATGCAGGCAGAGTTCGAAACGCCTCATGGGGTGCGAGTGTTGGAATGACGGTTCGGCAGGCCTGCCCGGATGACGCTGCTCAGATCGCCGCGATCACGAACGCCATCATCCGCGACACGTTGGTGACCTTCACCACCGAGGAACGCAGCACTGAAGCGATTGCCAATGATATTCGCGACCGTGGCCCGTCATTTCTGGTCGCTGAAGATAAGGGACAGGTGCTTGGTTTTGCGACATATGGGATGTTTCGTAACGGACCGGGATACGCCAACACGCGGGAACACTCGATCCAGTTGGCAGAAGGGGCGCGGGGCAAAGGGATTGGTCGCGCCTTAATGACAGAGTTGGAAGCTGTGGCGCGTGCGGATGGGGTTCATGTTCTCGTGGCGGGCATTTCATCCGCTAACCCTTCGGCCATCGCCTTCCATACAGCCCTTGGGTTCGGCGAAGTTGGGCGTATGCCCGAGGTCGGCTTTAAGTGGGGACAACGGCTGGATCTGGTGCTGATGCAGAAAATTCTTTCATCGGAGTGATCTGTCGCACCTGACAGTCGCAACGAGGCACGCTAGGGTGCGCCCATGTCGATTTGGATCCGAATATCTGATGCGCTGAGTGCGTTGGCCCAAGGCGAAAGTCTGACGGCGGTTTTTGAGAAGCTGCGTTCACCACCCGAACGCTCGGTTGCCTTCACCATTGCCGTGATTGCGCTGGGGGCCAAAATGGCCAAGGCGGACGGACAGGTTACGCGCGATGAGGTCACGGCCTTTCGGGATGTGTTCCAGATCGCGCGCGCGGATGAAGAAGGCGCGGCGCGGGTCTTCAACATGGCGCGGACGGATGTTGCAGGCTATCAGGACTATGCCCGCAAGATTGCTCGCATGTTTTCCGAAGACAGCACCGCGCTTTGCGACCTGATGGAGGGTTTGTTCCACATCGCCATGGCAGATGGGTTCTATCACCCCAACGAGAATGAATTCCTGGAAGATGTCAGTCGCATCTTTGGACAGACCGATGCGCAATTTCTGGCCTTGCGCGCGCGCTTTGTGCCGGATGCGCCGAATGATCCTTATGTGGTTCTGGGTGTTTCGCGGGATATGCCAGTGTCCGAGATTCGCAAAGTGTGGCGTCAACTGGTGCGCGATACCCATCCTGATGCGATGATGGCGCGCGGTGTCCCGGAAGAGGCGATCCGCCTTGCCGAAAAGAAGATGATCGACATCAATCAAGCCTGGGATGACATCAACGGCGCGCGGGCCTGAGCGGATGCGGCTGGCGACCTACAACATCGAATGGTTCGCCAATCTTTTCGACAAAAACGATGCGCTGATCATGGATGACAGCTGGTCGGGTCGTCATGATGTAACGAAGGCCCAGCAGGTTGAGGCGATTGCCAAGGTTCTGACCGCGCTGGATGCGGACGCCATCCTGATCGTCGAAGCGCCCAATACTGGAAAGCGCCAGAACACGGTGCGGGCGTTGCAAGGCTTTGCCGAGGCGTTTGATATGCGAACGCAGCGCGCGGTTATGGGTTTTGCCAACGACACGCATCAGGAACTCGCCCTGCTCTATGATCCAGATGTGCTAACGGCCCGACATGAGCCGCGCGACGATGCGAATGCGCCGCGGTTCGATCGCTCCTTTCAGATCGACCTGGATGTAGATGCGACTGAGGATGTGGTGCGGTTCTCGAAACCCCCGATGGAGTTGCTGGTTCAGTCAAACTCCGGTTTTGAGTTCCGCATGATCGGCGCTCATCTCAAATCCAAAGCGCCGCATGGTGCAGGATCCCGCGATGAGGCCATCAGGATTTCAATCGCCAACCGGCGCAAGCAACTTGCACAGGCAATCTGGCTGTCACGGCGGGTGGTCGACCATGTCGCGGCACAGGAGCCCGTTGTGCTTCTGGGCGATCTCAATGATGGTCCGGGTTTGGATGAGTTCGAGCATCTGTTCGGGCGTTCATCGGTTGAGATCTTGCTGCAGGCCGGACTTTTTGATCCCCATGCCGTTACGGCGCATGGCCCCCGACCGGGGTCTGTCCCTTCCACTGCTCGGTTCGCCCGCCCAAAAGAGGGCAAGTTTCTGGAGGCTTTGCTGGACTATATCATGATTAGCGAAGACCTGCGTAACCGCGAACCCGATTGGCGCATCTGGCACCCGTTTCGGGATGCGGCTTGCTGGACATCTGTTGAACTGCGCGAGGCGCTACTAACCGCCTCGGATCACTTCCCGGTCACGCTGGATATCGAGTTGTGACCTTCCCTGAGACCCTTTGAGGGCATATATTACCTGTATGAAACGCCTTCTGATCATCGCGGTCTTGTCGACCAGCCTCGGCACTCCTGCATCTGCGCAGGAAGATGACAGCAAATCCCTGATGGAGCAGGGGGCCGAGCTCTTCTTTGAAGGGTTGCGCCGAGAGATGGAGCCTGCCCTGGATGAGCTTTTGGGTATGGCGGAATCACTGGGCCCGGCAATGCAATCCTTCCTTCAGGAAATGGGTCCTGCATTGGCCGAGCTTGCAGCCGAGATCAAGGATTGGAGCGCGTATGAAGCGCCCGAAATCCTACCAAATGGCGATATCATCATCCGCAAGAAACCTGTACCGGATGATGATGCCAGCCCCGATCTTGAAGATAAGGCACCGGATGAAGGCACCGATATCTGATCGGGTCTTTAACCTTTGACGATCACGCGTACCTCGGATTTCAGGGCGTTTGACAGCGAGTTCAGGCGCGCCTCGGCCACTTCATTAAACAAGGGTTCTGCCGCTTTGGGCAGGAACAGTTCAAGCTGGCGCTTTTTGGGATAAAATCTAAGCCGGCCGATATTGGCTTCGTTGTGCATCCATAGCATTGCACCAAAGCGCATTGCCTTTCCCAAAATCTCGGCTTGTTTCTGCCCCGGCTCATCCAGCAACTCGTACAATGGCGCAAAGCGATTGCCTTCGCGTTTATTGCGATAGCGGTGCTGTAGCGCCAGCCCGATAAAAATCCGTTCGGAATGTTTCAGGCCGCCCAGATTGGCGCGCGTGACATAGTCGAAACAGGCCTCGGCCCGATAATCGGGATGCGCGCGCCAACTGACGTCATGCAGCAGGCAGGCGGCCTTGATTAGTCGGACCCGCGCGGGCGGCGCTGAATTGAACAATGGCATCACAAAGTCATACAGGTTCCGCCCGAAACCCGGCAGGCGGGCATCCTTGGATTCGGAAAACCGGCTGGCTTCGATCAAAGGGTCGCGATCCCTGATCTCTTGTGACATCTGCTCGTACAACAAACCTTCACGAATGCCGTAGCTTGAGACTGCGATATCCTTCGGTTTGAATGTTCGGATCAATCGCCCCAGAACATCCATCGCATAGGGGATCAACGCCATTCGGGAACTGGACACCCCCGCTTGGCTGCGCAGTTTGTCGTGATCATTGGCTTCAATGAACTTGATCGTGTCGCGCACCTGTGTCGTTGTCATACGGTACTCATGCAGAACATTGAGCGGGTAGCCACGGCGCAACATGTCGATCCGTGCGAATGCGCGCCAGCTGCCGCCGACGAGAAACAAGCGGTCCCGCTGCTGACCAAGCTGAGCGCGCAGCTCCTCCATCGTGTCCTTGATATGCGCTTTTCGCGCGCGCCGCCCACCTTTGATGTCACGCAGTTTCAGCGGCCCAAGGGCTGAGGTTACCCGTCGCCCAACCTGACCATCTCCGATCTCGGCCAGTTCCATCGACGATCCGCCGATATCGCAGATTAGACCGTAAGCTCCTGGCCAGCCCAGCAACACGCCCTGTGCGGACAGGCGCGCCTCTTCCTGGCCGTCGATCACGGCGACATTTAGCCCGGTTTGGGCCTGAACCTCGGCACAGAAATCCGGCCCGTCATTGGCTTCGCGCACGGCTGCGGTTGCAACCACATGCAGGCCCGGCAGGTCCAAGTCCTGCGCCAGTTGCTGGAAACGGCGCAACGCGGCCAGAGCCCTTTCCCGCCCGCGTGGGTTCAGCTTTCCGGTCTCAGACAACCCTGCGCCAAGCTCGCACATGACTTTTTCATTGTAGAAATAGGCCGGCGACCGCGCCGCGCCGTCGAAAATCACCATCCGGACCGAGTTCGAGCCCACATCGACAACACCCACCCGTGACAGCGCCCGCGCGCCCGGGTCATCGAACAGAGGTTTACCGAATGGGCCCCAGTCCGGGATGTCGGTTTCGACGGTCTGATCCATGTGTCTTCCAGATATTCTGGGATTAGAATGCGAAATCACCGATATTGGGTCAATCACTTGCATTCATCTGATCCGTTTTTTCGTTCAAAACCCGCACGGCCAAAGCCCGCGTGATCTCACGTTTTTCGGCAAGGGCCAGTTGATCCAATTGTTGGACAAACTTGGCGGCTGTCTCAAAGCGGCGATCCATATGTTTTACCAGATAGGCGATAACCTCGGGGCCCGGGTTCAGCTGACGGTCCAGGAACAGCTTGGCCAGCACAGCCCCCAGCAACGCGTCATCAGGCGGCTCCAAGGCCACATGGTGCGCGCCCTCAACCCGGCTTTGAAGATCGGCCAGCGGCAGATGCCAAAGCTTGGGCACCAATCGCCCAGTCATCAACAGGGCATGCCCTTCGGCCAAGACGAGATTGTGCAGATGAAACAGCACCTTTTGCTGTTCCAAATCATCTGCAATGGCTGGAACATCCTCGACCGCAATGGGTGTGCTGGCCAGTTCAGGCACCGCATCATAGTCCAGATCAGCAGCCTGCACGATGCGCCCACCGGTTTCGGCTGCCCAGACATGGGCCAGATGGGTTTTGCCAGACCCAGCTGGGCCGCTGAGCACCAGCTTGTTTCCGGGCCACGAGGTCGCAGATATCATCGCCACGGCCAGTGCATTGGCCGGAGAGACAAAGAAATCATCACGCTCCAGCGCGGTTTTGGCTGGCAGATCAAAGCTCAGTTGTTGGGCCATTTAGTCGTCGTCCTGACCCTGTTGCCCTTCGAGGCCGGTATATAGACGGCTGTCGAGGTAGAGCGATGTGCCAAACCGTGCCAAAACGCCCAGGGCGGCGGCGACCGGGACTGCAATCAACATCCCGACAAAGCCAAAGAGCGCACCAAAGACAGACAGGGCCAATAGCAGCCAGACCGGGTGCAACCCAACCGAACTGCCAACCAGTTTCGGGGTCAGAAAGTTGCCTTCGGTCACCTGACCTAGGGCAAAGATGCCCGCGATCAGGCCGATATGCGCCCAGTCGCCCCAGAACTGGAACAGGGCCAGCCCGATGGCCAGTGTGCCACCGATCAGTGCGCCTAGATAAGGAATAAAGGTCACCAGCCCGGCGATGAAGCCTACGACCAGACCAAACTGTAAACCAGCAATCATCAAGGCGACCGCGTAATAGGTGCCTAGGATCAGGCAGACTGTACCCATGCCGCGCACGAACGAGGCCAGCACAGCATCAATCTCGCCCGCCAGCCGCTTGATCGTTGGAGCGTGGTCGCGGGGCAGAAGCTCTCCGATCCGGGCGATCATGCGATCCCAGTCCAGCAGCAGGTAGACGGCAACCACCGGGACGATGACCAACAGGACCACGATGTTGATGGCTGATCCAAGAGAGGACAGTACCGTTTCCAGCACATCACCGGTTTTGGACTTCAGGGTTTCCCCGAATGAGACCAGCATCTGATGGGTGCTGGAGTCCTGATCCAGCAAGGATGGGAATTGCTTCTCGATGAAGCCGCGCAACTGCTTGAACAGGCTGGGTAAAATATCAATCAGATCCAGCAGCTGTGTAATAAGAGCCGGCACGACCATCAGGATCGCCAGGATGAACCCAAGCACACCAACAACCGTGATAATGCCCGTGGCCGCCATCCGTGACAGGCCTAGCTTTTCCAGCCGATCAGCGATGGGATCAAGGAAATAGGCAATCGCGCCGCCGATCACAAAAGGCAGAAGAACATCACCCAATGCCCACAGGACCAATATAAAAATCGCTGCGGCGATGCCCCAGTATCTGAGTTGATCCTTAACCGGCAAAGCCATGATTGCCCTCGCGTTCTGGTCGTCGAGGATGTTCTTGGCCTATGGGGCTGATCGATGCAAGGGCTTCATGGGTCCGTGCTTGCCGAGGGGCCGATCAGAAGACCCGAACCCCTTGTCGATCAAGCTCTTTGTGAACCGGTGACAGATCCAGCGCATCCAGCTCACGATTGCTTTTGAGCGCATGTGCAGCGGCTATTCCGGCCCCTTGGCCCATAACAGCGCAGCAGGCCATATTGCGCGTGGCCGCATGGGCGACCCTGTCGGCGCCATGAGATCGACCGGCGACCAGCAGCCCCTTGATCCCTTTGGGCAGCATCGAGCGATAGGGGATTTGCATATACCGCCCCGTCGTGGGCAGGATCAGGATACCGTAGCCGTCGATGAATTCGGGGTAGATGCCGATGGAATCTTCGAATCTGCCTTGGTGCCGCGCATCATCTTCGGTCATGTTGTAGACCGCATCGATCTTGCGGGTGTCCCGAATGCCGATGGTCATCCCGAAATTCCTAAGCCGCGCATTTTCACACCCCGGCATGAAGCGGCGTAGCGCTTCGATGGCCAGCATCGACTGGCGGCGGCCCTCGATCTCGCCCTGCGTCAGGCTGTCTGGGTCGGTGCCGTCGACCTCGGCCAAATGGATGAGATTCATATAGGTCAGCTCACCTGTATCGTGCATTGCACCCCAGGTCCCTGCGATCGTGTTCAGATGCGGTGGGATCAGCCCCTCATCAATCGCCTGTTGGAAGGGTTTGTGCACGAAGGGAGAGAACATATTGTCCTCTTTGCCGGAGGTTTCGATGTTCCACTCACCGCCACCGCCCCAATCCTTATAGGTCTGCGGGTCAGACTTCACGCCCTCCATAAAGGCGCGTTTGTCGACGCCTGCCAGATGGAACATGACCGAAGCCGCCATCATATCCTCGCGCGCCGTTTTCTGCGTCGGTGCGCCCGCGCGATGGGCCACATCCGCATCGCCAGTGGCATCAATGACCACCTTGGCCAGGATCGCTTCGCGTCCGGCTTTCGATTCAGTGATGATCCCGGTGATCCGGTCGCCATCCATGATCGGGGCCACGAACTGCCGATGCAGCATTGGATGCACGCCTGCCTCTTCGACCAGCGTGTCGGCCACCAGTTTGAACCCTTCGCTGTCCAGTTCATAGCTGAGCGATTGGCTTTCAGGCACCGCTGCGCCCATCTCCTTGGCACGGGTTTCAAACTCCATACCGATACCGCCGGCTTCGACCGTTTGCTCATGGCGGTACCAGGCAAACCCTTCGACCCCCACGGCGGTGATGTTGCCCCCCATGCAACCGAACCGATCAACCAGCGACACCGCTGCCCCTGCACGCGCTGCTGCCAGCGCCGCCGCCAAACCAGCAGGGCCGGAGCCAACGACCAGCACATCGGTCTGGTGAACCACTGGAATCTGACGGGCGGGTTCCTGAATTGTCTGCATCGGCGCCTCTTGAGTTTTACAATTTCGTTACACTTGGGAAAACTTGATTGGCCGGTCAATCAAAAAACAAACTGAGGCTAAGTTCTTATTTCACCAATGTACGATTGCCCCCGGCGAGGCTTTGGCATAATCACCGTTTTGTTGGAATATCACCCTAAAAGGTTAAGTCATGCGCCTCAGCCGTTACTTTCTGCCCGTTCTCAAGGAAAACCCTGCTGAGGCCCAGATCGTCAGCCACCGGCTGATGCTGCGCGCCGGAATGATCAAGCAGGCTGCTGCCGGTATTTATTCGTGGCTGCCGCTGGGCTTCAAAGTGCTGCGCAAGCTGGAAAACATCGTGCATGAGGAACAGGCGCGGGCAGGGCATATCGCCATTCAGATGCCCATCCTGCAATCGGCGGACTTGTGGCGCGAATCCGGGCGGTATGACGATTATGGTCAGGAAATGCTGCGCATGCAGGACCGCCATGGCCGAGACATGCTCTATACCCCCACGGCCGAGGAACTGGTGACAGACATCTTCCGTGGACATGTCAGCAGTTACAAAGACTTGCCGCTGACGCTTTACCAAATCCAGTGGAAGTTCCGCGACGAAATCCGCCCACGTTTCGGCGTGATGCGCGGGCGCGAGTTCTACATGAAGGACGGCTACAATTTTGACCTGACGAAAGAAGACGCGCTGCACGCTTACAACCGCCATCTGGTGAGCTATCTGCGCACCTATGAGCGTATGGGCTTGCAGGCCATTCCAATGCGCGCCGATTCCGGCCCCATTGGTGGCGACGATACGCATGAGTTTCTGGTGCTGGCTGACACAGGCGAGTCCGAGGTCTTCTATGACAGCGCCGTTACCGATCTGACTTTCGGCGACCGAGACATTGACTATGATGACCGTGCGCAATGTCAGGCGATCCTGGAAGAGTTCACCTCGAAATACGCGCGCACGGATGAAACCCACGATGAGGCGCTGTTCAACCAAGTGCCGGAAGATCGCCGCCGCGTCGCACGTGGGATCGAGGTAGGTCAGATCTTCTACTTCGGCACCAAGTATTCGGAAGCCATGGGCGCGACCGTTCAAGGCCCTGATGGCAAGCCGACACCCGTTCACATGGGCAGCCATGGGATCGGCGTTAGCCGTTTGATCGGCGCCATCATCGAAGCCAGCCACGATGACAAAGGTATTGTCTGGCCCGAGGGCGTGACACCGTTCCATTGCGGTATCGTAAACCTGAAGCAGGGTGACGACGAAGCGGATGCGGCCTGTGACAAACTCTATGGTGCTCTGACCGCTCTGGGTCTTGAACCGCTCTATGATGACCGCAATGAACGGGCAGGGGGCAAGTTCGCCACGATGGACCTGATTGGCCTGCCGTGGCGCATCACGGTCGGGCCGCGTGGTCTGAAAAACGGTGTGGTTGAACTGACTTGCCGCCGTACAGGCGAAAGCGAGGAGCTAAGCCCCGAAGCAGCCGTGACCAAAGTTGCGGAAATCTACAAGGGTATCGCCTGACCAAGGCGATACACGCAGGTCAAGGTCAGCACGGCGTTCCTACTGCGCTGACACCGGGCGGGCGACCAACAGCTCTCCGTCGGCTTGATTGCCACGCGCGACGACGATCGGGCGGCCCAGCCGGTTGACCAGTTCCTTCAGCTCAAAGCCCAGAAACCGTATCCCGCAAACCCGCTGACCGGTTGCGCGGTCGGTTATGCAAAGACGGCCCTTGAGGAAGGCGAGGCGATAGCCCTTATCCCTCAACCGATCTGCCAAACTGTTCCAACTGACAGCTTTTGAAAAAATCGGACGGATCGCAGCCCGCAGCAAAGCGGCTGTTTCACAATCCAGTTCTGTTGCTGTTGCACGAACCAAAATACGGTCCGCCCCCTCTGGTGTATTCTGAATATTCATTGAGCGACCCCCGCTCTGAAATGTGTTCCCCCAAATCAGGGTGACAAAGTTTCTAAAAATAAGCAAAAAGCGAAATAATATTGCTTAATATATGTGGCATTTTGAGTTCAGTCACTCACGCAATGCCCGTATTGACTTCATAGCTGAAACAATATGGCGATGTCTGTGAAGGGCGTCACAACCGACAGGGTAGTTGTTGAATCCAACAACACTTTTTATCTGAGCACCCAAAGCAGATGTCAGTGTTGATTCGCTTATTTGAGACGATCACTTTGCATGCGGTCGGTGATGCGTTCACAAGGCGCTTGACCATTGCCCGAAATGCCGAGAGGGTCGCCGCCAAACAACAAGACCGGAGCAGGCATGGCCAAGACACCCCCGCCTTTTGCCCCTTTTGAATGGAAGATCGCCTGGCGATACCTGCGGGCCCGCCGGGCCGAGGGGGGCGTCAGTGTTATGACCTGGATCTCGCTGATTGGGATCACTCTGGCCGTGTTCGCCTTGATCGCGACACTCGCTGTGCGTTCCGGGTTCCGGGCCGAATTCGTCGGCACGATCCTTGGGGCCAATGCACACATCACTGTCTATTCCTCAGGCGAGATTGATGCGCAGGGGCGCGTGATACGTACGATGGAGGATTACGAAGAACGCGCAGCGCGGATCGCGCAGGTTCCGGGTGTAGAACGGGCGGCACCTTTGGTCAAAGGTCAGGTTCTGATCACAAATCGCGACCGCAGCAGCGGGGCTGAGGTGTTTGGCATCCGGCCCGATGACCTGATGGACCTGCCGGGCATCGCGCAAGCCGAACAATCGGCGGGGGATTTGTCTCTGTTTCAATCGGGCGAGGACGTGATCGCCATCGGCTCGGGCGTGGCGCGTACCATTGGGGCCACAGTGGGGGATACGGTTAAGCTGACCTCGCCCAACGGTGTCAGAACCGCCTTTGGAACCTCGCCACGTGTGAATGCCTATCGCGTGGTCTATGTGTTTTCCGCGGGGCGATATGACATCGACCGCACGCGCGTTTACATGCCGTTTTCGCAGGCCCAGAGCTTTTTCAACCGCGAGGGCGTGGCGGATGAGATCGAGGTGATGGTCACGCAACCCGAAGCGATGAACCCGATCCTGATCCCAATCCTCGAAGCCTCGGGTGAGCGCAGCCAGATCTGGACATGGCAGGATGCCTCGGGTGGGTTTCTGCGTGCGCTGGAGGTTGAAGACAACGTGATGTTCATCATCCTGTCGATCCTCGTGCTGATTGCCGCGATGAACATTGTCTCGGGCCTGATCATGTTGGTAAAGAACAAGGGTCGTGACATCGGCATCTTGCGCACGATCGGCCTGAGCGAAGGATCGGTGCTGCGGGTGTTTTTCATCTGCGGTGCGTTCACAGGCATCATCGGAACCGCGATGGGTGTCATCTTCGGCTGTCTGTTTGCCATCTACATTGATCCCATCTTTTCTTTTGTGAACTATGCGATGGGCGGTGGAGTCTGGGATCCGTCCATTCGTGGAATCTATGCCCTTCCGGCAGAACTGCATCTCAGCGATGTCCTCAAGGCCGTGGCCCTTTCACTGGGCTTGTCTTTTGTTGTCACATATTTCCCCGCCCGCCGCGCGGCGCGGCTGAACCCGGTTGAGGCACTGCGCTATGAATGATGTGACATTGCGATTGAAGGGCCTGACCAAGACCTACCTGCAAGGAACACCGGGCGAAGTGCAGGTTCTGCGGGGCGTTGATCTGGAATTGAACGCAGGTGAGGCGGTGGCGATGGTCGCACCTTCGGGTGCAGGCAAATCCACCTTGCTGCACATCGCGGGCCTTTTGGATATGCCGGATGACGGTCAGGTTGAAATCGGCGGCCAAGATGTCAGTGGCAAGGGCGACCGCACGCGCACCGCTCTGCGGCGGCAGGACATCGGCTTTGTCTACCAATTCCATCATCTTCTGCCGGAATTTACCGCCTTGGAAAACATCACCCTGCCGCAACTGGCAAACGGGATCGCTGAGAAAGCAGCGCAAGACCGGGCGATGTCATTGCTGGACCGTGTCGGGGTGGCCGCCCGTGCCAGCCATCGCCCGGCGGCTTTGTCGGGTGGCGAACAACAGCGCGTGGCGTTTTGCCGGGCGCTGGCGAACACACCCAAAGTGTTGCTGGCCGATGAGCCAACCGGGAACCTTGATCCGGAAACCTCTGATCAGGTGTTTGATGCGTTGATGAGGCTTGTCCGGGATGAGGGCCTTTCGGCCTTGATTGCAACCCACAACATGGACCTTGCGGCGCGTATGGATCGGATGGTGCGGCTAGAAGGTGGTACTCTCAAGCCAGTTGAGTGATCGCAACGCCCAGAGCCATCACCGTGATCCCACCCGCGCGTATCCATGTCAGCGGCGTGACCTGGGCCCCAAACAGCCCAAAATGATCAATCGCTGCGGTGCTGACTAGTTGGCCAAGAAGCACGAAGAACACTGCATTTCCAACACCGAAATGCGGCGCGACATGAGTGATCGACAAGACGTAAAACGCGACCAGAACGCCTGCGAGCAGCAGGTGTTTGGGGGCCTGTGCAACCTTGGTGATCGCCGCGAAGCCCGGAAACAACAACATCACAAGCGCTGATGCCGCAAAGGCGATGGCAAACAGGATCACCGCAGCCGTGGTGGGGGAACCGATCAGCTTCCCAAGTGCTGCGTTCAATGCGGCAAGGATGGGTACTCCGATTCCGGCGGCCAGCATGATGGCTGCGTATTGTGTCATGAACCTTACCCTCTTGCTTCGTTGATCTGGATCATTGCGCCAAGCGGTCCATCGGACAAGCCTGCAAATGCTATTGCGGATAGGAGAGGATGCGATGAAGTGGTCAAAGCTGGAAACTATAGCTGCCGTGCTTGTCATGTCGGCGCAAAGCGCGGCGGCACAAGATGTACAAACTGGTGCTGAACTGTATCAACACTATTGTGCGACCTGCCACGGAATTGACGCCATGGGGCAAGGCCCAATGGCAGGAGTTCTTATTATTCAGCCGACCGATTTGACGGAACTGACGAAAGACGGGCGTTTCCCAACGGCGCGGGTTGTTGCCCGGATCGACGGGCGTGACCCTTTGGTGAGTCATGGAAGCCCGATGCCGGTGTACGGCCCATATTTTGAAGGGCAAGACACATCCATGAAAACGGAAGAAGGGCAGCCAATTCTGACCAGTCAGCCTATTGTTGATCTGGTGGCCTATCTCAAAACCCTGCAAGGCACCTGAAATCTAGCTGCAAATTCCTTCGATCTTGGCATCGCTCCACGGGATCGCGATGTCACGCTCACGGCCTTCCTGGGGCAGGGGGGAGAGGTCGAAATGCGTACCCAGCATCTTGTGCAGGCGCTTGGTGCGCTGTGCCTGTGGGTCCAACGACCGGCAACAGACATATTCTTCGACAATCGCGCCCTGCTGTTCATAGCCGTAAGACAGAAAGTCGGGCGAGGTATCCAGATCAAACAAATACGGGTCCTCGCGCCCGCCATGCTCTGCCGCCGCACGCAGCGGGTGATAGCCGGTTGTCTTACGGTTCTGCCACTGCCAGACATGGGTCAGTTCATGCGCCAGCAGCATGGCCGCGATAAGGTTCATCTGCTCGGGATAGTCTGACATGTAGTCTTCGAGATACCAGTCACGCGCGAAGTAAACCTTGTCGAACAAAGCAATTGCCGCAGGTTTCCCTGTTACCGGTCCGGGCTCGATCGGTGGAAGGATACGTTCGCGACAAGCCAAACGCGGGCGTGCTTTTCGGTCATATGTGACCGGCACAACCGGCGCACCTTCGACGAGGCGTACGCGATCCAGGTTGAGCGTGTCGCCTTGTATTTCGTCAGCAAAGTCACGCTCTTGCTGTGTCAGCGGGCGTCCGCAGGTCGCAAGAGCTAGGAACGCTAAAATCAATACACGCAAACTCATGTGCAAAGCCTATCCTGCCGCATCGGTTGCGCAAGCCGTTTTCAAAGGCTCATTGCAAGTACACGGCTGATTTCTGTCAGGGACCGGCCAGATTGATCCATCCAAGTGTTAAAGGCCTGTTGTACGGCGGCCATGGCTTTCTTGGATGTGGGGGCTTTGTCCACTACACCTTCGGCGATCAGCCGTGCGGTCACGTCCTGTGACAGGATAAAGCTGTCGCGGCCTGCAAACCGCATAGCATATTGGGCGGACGCGCCTCCCAACCGTGATCCGCGTTGGCCCAACATGGCCAGAAGGCCGATATAGTCGGTCGAGGGCCATCCGCCCAGAACCTCACCCGCGCCGCCTTGATCGCGCAGTTCGAGCAAGAATGCGGCGTTGTCCCGGACAGTGGCGATCTTGGTTCCATTGCGCACGATCCGAGTGTCCTGCAGCAGAGCGTCGAACTTCTCATCATCCATAAAGGCGCAGCGGCCCACATCGAACCCGTCAAAGGCCGTTTCGAACCCGTCCCATTTCGCCTCGATAACTTTCCAGTTGAACCCCGCCTGAAAGATGCATTTGGTCAGGATCGAAAGCCAGCGATCCTCGGGCATTGCCGCCAGTTCCTGCGGCGTTTTGGGTTTGCTGAGTTTGGCGTTCAAAGCATCTGCCCCGCCATGGCGACCTGCCGATATCTCAAATATCTCATCAAATGAACGCATTGCTTTACCCTCCGCAGCGCCTGCTTGTGTCTTGATGCCAGATCGCTCGTTCAGTTGCCAAGCGTGATAGATGTGCGGCTTCTACTTTGGAAGGAGTGGTCGGAGCCCACAGAGCGTGCTATTTGAAGCGTTCCACCAGATTTGCGAGGGTTCCACTATGTTTCTGGCCTATGTCACCACCACAGATCGCGGCGCAACGGACCGGTTGCTCAGCGCGGTCGCGGAGAATCTGCTGGCCTCGGGTGCGAAACTGGCGGGCGTTGTGCAAACCAACACCGAATGTACCGATAGCAGCCGGTGCGATATGGATGTCCGCGTTCTTCCCGCAGGCGACACGATCCGCATCTCGCAGTCTTTGGGCACGCAATCCCGCGGCTGTCGGCTGGATCCGGCGGCGCTTGAACAGGCGGTGGGCTATGTCACTGCGTCCTTGGCAAATTCCCCGCAGCTGTTGATTATCAACAAGTTCGGCAAACATGAGGCCGATGGCCGTGGCTTCCGCCCGGTGATTGCCGAAGCTCTGGCGCAGGACATTCCTGTTCTGGTGGGCGTAAACGGATTGAATCGCGAGAAGTTTTTGGGGTTCACAGGCGGTGAAGCCGAACCACTCGTGCCCGAGTTGTCCGCCATTTCGGCCTGGTTTGACCGTGTGGTGGCTGCAAGGGCGGATGCGGCCTAGGCGCGCGCATACTAATCCTGCTGGTCGGGCAGCAAAACACATTGTCTTCATGGTCTTGTCGCCTTAATGGTTTTTGCGAGATCCAATAGGGCTCAACGTATCTTGCCCGCGTGGTGGAATGGTAGACACAAGAGACTTAAAATCTCTGGGCCGAAAGGCCGTGCCGGTTCGAGTCCGGCCGCGGGTACCAAGATACGTTTTGCAATCCCAAAAAGCCGGTTGCAGATGTCTACACCTTCCAAAGTTCGCATGTTAGCTTTGCCTCGAAAACTCAGGCAAAGGGGTGAACATGCCAGCAACTGTAAAAGAGATGATGGAGGCCGCAAATACGGTCGTGCCGCGTGTGGATGCGGCGCAGGCTCAATCGTTGATCGATCAGGGAGCATTGCTGCTGGATATTCGCGGTGCCGAAGAGGTGCAGAAAACGGGTCGTGCGGCAGGGTCGCATCATATTCCGCGCGGCATGCTGGAATTCCGCGCCGATGAAACGCTGCAATCCCATGATCCGCAGATGCTCAAGGACCGCGCAATTGTGATCTACTGTGCGTCTGGTGGTCGGGCCGCGTTGGCAGGAAAGCTGCTGCTGGATATGGGGTATGAACAGGTGTTCAATCTGGGCGGGTTGAGCGATTGGGTGAATGGCGGCGGAAAGGTCGTGGACAGCTGACAAACTGACCCAGATCAACGTCAAAGTATGTTCGTTGGCCTAAGATGACATGACGTTCAACCAAATGGATCACATGTCATGTTTCGTCTTGCTGCGCTGCTTTATTCCATGATTGCCACCGCCCTCGCAGGGTCTGCGGTGATTGGTGTTTTATCGTTGGGCATGGTCTCGGTCATGGCGATTCTGTCAGCCGCCGCTGCGGGTGCGCTTGTCGCGCTTCCGGCGGCTTGGCTGATCGCCCGACGCTTGTACCAGGAGGCAGGTTAGTCAGGCGTTCAGGAATGTTCTGACCGCAGCCTCGAATTCTCGTGGTTTTTCAGCATGCAGCCAGTGGCCTGCGCCTGGGATTTTGGCAAAGCGTGCACCGGGAAACAGGCTGCGAATGTGGTCGCGGTGTTCAGGCAGAACATAGTCGGATGCTGCGCCAGACAGAAACAGGGCGGACCCGTCCCAGGCGCCGCCTATTTCGGGAAATCCCATGATGTTTGGCATCTGATCGGCCAACACATCCAAATTCAGCAACCAGCGTTTTCCCGCAACATCCAGTGACTGCGTGAAAAAGCTCTGCAAAGCGCGTTCAACCCCCAACTCCGCCAGTTGCTGTTCGGCATCCGATCGGCGGTTGACCTGCGACATATCAACGGCGCGCATGGCTTTGATGAACTGAATCTGGCTGTGCCCATATGCGACCGGTGCGATATCGGCCACCACGAGTTTGCGCACCAGATCCCCATGCTGCAGGGTCAGGGCCATCGCGGCTTTACCCCCCATCGAGTGCCCCAGCACATCCACGGATCCGCCGATCTGCTTGATGACCTGAGCGATATCCCCTGCTAAAGCCGGATAGTCGTGTTGTGGGTCCCAAAGGCTGTGCGCATGGTTACGCATATCCACCGCGATCACCTGCCGTTCATCCGATAGGCGACGTGCGATCACGCCCCAATTCCTGGCCGATCCATAAAGGCCATGAGCAATAACAAGAGGCGGTAGCGCAGTCGGATCGCCATGTACAATCGTGTTCAGCATATCCGCGTGATACAGGTGACCATTTGAAACAACCAGCCCCATTGTGGCGTGCCTTCACAGGAGCTAGTGTCGCGCGTCAGGAGAACGCGATGTCACAAGACGCTAAAATTCAGGATCGAATTGCTGAAACCGTTGCATTGCTGCGGGCCAAGCTGGGTGTGCGTGACAAAACGCTTCAGGCGTCGATTCGCCGGGCCAAACGCCGCCTACCGCGCCGGGTGTTCAAACAGGCGATGGTTCTGGCCCGGGCCGAACAAATGGCGGCTCACCCAAAGCTGCGTTTTGTTCTGGATACGCCTGCTCTGACCAAAGCCGCTGATGAGGTTCAGACCCATCTTAGCGCCATCAATCTGGCCGACCGGCGATGGGGCTGGTTTCTGGGTATGCTGGGTGGACTGGCGTTTAACATGCTGGCCTTTGGGGCACTGCTTCTGGCGTTTCTGATGTGGCGGGGCTTGATCTGATCCACTCTACTGTCTTATCCGCTGTGAACGAGGTTCAAACCCCGAGGACAGCATGACCACAAAATCTCAGCTCAGACGCGAACAGTTGCGCGAGAAACTGATCGAAGCGGCCGAGTTTCGTATTGACCGGGATGGGCTCAAGGACCTCAGGGCGCGGGAC
This sequence comes from Ruegeria sp. YTSA168, assembly GCF_059610045.1. Taxonomy (NCBI): domain Bacteria; kingdom Pseudomonadati; phylum Pseudomonadota; class Alphaproteobacteria; order Rhodobacterales; family Roseobacteraceae; genus Ruegeria; species Ruegeria sp. YTSA168. Next base: position 131,403 of record NZ_JBXWMW010000009.1, read on the forward strand.
TTGTCCAAGGATGCGGGATGCGCGCTGGGTGCCATCTACAATGTGTTCGAGGATTTGAACGCCATTATCATGGCCGTTAACGGGTGCACTTTTCGACGGTTGGGGCAGGCGGTCGGATCCTCCTTTGATGGCAGCGAGCCGCCTGTTCAGCGCCTTGTTGTCATGAGTGTCGCGTATCTGAATTTCGCAGATCAGAACACAAACCTGTGGCGTGCGCTTTTTGATCTTCAAATGGCCGATGATGGTCCGGTGCCCGATTGGTATCGGGATGCGCTTCGCGGGCTTTTTGCCTATATCGCCGAACCTGTTGGCCAGCTTTTTCCTGATCTGGACGGGGTTGAGGCTGATCTGATGACACGCGCCCTATTTTCATCGGTGCATGGCATTGTAACCCTGGGGTTGGAAAACCGCATCTCGGGTGTCCCGCCCGAACAGATCGAACGGATGATCACGCAGGTTCTTTCACGAATTGGAAACAAATAGTTTCCTGAACGACGTTCATAAAATTCTTGAACGTTGTTCATTCTATTTCTATATCCGATTTGTGAACGATGTTCATATATCGGAGGAGCACATGTTCAGTACGTTGAAGACATTGATTAACGGGGCAAACGCCCGGGCCGAAGACCGCCTGCGCGACACCTACTCAATTGAATTGATCGACCAGAAAATCCGCGAGGCCGAGCAGAACCTGAAAGCCGCCAAGCTCACTCTGGCCAGCATGATCCAGAAGCAGCGCAATGAGACGCGGCAGATCGACGGACTAAAGACGCGGATTGACGACCTTATGAACCGGGCGCGTCAGGCATTGGCAGATGAGCGTCAGGATCTGGTGGAAAGTGCCGCTCAGGCGGTGGCTGATCTGGAAAATGAGCTGACGGTGCGGTCGCAAACTGTGGACCGGTTAGAGGCGCGCATTCTTCAACTGCGCCATTCCGTACAGGCAGCCAGCCGTCGGATTTTGGATTTGAAACAAGGTGCAATATCCGCCCGGGCGGTTAAACGAGAACAGGGGCTGCAAAGGCGACTGAACCGGCAACTGGGCGGGGACAGCCCGATTGACGAAGCCGAAACCCTTATCGCACGCGTGATGCAGCAAGAAGATCCGTTTGAACAATCCGAAATCCTGCGGGAAATCGATGCGAGCCTGGATCACAGCACGGTATCTGTGCGGATGGAAGAGGCCGGCTACGGCCCGAAAACCCGTGCCACCGCCGACGATGTGCTGAGCCGGCTTCGCACGCAGCAAGACAGCTAAATCCAATCTCAACCGAACAAGAATTTCTCACGGAGACTTACAATGAATACACGTAACGAAAACGGTTTGATCCTGATGCTGAACGGTGCAGGTGTTGTGGTGGCTTATGCTTTGCTTGCGATCTCGCTGTATCTGTCCACCGATGTGCCGCTGGCCACAAAAGGATATTGGGGCATGGGGATCGTTCTTCTGACGCTTAGCCTGATTAATGTGGTCAAGTACCGCTTTGATGCTCGCACAGCCGAGGATCGGATCAATCGCATCGAAGAGGCGCGGAATGAAAAGCTGCTGGAAGATGCGCTCAAGGATACCGACCCGGATATCTGACACCAACCGCGCTGGGCCCAACAGGGCACGGCGCATGGCCCAACACTTTCAGCGCATACGATGCGCGCAAAAGGGGCGGGAGAGCCCCGTTTCCGACAAAAAACGGCGCCTGGATCATCGGGCGCCGCTTTCTTTAGTTCAGAACCTGATTACAGGTTCGGATAGATCGGGAATTTGGCGCAAAGCTCTGCGACTTCGGCCTTGACCTTGGTCTCGACCGCAGCGTTGCC
>NZ_JBXWMW010000010.1:0-125225 GCF_059610045.1 Ruegeria sp. YTSA168
ACAGGCATCTCCCATCCCGCAAAATCAACCAACTTTCCTCCCAAACCAACGTGAAGAGAATAAAGAGGGGTGCGTTTTAGTTCGGACATAATTCCAACCTTTCGATTAGCGGGACTGGTCGCGAACGACCATCACGGTGCAATGCGCGTTGCGCACGACACGGGCCAGGTTCGGGCCGATCTCATAATTCGGGAAGTCGCCCTTGGTGGAGGCCATGATAATCAGGTCAAAACCGTCCTTATAGGCGAGTTTCAGGATTTCGCGGTAAACGCTGCCTTCTTCAACATGGATCGCCACATCGGAGGCATCGCCCTGATCCAGGATCGCCTGAACCGCGTTGCAGACATGCTCTTTCGCGCCAGCGCCGTAGTTGGCGGGCAGGTTCGGCAACTGGATGATCTCGGGGATGACAGCGACCGCGTGCAGTTCGGCACCGTAGAACTTCGCCTGTTCCTGCGCCAGCGGCAGGGCATTTTTCCACGACCGATCATCAGTGTGATCTATTGGCAGCAGGATTTTCGTCGCCATCACGTCTCTCCTCGAGATATGGAATACTGTTTCGAAGCCGAGGGGCCGGGTTGGCCCCCCGTCATTTCATCCGAGATTACTCGGCAGGTGTTGCGCCCGGCTCTTCGGACTTGCCACCTGAGGCAAAGAACTCTTTCGTCAGTTTGAAGACGATCGGGCTCAGCAGCGCCAGGGCAATCAGGTTCGGGATGGCCATCATGGCGTTCAGCGTGTCCGCCAGCAGCCAGATAAAGCCCAGATCCGCAGTTGCGCCAAAATAGATCATGACGATCCACAGGACGCGGTAGGGCAACAGCGATTTGACACCCAGCAGGAACTCGACGCATTTCTCGCCGTAGAAGGACCAGCCCAGGATGGTGGTGAAGGCAAAGATCGACAGAGCGATGGCGATCAGATACCCACCGATGCCTGGCAGCGACAATTCGAACGCGGCCGAGGTCAGCGCGGCGCCGGATTCACCCGATGTCCAGGCACCTGACGCGATGATTGCCAGACCAGTGATCGAACAAACGATGATGGTGTCGATGAACGTACCCAGCATCGCGATCAGGCCCTGATTGACCGGACCTTTGGTCTCGGCTGCGGCATGTGCGATCGGAGCGGAACCCAGACCGGCTTCGTTCGAGAACACACCACGGGCCACACCAAAGCGGATCGCGGCCCAGACGGCTGCACCGGCAAAGCCACCTTCGGCGGCGGACGGGGTGAAGGCGTGGGTGAAGACCAGCGACAAGGCAGAGCCGATATTGCCGATGTTGATCAGCAGAACCAGCAGGCCTGCGACGATGTATGCGATGGCCATGAACGGAACCAGCTTACCAGCAACCGCACCGATACGGGTGATGCCACCCAGGATCACGGCAGCGGTCAGGACCATCAGGACAACACCGGTGATCGAGGTGTTCAGGCCAAAGTTGGCTTCCAGAACCTGCGCCACACCATTGGCCTGCACACCGTTGCCGATGCCAAAGGCCGCAACGGCGCCAAACAAGGCAAAGGCTACGCCCAGCCAGGCCCATTTCGCGCCAAGACCGTTCTTGATGTAGTACATCGGGCCGCCAACATAGTTGCCCAGCTCATCCTTCTCGCGGTACTTCACCGCCAGAACAGCTTCGGCATATTTGGTGGCCATGCCCACCAGGGCGGTCATCCACATCCAGAACAAGGCACCCGGACCGCCCAGGAAGACAGCAGTGGCCACACCGGCGATGTTCCCCGTACCGATGGTCGCCGACAGCGAGGTCATCAGCGCGTTGAACGGACTGATCTGCCCTTCGCCCTGACCTTCGCGGCCTTTGAACAGCAGGCTGAAGCCCGTGCCAATGCGCAGGATCGGCATGAACTTCAGCCCCACCTGCAGGAAGAAGCCGACGCCAAGAATGAGAACCAGCATCAGCGGCCCCCACACGACGCCATTGATGGCCCCTACGATTGAATTCAACGCTTCCATGGATTCCCTCCCAATTGCGTTTTCGTTATGCCCCTTTGGCGATAGCCCGCTGGCGGGCCTGCTTGAGGGCGGCAAAGTCTTCGTCCGCATGGAACGACGAACGGGTCAGCGGCGTGGCCGACACGTGCAAAAAACCCTTGGATCGAGCGATCTGCTCCAGTTGGGCGAACTCCTCCGGTGTCCAGAACCGGTCAATCGGGTGATGTTTCGGGGTCGGTTGCAGATATTGACCGACCGTCAGAAAATCGACATTGGCCGCGCGCAGGTCATCCATGACCTGCCGCACATCGTCCAGGGATTCACCCAAACCGACCATCAGGCCGGACTTGGTGAAAATCTCAGGATTTGCGCGTTTGGCATCGTCCAGCAGGCGCAGCGACGTGTAATAGCGCGCGCCAGGCCGGACCGTTGGATACAGGTGCGGTACCGTTTCCAGGTTGTGGTTGAATACGTCGGGGGCGGCCGCAAAGACCAGATCGGCCGCGTCCCCTTTGCCCAGAAAGTCGGGGGTCAGAACTTCTACCGTCGTGCCAGGATTCTGGTGCCGCACAGCACGGATGGTTTGGGCAATATGTTCAGCGCCGCCGTCAGCCAGATCATCACGGTCGACTGAGGTGATCACCACGTGACGCAGGCCCAGCTTCTTGACAGCAGCGGCAACCCGGCCCGGTTCAAACGCGTCCAGCGCATCGGGGCGACCAGTGGCAACATTGCAGAAGGAACAGCCACGGGTGCAGACCTCACCCATAATCATCATGGTGGCGTGACGTTTGGACCAGCACTCGCCGATATTGGGGCAGGCGGCCTCTTCACAGACCGTTGCCAGGCTGTGCTCGCGCATCAGGCGGCGGGTTTCGTAATACTCGGCGCTATCGCCCTTTTTCTTACGAATCCACTTGGGCTTGCGCGGGATAACGCTGTCTGCCTTTTTGGCTTTTTCCGGATGTCGGGGGCGAAGCTGGATGGTCATCTGGCCGGTCTTCCCTTACGCGTGGATCGCACGGCCCATGGCGTCAAGGCAGGCCTCTTTGACCGCCTCGCCCATGGCCGGGTGCGCATGACAGGTGGCTGCGACCTCGGCGACTGTTGCGCCTTTGGTCATGGCCAGAACCAGTTCGGCGATCAGATCACCACCATGGGCCCCGCAGATATGCGCGCCCAGGATTTTTCCGCTGGGGTCCGCCAAAACCTTGACCGCACCATCGGTTTCACCGGTCGACCGCGCACGCGAGTTCGCCATGAAAGCAAACTTTCCCACCGCGTATTCCGTGCCGGCTTCTTTCAGCGCCTCTTCGGTCAAACCAACCGAGGCGACCTCGGGGTCGGTGTAGACCACGCCCGGCACGGTGTTGTAATCCACATGGCCACCCTGCCCGGCCAGCATTTCCACACAGGCCACGCCGTCTTCTTCCGCCTTATGCGCCAGCATCGGACCAGGCACACAATCGCCAATGGCATAGATGCCGGGGACCGAGGTCTGGAAATGGCCATCAACCTCGATGAAGCCGCGCGGGTTCACCGCGACGCCAAGGTCATCCAGACCAAGCCCGCGCGTTACGGGACGCCGCCCAACAGCAATCAGGACCTTGTCAGCCTCGATCACCTCTTCCTTGTCCTTGCCGACGCGGTCGACGGTCAAGCTCAGGCCCACATCACTTTTGTCGACCGACTTCAACGCGCGACCCAACTGGAATTTCAGCCCGCGCTTGGACAACGCCCGCTGCGCCAGCTTGGCAATCTCGCCATCAATTCCGGGCAGAACCCGGTCCAGATATTCAACAACAGTGACCTTGGCACCCAGACGCGCCCAGACCTGACCCAGTTCCAGCCCGATTACGCCCGCGCCAATCACCACCAGATGCTCCGGCACAGTCTCCAGCGCAATTGCGCCGGTTGAACTGAGGATATCCTGCTCGTCAATCTCGATCCCCGGCAGCGGCGTGGGCTCGGACCCGGTGGCAATCAGGATGTTCTTGGCGGTATGGATGTCGTCGCCTACCTTGACCTGTCCGGCGGCGGGAATGCTGGCCCAGCCTTCAATCAGATCAACGCCGTTTTTCTTGAAAAGAAATCCGATGCCCTTGGTCAGATCGCCAACGATCTTGTCCTTTCGGCCCATCATCGCGCCCAGATCAACGCTGGCCCCCTCGACCGCAATGCCATGGGAGGAGAGATGTGCAAGCTCGGCATATTTGGCCGAGGAGGTCAGCAGCGCTTTGGAGGGTATGCACCCCACATTCAGACAGGTCCCGCCAAGGGCACCACGCCCTTCGACACAGGCCACTTTCAAACCCAACTGAGCCGCGCGGATCGCAGCGACATATCCGCCGGGACCACCCCCGATGATGATGAGGTCATAGGTGCTCATTGGGTCTTCTTTCAGTAAATTGGATGGTTGGCGCACAGGGCGCGGACTTTTTCGCGGGTCTCGGTCTCGACAGCGGCGTTGCCTTCGGGCGTCTCACGCAGGGCATCCAGAACGTCGCCGATCAGGTGGCCGATCCGGGTGAACTCGTCCGGGCCAAACCCGCGGCTGCACCCGGCTGCCGTTCCCAAACGGATACCGCTGGTGATTGTCGGTTTTTCCGGATCGCCCGGTACGCTGTTCTTGTTGCAGGTGAAACCGGCACGTTCCAACGCGGCTTCAGCGTCTTTTCCGGTCACGCCAAGCGGCCTCAGGTCGACCAGCATCAGATGGTTTTCGGTGCCGCCTGAAACAATGTCACATCCCCGTGCCATCATCACATTGGCCAGCGCTGCCGCGCTGTCGACGACGCGCTGCATGTAATCCTTGAATTCAGGTTTCAGCGCCTCTCCGAATGCGACGGCCTTACCGGCAATCACATGCATCAGCGGACCGCCCTGAAGACCGGGAAACACCGCCGAGTTGATCTTTTTTGCCAGCGCTTCGTCATTCGTCAGGATGATCCCGCCGCGCGGACCGCGTAGGGTTTTGTGCGTGGTCGACGTCACGACATGTGCGTGACCAACCGGTGAAGGATGCAACCCGGTCGCAACCAGACCCGCGATATGGGCCATGTCAGCCAACAGCCAGGCCCCTACCTCATCCGCGATGGCGCGGAACCGCGCGAAATCGATCTTTTGCGAATAGGCCGACGCACCCGCGATGATAAGCTTCGGCTTCTCTGCTTTGGCCAGTGCTTCGACCTGATCATAATCGATCAGCCCCGCATCGGTCAGGCCGTATTGAACCGGGTGAAACCACTTGCCCGATTGCGCGGGCTTTGCGCCATGGGTCAGGTGCCCGCCCGCATCCAGGGACATGCCCAGGATCGTGTCACCGGGGCTGAGCAGCGCCAGCTTTACAGCGCCGTTTGCCTGCGCACCGGAATGCGGCTGGACATTGGCATGTTCGCAACCGAACAGCTTCTTGAGCCGCTCGATCGCCTCGACCTCGACCTCATCCACATATTCGCACCCGCCATAGTAACGACGACCGGGATAGCCTTCGGCATATTTGTTCGTCAGTACGGAACCCTGCGCGTCGATCACGGCCTGCGAGACAATGTTCTCGGACGCAATAAGCTCAATCTGCTGAGCCTGGCGCTCGCCCTCGCGATCAATCGACGCGGCAATGACCGGATCAGCATCCGTGAGTGACGTTTTGAACATGATTTCCTCCCTCATGCTCGATTCCCAAGTACGAAACTTTGTTTCCTATAGGGGAATTATATGGGCAAAAGCAACAGAAATCTCGGATTGTAAAGTTGTGTCAGCAGGTGGAAATCGGTAACCTGCGGAAAATCGGGGGGATTTCCATGGTCGATGACAGCCTGAACGACGCCGTCGGGCCGGATGAAGAGGATGAAGGCGCCGCCTTGGGGCGCTCGATCCGGGACGCACGCCGCGCCAAAGGGTGGACGCTGGAGGAAGCCGGGCGCGCTGCGGGAATCGGTCGATCGACGCTGTCCAAGATCGAAAACAACCAAACAAGGCCCAGCTTTGACATTGTGCGACGACTGACACAGGCCTTGGACATGAGCACCCCGCAGCTTTTCCTGCAATCAGGCCAGACAGGGATCGCGGGTCGGCGCGATTTCACCCCAAAGGGCGAAGGTGAGATGCGGGACACCCCCACCTATCTGCACGAGCTGTTGTGCCCGGAACTAACCAGCAAACGCATGCTGCCCTATATCGCGACCATCAAGGCCCGTGACGTTTCCGAATTCGAAAACTGGATCAGACACAGCGGGGAAGAGTTCCTGTATGTCATCAGCGGAGAGCTGACCTTTGTGTCCGAACACTATCGTCCCCTGCCGATGAAAGCCGGGGATTCACTGTATTACGACAGCGGCATGGGGCATGGCTGTATCTCGACCAGCGAAGAAGATGCGCGCGTTTTGTGGGTGTCTTTGGAGTAAGCCGCCCGGATCACCCCTGTGATTCAACCAGTGCCTTCAGGTTGGACAAGCCCCGCTCGTAGTCTCCACCGACCCAATTGTCCATCATCAGGCCCATCCAGCGCGTCATGGGATTCAGGCCCAGATCGGATTCAAAACCCCAGGTAACCTGAGTCTGGCCGCCCTGGGGCTGCAGCACAAACGCAGCCATCGCCGTGCCCATCGGGCCGAAATCAAGCGCAGTACGGACGGTTTGGTTTTCGATGCTTTCGATAATCTCCTGCGAACCGGTGCCAACCTGCGGGTGGTCCGAACTCCAGTTCAGGGTGTTGCCAACTCCTGCCTCCGGACCTGCGTAGGACAGTTTGGTGTCGGGATCACGATGCAGCCAAGGGGACCATTGTTCGGTCTCTTGCATGGAGTTCACGAAAGGAAAGATTGCCTCAGCCGGGGCGTCGATGGTGATTGATCGAGACACCTCGGCCTTTCCAGGCAGCAGATAAGAGATGCCCACCAGCGCCACGACAATCACAAGCAAAAAGACAATAAGACGTTTGACAAATCTCATGGGTCCAGTCCGATTCCAAAAAACAATGTAGCCGGACCATACCAAAAAATGGCTCGGAATCAGAGGCCTGATCCGAGCCATTTCAAATCTGCCCACGCCAAGATCGACTAAATCGTCAGGAATCTCTTTTCATTCGGGTCATAGCACTGCAGGCCGCCTTCCCCGATATCTGTCCATAGCCCATGCAAGCTGATCGAGCCATCTTCAACCGCAGTAGACACAAAGGGGAAAGTCATCAGGTTCTCCAGCGACGCGACAACCGCCTGCTGTTCGAACTGCCGCGCCTGTTCTTCGCTATCTTCGACATCCGCAACCAGATCGTATTTCGACTTCAGAATATCCATCCAGCGACCAACAAAGCTCTCTTTCGCCTCCAAATGCGGCGCCTTGCCTTTGCACATGTCGATGCAGCCCTGAACACCACCGCATTGCGAATGTCCAAGTACGATCAGATGCGCCACCTTCAGGGCCGTGACCGCGTATTCAATCGCTGCACTGGTACCATGGTGATCGCCGTCGGGCGCATAGGGCGGCACAAGATTGGCGATATTGCGGTGAATGAAAAACTCACCCTGATCCGCACCAAAAATCGAAGTCACGTGAACCCGGCTGTCACAGCAGGAAATCACCATCGCACGCGGGCGCTGCCCTTCGTTGGCAAGGCGGCGATACCAGGCCTGGTTTTCGGCGTATGTGGTAGATTTCCAACCGTGGTAACGCTTGATCAGATACGCCGGTAGTGGTTTGGCGAGGTCCATACTAAAGCCCCAATTCTTTTCATTTGAAGCCGGTATAGTGCGGGTTATCGGAAAATTCGAATAGTTTTTCTGTGCCGGGGCAAGGTTTTGCAAAGGAATTCCCGACAAACATCTGGTCTACGCCGTGGGGGCGACTGAACTAGGGTGAATGTGGTGGAAAAGATACTCACGCTTGAACATACAGAAACGGTACGGCTGGACCCGGACAGGTTGAGCGGCCTGTACCGGCAATTGGGCGACAAGAACGCACTGGACGTCCTGTGCCGCACGGTCGAGGAACTGGCCGTGCGCCTGTCGAATTGCGAACGGTTCTGGCGGAAACGCGATTGGGACAATCTGCGCAAATGCTCGAAATCGCTGGTGGCGATTGCCGATCAGATCGGGATGACGGCGCTGGCAAGGGTTGCCGGTGATGTTGCACAGTCGGTTGATGCTGGCGATGCGGTTGCCGCCGGGGCGACGCTGGGGCGGCTGATCCGCATCGGCGAACGGTCATTGACGGCGATTTGGGATCAGCAGGACTTGTCCCTCTAACGGGGGTTGCAGGCGGATCGCGGGTGGCTAGTCTGGGCGCAAAGTCAAACAACCGAGACGTCCATGCCCCTAAGCTTTGCCGAACCGACCAATCCCTTTGTCCCGCTTCATGTCATCGCCCAATCCGAACTGGACGCGTGGCTGGCGGATCAGCCTGAACATATAGGCCACTGGGTCGCGGCAAACGGGTTCACCGCTGCACTGGGTCAAACGCTGTTGGTGCCCGGCGATGGTGGCGGTACCACCTGTGCACTGGCAGGTTATGGAACCGAGGCGAAACGCGCCCGCAAACGCTTTCCCTTGGCTGCCGCAGCCGAGGCACTGCCCGAAGGCACCTATCGGATTACATCGGGCCTTGATGCGAACCGGGCTGAAATGGAATGTCTGGGCTGGCTGCTCACCGGATACACATTCGACCGCTACGCAAGCCAATCCGCCGCCAAGGCACGGTTGATCGCGCCGGCAGGTGTCGATGCGGCACGCATCGAAGCAATGGCCAATGCCGAGGCACTGACGCGAGATCTGGCCAACACGCCCGCCTCGGATATGGGGCCCGCACAATTAGAGCAGGTCACCAAGGCACTGGCGGAAGAATTCAGCGCATCCTGCAAGACCATCCTGGGTGATGCGCTGTTGGAACAGAACTTTCCGATGATCCACACCGTCGGACGCGCAGCGGATCAGGCCCCTCGATTGATCGAGATGAACTGGGGATCGGCTGGGCCAAAACTAACGCTTGTCGGCAAGGGGGTGTGCTTTGACACGGGTGGGCTGAACCTGAAACCCGGTTCCTCGATGGGTTTGATGAAAAAGGATATGGGCGGCGCGGCCAATGTCTTGGGTCTTGCCCGGATGATCATGGCGCTGAACCTGCCGCTGCAATTGCGCGTTCTGATCCCGGCAGTCGAGAATGCGGTGGCGGGCAATGCCTTCCGACCCGGAGACATCCTGACCTCGCGCAAGGGGCTTACGGTTGAGATCAACAATACCGATGCCGAGGGGCGGCTGGTGCTGGCGGATGCACTGGCTCTGGCGGATGAGGGTAACCCCGATCTGGTGATCTCGATGGCCACCCTGACGGGTGCAGCGCGCGTGGCTTTGGGCCCCGATCTGGCGCCGTTCTATACGGATGACAATCAGACCGCAGCCTTACTGTCGGACGCCGCACAACGGTCCGCTGATCCGGTCTGGCGGATGCCCTTCCACACGCCTTATGAGGCTATGATCGAACCAGGTATCGCCGATCTGGACAATGCACCTTCGGGCGGGTTCGCGGGGTCCATCACCGCTGCCCTGTTCCTGCGCCGCTTTATCGAGAACAGCCCATATATGCATTTCGACATCTATGCGTGGCAGCCCAGCAAGTCGCCTGGGCGTAGCAAAGGTGGGCTGGGCCAAGGCCCCCGCGCCATCCTGGGCGCTTTGCCGGAGGTTTTGGGCCTGTGACCCGGCTGCGTACCATCAAGCCTGTGGTTGACCTGTTACATCAGCCAGGTGGTCCACGCGATCGTCAATTGCTGTACGGCGACACGGTCGAGGTTACGGCCGATAAAAACGAGTGGAGCCGGATAACCGCTGACAAGGACGGCTATTCCGGCTGGGTCCGCTCAACGCATCTCGGCCCGGATATCCCGCAAACCCATAAGATCACAGCCCCCGCAACACATGCTTATGAACAAGCGGATATGAAGACGCGCGATTTGACCTCGCTGAGTTTCGGCAGCACGGTGCAAGCCCTGTCAGAAACCGGGACGTTCGTGGAAACCGAGCTGGGCTTCATACCCGCAGCGCACACCACCCCAATTGCTGAGTTGCAAACCGATCCAGTGGCCGTGGCAGAGCTGTTTCTGGGCACGCCTTACCTGTGGGGAGGCAACAGCCGGTTTGGGATCGACTGTTCCGGTCTGGTTCAGGCGGGGCTTCTGGCCTGTGGCATCCCCTGCCCCGGCGACAGCGGGGATCAGGAGCGGGCGGTAGGCACCGCTCTGCCAGAAGGGTCCGAACCCGTGCGCGGTGATCTGTTGTTCTGGAAGGGTCATGTGGCGTGGGTATCAGGGCCTAACATGCTGCTGCATGCGAATGCGCGTCACATGGCGGTGGCCTATGAGCCAATGGATCAGGCGATTGCGCGCATTCAGGCGCAAGGTGACGGGCCTGTGACCGCCCATAAACGGCTCTAGTCCGGGGAAACAGAACGGATCAGCTTACGCTCCAACACGCGCAACACCGTGCGCAGATCGTGGCCACGTTTCAGGATGCGGCCGTCCATGCCAACGACAGAATACATCCCTTGCTTCTGCCGCAGGCGCGGGTGTTTTTCGATGCGGTAGATCGGGTGTTCGGCTGTACGCCGGAAGATCGAGAAGATTGCCGTGTCACGCAGGTTGGATATTCCGTAGTCACGCCATTCACCGGCGGCGACCATCCGACCGTAGACAGACAGGATATGGGACATCTCGCGCCGGTCGAACGCGACGGGCATCTGGGCCGAGTTTGCAGAGAACCGGCTGGGAGGCTGCATATTCATATCTCAAGCCTTGCCGGAAATCGCGCCCGAATCAAGCCCGATGCACATCAGCGCTGTATTTCCTTACCGCCGCCCGATCTGCCGACAGATCAGGACCACCGGCAACAATCCAACAGCCAGTATGACCAACGAAGGCACGGCGGCCCCTTCGAGCCGTTCGTCCGAGGCCAAGCGGTAAGCCTGCACAGCCAGTGTATCAAAGTTGAACGGGCGCATGATCAGGGTCGCGGGCAGCTCTTTCATCACGTCGACGAAGACGATCAGCAATGCGGTCAGCAGCGATGGGGTAAGAATGGGCAGATGGACCCGCCGCAATGTGCCCAAAGGTGTTTGGCCCAAAGACCGGGCAGCAGCATCCATATTCGCGTGAACCGTGCTCTGCCCGCCTTCATACGCGCCCAATGCTGCAGCCAAAAACCGTACCATATAGGCCGCGACCAACAGCCAGATAGACCCCGTAACCAACAAGCCGGTCGAGATATCAAATGTCTGGCGCATCCAGGCGTCCAGCGCGTTGTCAAACGCAGCGAAGGGCACAAGCAACCCAACCGCGATCACGCCTCCGGGCACCGCATAACCCAGCCGCGCCAGATACGCCGCACTGGTCGAAGCGCGCCCGGGTCTTAGGCGCTGAAAAAACCCGACGCTGACCGCCGCCGCAACAGTGACCAGAGCCGCGGTACCCGCCAGGATCAGAGAGTTCTGGATGAACCCAAGGTACCGGTCCGACAGTAGGTTCTGTTCAGACTCCAATCCCATGTCGACCAGAATGAGAACCGGAAACATGAACCCAAACAGGACAGGCACTGCGCAAAGAAGAAACGCTCCAAGGGCGCGCCACCCAGTCAGATGCGCGGCAGGGTGCGCCACATGGTGTTTACCGCTTTGATGATATTTTGCGTTCCCGCGCAACGTCCGTTCGGCCACGGCCAGCATCAAGGCAAACCCCAGCAAACACAGCGCCAGTTGCGCGGCCCCAGCGCGATCACCCAGCGAAAACCAGCTCGTGTAAATGCCGGTCGCAAAAGTCTGAACGCCGAAATAGGAGACGGTTCCAAAATCCGCGATGGTCTCCATGATTGCCAGCAGCACCCCACCCGCAATCGCCGGGCGCGCCATGGGCAACGACACACGCCGAAACGCCAGCCACGGACTGTTCCCCAGGGCGCGCGCCGCCAGAAACGCCGTTGCGCTTTGCTGCAGAAACGCGGCGCGAGCCAGCAGGTAGACATAAGGATAAAGTACAAGGATCAGCATCGCCGCCGCACCCTGGGTGGAGCGGATCTCGGGGAACCAGTAATCGCGCGGGCCCCACCCCGTCACATCGCGCAGGGTAGCCTGCACAATGCCTGGATGGTCCAGAACAAAGGTATAAGCATAGGCCAGAACATAGGCCGGAAAGGCCAACGGCAGGACCAATGCGATTTCCAGCAACCGAACGCCGGGAAAACGGGTCATCGTCACCAGCCAGGCGGCGCCGGTTCCGATACAGAACGTGCCGATAGCCACCAGTATGACCAGAATAATCGTGGTGGCTGTGTACCTGGGCAACACGGTCTCGGCCAAATGCGCTATTGCATCGGTGCCACCGGTCAGCGCAGCCAGAACAACCGCGATCATCGGCAACAGGCACGCACCAGCCACGACATAGGCCAGCCCGGCCAAAAGCCGGGTCCCGCGCACGCCGCGGTTTCGCGATCCGTTTTCAGAATAGTCGATCTGAGCCATTGCCCTGCTGCGTAGATGCCGAAGACTTCGCCTTTAATCGACCAAAACGCTCGGAAACGCCAGTGTGTGGGTTACAATTCTGCGGCACAAACTGCCGCAGACCTTACTCATAAACCCGCTGATCCTCGATCACCAAGCCGTCTTTCGGAAGGGAACCGGGGGCGACCACCTCGATCGCGCCTTTCAGCTTCAGCACTTCGGCCACTGATTTGGCATAGGCCATGTCATCGCCGCCGGGGCTTTCGATCTGGACAGTCATGGTGTCCATCTCTCCCTGCCGAGCAGCGATCACGCGGGCCTTGACGATTTCGTCGTGCTTTTCGACCAAAGCGGCGACCTGTTCAGGGCGAACAAACATCCCCTTGATCTTGGTGGTCTGATCGGCACGGCCCATCCAGCCTTTGATCCGCATATTGGTCCGCCCACAGGGCGAGACACCCGGCATCAGGGCCGACAGATCCCCGGTGGCAAAGCGGATCAGGGGATAGTCGGGGTTCAAAGAGGTCACGACCACCTCACCCACCTCACCCACGGACACAGGAATGCCAGTTCCGGGGGTCACAATCTCGATGATCACATGCTCGTCGATGATCATCCCCTCCATCGCGGCGCTTTCATAGGCAACATTGCCCAGATCTGCTGTGGCATAGCATTGCAGGCAGGAAATCCCGCGATCCGCATAGTCCTGACGCAGTGACGGGAACAGTGCCCCGCCACCCACGGCTGCTTTGGAGAACTTAAGCGCGACCCCCATCGCATCCGCCTTGTCCAGGATGACCTTCAGGTAGTCAGGGGTGCCCGCATAAGCGGTGCATCCGATGTCACGCGCGGCGGTGACCTGTAGTTCGGTCTGACCTGTTCCGGCGGGCAGGACGGCGGCACCAACCGCGCGCGCACCGCTTTCAAAGATCATTCCAGCCGGTGTCAGATGATAGCCAAAGCAGTTCTGAACGATATCACCCGCGCCGATACCAGCCGCATTCAAAAAACGGCCCATGCGCCACCAATCCTGATCGGTGTTGCCGGGCTCATAGATTGGCCCCGGCGACTGGAACACGTGATGGAACTGATGCGCTGGCTTCACGGTGAACCCGCCGAATGGCGAATGGGCGGCCTGGGCGCGGGTCAGGTCTGACTTGCGTAGAACCGGTAACAGGGGCAAATCTTCGGCGGATTTGACCTTATTAGTGTCTATTTCGGCGAGATGCTCTGCAAACCCGGGTGCGGAGGCCACCTGCACAAGCTGCGCCCGCAAAGCTGCGGCCTGATCCAAGGCGCGCTGATCGGCAGAGCGCGTTTCGAGTGTGTCGAAATAGGTCATCGCCATATCCTCCATCAGATCACAACCACCGCTTGCGGCGGCGATAGGACCGCACGTCACGAAAGCTCTTGCGGCCATCCTCGGACATGCCGAGGTAGAACTCTTTCACGTCGGGGTTTTCACGCAGCTCAGCCGCTGGGCCATCCATCACAACGCGACCGGATTCCAGAATGTAGCCGTAATGCGCAAAGCGCAGTGCCACATTGGTGTTCTGTTCGGCCAGCAGGAAGGATACGCCTTCTTTCTCGTTCAAATCTTTCACAATGCCGAAAATCTCTTCGACCAGCTGAGGGGCCAGACCCATCGAAGGTTCGTCCAGCAGGATGGTCTCGGGTCGCGACATCAAAGCTCGGCCCATCGCGACCATCTGCTGTTCCCCGCCCGAGGTATAGCCGGCCTGCGACCGGCGACGCTCTTTCAGGCGTGGAAAGTAATTGTAAACAAGTTCCAGATCCTGCTGGATCGCGGCATTTCCATCCTTGCGGGTATAGGCACCGGTCAGCAGGTTTTCTTCGACTGTCAGGTGTTCAAAACAGTGACGGCCTTCCATCACCTGGATAACGCCCTTTTCAACCAGATCGGCAGGGTCGCTTTCATGCACGCTTTGGCCGCGATACTTGATCGTGCCTTTGGTCACCTCGCCACGTTCGGAATGCAGCAGGTTCGAAATCGCCTTCAGTGTCGTGGTTTTGCCCGCACCATTGCCGCCCAGCAAAGCCGTAATTCCGCCCTTGGGCACAGTCAGGCTGACCCCTTTCAGCACAAGGATCACATGGTTGTAGATCACCTCGATATTGTTGACCTCAAGCAGGGTTTCCGCCTGTACATCTGTGGTTTGTGCCGCATCCAGCATCAGCGCTTATCCTCATGCCTGCCCAATAAGGGCGGTTCGTGAGGAGCGGCAAGCAACCCGCCGCTCCGTTTGTCTGGGGCGCCCCGGAAAACCCGGGGCGCGCGCTCAGTTTCTTACTCGCAGCGCTGCGAAATGTTGTTTTCAGCCGCGTATGCGCCCGAATCTTCTTCGATCAGCGCATTGATCACGTCGGCATCGGTCGGTTTGAAATCCTGAACCGAATTCCACGTGCCTGCTGCTGCATCCCACTGAACGACGCCGACAAGGCCGGGGCCGCCGTGATTTTCACAGCTGACCGAAAACTCGGGGCCGAAACCAGACATGCCCAGCGCTTCCATCTTGGCGTTGGTCATCTCCAGCGCTTCCATGCCATCGCGCATCATCGATGCGTCGATTTCTGCAGTGCCATGCATGTCCTGTGCAGTTTTCACCGCTTCGGCAGCCAGCATCGCGGCGTAGAGACCACGGTTATACTGCACCGTGCCCAACTGATCACCCGCGCCAGCGGCTTTACCAGAATCGACAACGTATTTCTGCAGATCGTCATAGACAGGGTAGTCATCACCCAGACCGGTGAAGGTCAGCGCCTTATAACCGGTGGCTTTGTCACCCGCAGGCTGCACATCGAATTCCGCACCGGACCACCAGACGCCGATGAAATTCTCCATCGGGAAGCGGATGTTGGCAGCCTCCTGCACGGCAACCTGGTTCATCACGCCCCAGCCCCACATGATCACATAGTCGGGCTTCTCACGGCGGATTTGCAGCCACTGAGATTTCTGCTCTTGCCCCGGATGATCCACCGGCAGCAGGGTCAGGTCATAGCCATGCTTTTCGGCCAGTGTTTCCAGCGTGCGGATTGGCTCTTTGCCATAAGCAGAGTTGTGATAGACCAGAGCGATTTTCTTGCCACCCAGATCTCCGCCATTCTGATCCAGCAGATAGTTGATCGCGCCCGACGCACCGTTCCAGTAGTTGGCCGGATAGTTGAACACATGGCTGAATACTTTGCCGTTCGCGGCCGAAGTCCGGCCATAACCCATCGTATGCAGCGGAATGCCATCTGCGGTCACTTTCGGGATCAGCTGATAGGTGATGCCGGTCGACAGCGGCTGATACACCAAAGCGCCCTCGCCTTTGGTGGATTCATAGCATTCCACACCTTTTTCGGTGTTATAGCCGGTCTCACATTCCAGAACGCGGGCCGGAACACCGCCGATCCCACCGTCACGTTCATTCAGCAGGGTAAAGTAGTCAGCATAGCCATCCGCAAACGGGATACCGCCCGCCGCATAAGGTCCCGTCCGATAGCTGAGTGACGGGAACACGAGGTCGGCCATAACCGGACCTGCGGCCATCACAGCGCCCAGCGCTAGAGTTGCCAGTTTCTTGTTCATCGGGTGTCTCCTCCCTTGGTTAGTCCGATGTTGGGTTTCGGGCTTGAGCTGCCCGTCTTTTGATTGGGCCGGCCCTTAGTGCGGGAACGGCCAGAGTCTGAGTTTCTCTTTCGCGACGCGCCACAGCTGTGCCAGCCCATGCGGTTCGAGGATCAGGAACATGATGATCAAAGCACCAACGATCACCAGATTGAGATGCGCCACGATATCCGTGGGCCAGCCCAGCAAATCGACGCCAAACAGCTTCAGAACAACCGGCAGCAATACCAGGAACGCGGCCCCGGCAAAGGATCCGAAGATCGAACCCAATCCACCGATGATGACCATAAACAGCACCAAGAACGATTTCTGAATGCCAAAGACTTCACCGACTTCAACCGCACCCAGATAGACGGCAAAGAACAGCGCTCCGGCAACGCCCACGAAGAATGAGCTGACCGCAAAGGCAGTTAGCTTCGCCTTGAGCGGGTTCACCCCGATGATCTCGGCCGCGATATCCATATCCCGGATCGCCATCCATGTCCGACCTGTGGTGCCTCGCGTCAGGTTGCGGGCAATGATTGCACAGACGGTCAGGAAGATCAGGCAGAACAAATATGTCGCCCATGCGGGCGCGTTCGGCCCGGTGATGATGATGCCAAATACATCGCGCTCTGGCGCATTGATCTGACCCGAGGCCGAGTAGTTGTAGAACCACGGCACCCGGTTGAACAGCCAAACCAGAAAGAACTGCGCCGCCAGCGTGGCCACGGCAAGATAGAATCCTTTGATCCGCAGCGAAGGCAGGCCAAACAGCACGCCAACAATCGCGGTTATGCCACCTGCCAGCAGAACATGGATGAACATGCTGACATCGGGGAACGCCGTCATCAATTTATAGCAGGCATAGGCCCCCACGGCCATGAAGCCGCCAGTACCCAGACTAACCTGTCCGCAATAGCCAACCAGAATGTTCAACCCAATCGCGGCAATCGCATAGATCAGGAAAGGCAGCAGCAAGGCGTTCGCCCAGTAATCATTGATGATGAACGGAATGATGCCAAACGCCACCGCCAGCACGGCATAGTAGCGATACCGGTCAAACTTGATCGGGAAGGTTTGGCTGTCAGCAATGTACGAGGTTTTGAAATCCCCGGCCTCACGATAGAACATGCGTCACTTTCCCCATTGTTCCTGTGCCCGACCCCGGGCAGCAGCATCCAGTTGATTGGATCCTTTGGCATATCCGCTCGCCTCGGACGCGCGGACCAGTTTCATGTAAGCCATGATGCCGGTGACCAGCCCGGCAAAAGCCAGGATCGCCACCACGACCAGTTGACTGTCGCTCAGATCATCCGAGGTAACGGCGATATACCCAAACGCCCAGAACCCGGCCCATGCGATGACGTTGATGATGGCGATCAGCTTGTGCATGGCTAAACCCTCTCGATGATCTTCTCGCCGAACAGTCCCTGAGGACGGAAGACGAGGAAGATCAGCGCCAGCACGTAAGCAAACCAGTTCTCGGTTGCGCCGCCGACCAGCGGTCCGATGGCAAACTCGAACAGCTTCTCGCCCACCCCGATGATCAGCCCGCCGACAATCGCGCCGGGGATCGATGTAAACCCGCCCAGCATCAGCACCGGCAGCGCCTTCAGCGCAATCAGAGACAGCGAGAACTGCACGCCCGACTTGGTGCCCCACATGATCCCCGCGACCAGAGCGACGAACCCGGCGACTGACCAGACCATGATCCAGATGAAGTTCAGCGAGATTCCCACAGACAGCGCCGCCTGATGGTCATCGGCCACCGCGCGCATGGCGCGACCTTGCTTGGTGTATTGGCTGAACGCGACCAGAGCTGCCACCAGTAGCGCCGCGATGATCGTCGCCACGATGTCCAGGTTGTCGATGAAGAAGCCATAATCGAAGATGTTAAAGGTCGTCTCGTCGATCCACAGGTTGATGCCTTGCGGCAGGCCCACATCCAGCGTCTTGATCTCAGACCCCCACATCAGATCGGCCACGCCCTCAAGGAAATAGGCTAGCCCGATGGTGGCCATGAACAGAATGATCGGCTCCTGCCCGACCAGATGGCGCATGACGAAGCGCTGCACCGCCCAGGCCAGCAACACCATCACACCCATCGTCAGGATGATCGCCAACAGCGCAGGCACATTCCAGCCAAAGTAGTGGATATGCGTGCCGAATGTAGCGTTGATCAGGTGCGCAAACGGCACCTGACCCTTCATGATCCCAACCAGCGTCATCGCCGCAAACAGGGCCATAACCCCTTGGGCATAATTGAAAATCCCCGAGGCCTTGTAGATTAGCACAAAGCCCAGCGCGACCAGAGCATAAAGCACCCCGGCCATCAGACCGTTGAGGATGACCTCCATCGCAAATACGAGTTGTTCAGGCATCAGTTGCACTCCTCAGGCCACAACCGGCAAGCTTGTTCGGTCTTGTCGATTTTCGTCATCGATATCTGTAGAATTCCGAGATCAGGTTTTTCGAACCCGCGTAGATCACCATACCATCCGGTCACTTTGATGAACTGGTCTTCGAACGGTCGAACCGCCCACGCTGTCGACTCATCGCGATACTTCTGCAATAGGCCTTTGCCTCCGCGTACCGCCCGATAACCTCGGTAAGTGCTAGTTTCGTCCAAGAATTGTTGAGCCCAAAGCTCCTCGAAACTTCTCATACCTCTGGAATCTAACGCGACCAAACGGCATTCGTACGTCATGGGAGAAGCGACAAAAACAGGAGCTATACCGCTCGATAACCAGAACGCATATAGCTCAGCATCTTGGACAGAATCACTTCCTAATGTGTATTTCAAGACCTCACGTAACTGCTGGTATTGTGGGCCCTCAAGCTTCTGAAGAAGCGCGCGAATAGAGATGTCTCCACGCTCAATTTGCGGCGCACAAATCTCTTCGATTGCAGTCTGGTACGAAGCGTACTCAGCGTAAGTTTCGGCACCACTTATGCTGGGCGGTATCATCAATGACAGCGCTGCCGTAAATCGCTTCAGTACATGCGATTCTAGAAGCTGGAGCAGCTTAGTCATGGCTGACCCCCAGATAGGCGTCGATAACCTCTTGGTTGTTGCGCACCTCATCCGGTGTGCCATCGCCGATCTTCTTGCCGTAATCCATCACGACGACCCGATCGCTCAGGTCCATCACCACGCCCATGTCGTGCTCGATCAGAGCAATGGTGGTGCCAAATTCGTCATTCACATCGAGGATGAAGCGGCTCATATCCTCTTTCTCTTCGACGTTCATGCCCGCCATGGGTTCATCCAGAAGCAGCAGCTTTGGCTCCGCCGCCAAGGCACGCGCCAGTTCGACCCGCTTTTTCAGCCCGTAGGGCAGGCGCGAAACCGGCGTTTTGCGGATGTGCTGAATCTCAAGGAAGTCGATGATCCTCTCAACCGCTTCACGATTCTCAGTCTCTTCGGCCTCGGCCTTCCCCTTCCACCACGCCTGCTGGAGGATATTGGTCTTCATAAAGCTCAGGCGCCCGGTCATGACATTGTCCAGAACGCTCATGCCTTCGAACAAGGCGATGTTCTGGAAGGTCCGCGCAATCCCCTGCTGCGCTACCTCAAACGGCCGCATCGGAGGGCGCTTGGAGCCGTGGAACCAAACCTCCCCCTCCTGAGGGACATAGAACCCCGAGATCACGTTCAGCATCGAGGACTTACCCGCTCCGTTCGGCCCGATAATGGCGCGGATCTCACCCTCGCGAATATCGAACGAGATATCCTTGATCGCCACCACACCGCCAAAGCGCAGGGTGATGTTCTTCATCTCCATCACCACACCGCCGATCTTGCGGCCATCTTCGGTGACATATCCTTCGGAATGATCCAGCATCAGCCTCTCCCAGACTTACGCGAAAACGGGACGGCGGGCGGGGCGATGACCGCAGGTCGAGCGGCGCTCGAACGGCCCATCATTCCGCCGCAACCTTGTGCTGCGTGACCGGCACAACCGGCGCATCAACGATCTCAAGCGTCGCAGAAATCGACCCCTTGCGCCCATCCTCATAGGTCACTTCGGTTGTCGTCGAAACGCTCGGGGACCCGTCATAAAGCGCGGCAATAATGTCGTGGAATTTGTCCTCGACAAAGCCGCGGCGCACCTTGCGGGTCCGGGTCATTTCGCCATCATCAGCATCCAGCTCCTTGTGCAGAACCACAAAACGATGCACCTGACAGCCCGACAACATCTCATCTGCCGCGACCGACTTGTTCACCTCTTCCACATGGGATTTGATCGTCTCCAACACACGCGGATGACCAGCCAGTTCCTGGTATGACGCATAAGCCACGTTGTTGCGCTCGGCCCAGTTTCCGACCGCCGTCAGGTCGATATTGATAAAGGCAACGCAGCGATCCTTGCCGTTGCCGAACAGCACGACCTCAAGAATATCGGGATAGAACTTCAACTTGTTCTCGACATATTTTGGGGCGAACATCGACCCATCGGCCATCTTTCCCACATCCTTGGCGCGGTCGATGATCCGTAAATGGCCCGAGTTTTCCTCGATGAACCCGGCGTCGCCGGTGGCGACCCAGCCTTCAGCATCCTTGGTCGAGGCGGTGGAATCGGGGTTGTTGTAATATTCAACGAACACACCGGGCGAGCGATAATAGATCTCGCCATTGTCGCCGATCTTAAGCTCGACATCCGGGGCCGGAACACCAACCGTATCGGCACGCACTTCACCATCCGGCTGCACGGTGATGAACACGGTCGCCTCGGTCTGACCATAAAGCTGTTTCAGGTTGATGCCCAAAGAGCGATAGAAATCAAATATTTCCGGCCCGATCGCCTCACCCGCCGTATAGCCCACGCGGAAGCGTCCATAGCCCAGCGTATCCTTGAGCGGCCCATAGACCAGCATATTGCCCAGCGCGTATTTCAGCTTGTCGCCAAAGCCCACCGGCTTGCCGTCCAGCAGCAGGCCACCGACCTTCTTGGCATGCGCCATGAAGTGATGGAACATTTTGCGCTTCAGCTTGCCCGCATCCTCCATCCGGATCATCACATTGGTCAGCTGGCTTTCGAACACGCGCGGCGGGGCGAAGAAATAGGTCGGCCCGATCTCGCGCAGGTCCGTCATCATCGTATCTGCGCTCTCGGGGCAGTTCACGCAGAAGCCGCACCAATAGGCCTGACCAATCGAGAAAATGAAATCCCCAACCCAAGCCATTGGCAGATAAGAAAGAATGTCTTCGTTCCGAGTCAGATGATCGAACTCTGCCGAGTTCTTGGCGCTTTCAATGACATTGCGGTTCGAGAGCACCACACCCTTGGGTTTGCCCGTGGTGCCCGAGGTATAGAGCATAACGCAAGTGTCGTCATAGGTGATCGCCGCAATGCGCTTGTCTAACTCGGCATCAAACCGCGCGTGACCGGCGCTGCCCTCGGCCATGATGTCCTCAAGCGCGTTCATCTGGGAGTGGTCATACTTCCGCATTCCGCGCTTGTCGGTATAGAGGATGTGTTTGACCTGATGCAGGTTTTCCTGAATCTCGACGACCTTATCGACCTGCTCTTGATCGCCACAGACCACGTATTTCGCGCCGCAATGTTCCAGCACATAGGCCATCTCTTCCGCGACTGAATCCTGATACAAAGGCACCGGAACTGCGCCCACCATCTGAGCGGCCACCATCGACCAGTAATGCGCCGGACGGTTACGGCCTATGACAGCGATATGGTCGCCCTTCTCAATGCCCAACTCCAGAAACCCTAGCGCAATGGAGCGGATCTCCTTGGCAGCTTCTGCCCAGGTCCAGCATTGCCAGATCCCGAATTCCTTTTCCCGATAGGCCGGGGCATCCCCGAACTGGGTCATATTGCGGTGTAGCAGCGCCGGAAGAGACTGCATCCCTTCAGCGCCCGACTGCGTCTGAGCCAATCTTTCTCTCCTCCCCAACCGACCCCTCCCCGAGGTCGGAAACGACAGGCCGGGGCCATGCCCCGAATGCCGATGCCCCGATAAGGGACGCGGGAAAGATCAACGTCAAGTTTTGCCTGATGTTTTCTCAATTCTTACGAATTGTAACAGGCATTGGACGGTGAGAATTCCTCAAGATGTGTAAGTCGTGTCATTGTACGGACCAACCAGGGGCTGGTTCGGTTTTAGCGCGAGCACCTGGAACCTTCGTGAAAAAACTCATCCACTCAAAGGCCGCTGAAACAAGTTAACACTTACGCCACTACACCACGAACGGAATTCGGGACCAACCCGGAACACTGCTCAGAAAATCCCACAGCGCGACAACCAACCCCTTTTTATCGAGAAGCGCTAGACAATACTGGCTATCCGATCAATATGAGGTGGCCTTCAAATTACTTCAGGACAGAAGCTTGGGACTACGGCGATACATTAGACGGCATTTTTGCCCTAAAACGCAAACTCAGGTATACCACGCCGGTGCCGGGCATCCGCTGTATAATTACACCTGCGAGTTCCCAGCCATGGACCTGATCCGTGATTTTGCCGAACCTGACCCACAAGCAAGTGACGGGTTGATAACCAACTTCCTTGGCGTCAGGATTGAACCTCGCGTGATGCCCAGCATTCTGGAACCGATGGCAGGTTCGGTCGAGGCGATCCCTGATCCGGGAAACTGGCATGCTGACATCGCAGAGTGGGCGGCGGCACTTCTGTCCGTGAAAGAGGCCTCTGGCACTTACAGAATAATCGAGCTTGGATGTGGTTGGGCCTGCTGGTTGAACAACATGGGTTTCGTTGCAAAAAAGAGAGGCTTGACCGTTGATCTGATCGGTATTGAAGGTGACGGTTCTCATCTTGCGAATGCCGAGCGAACGTTTCAGTTGAACGGCTTCAATCCCAGCGAATACCGTCTGGTCAACGGAGTTGCTGCCAGTAAGGAAGGGATTGCCCTTTTCCCGAAACTTCCAAGCGGGCACGAAAAATATGGTGCAGAACCGATTTTCTATCCGAACGATGAGGTCCTGGCCAAACACCGTGCCGAAGGCAACTATACCGAGCTGGATTGTTATACGCTCGAGAATCTCTCAGATGGCAAAGCCGTCGATTTGCTGCATATCGACATTCAGGGATCAGAGCTGGACTTTGCGCAGAACAATTTCGAAAGCATAGAAAGACTTGTAAAGCGTGTGTTTATAGGAGCGCACTCTCGTTATCTTGAAGGCGCCTTGCAGGAATTTTTCCTGTCAAAAGGATGGAAGCTTGAGATGGATCGCCCACTTATTCATAAGTTGATCCAAGGGAGTCCACGGATCGAAACGGATGGCGTATTGCTGTTTAAGAACCCGAACCACAACAAGCTGCCGCTGCACTGAAAAGATTGCGGTCTGACTCTGAAGGCTTTCACAATCGGCTTTTTTCGCGGCGTGAGAGCGCCTGGATAGTCTTTTGTCCACTCTTAATGTCCACCTATTAGCAGATTTTGAGGGTCATCCATTGATCGTCCGTGAAAATTTGCCTCGTCAATTGGTACGACGATAGCGAACGACGTAACAAACCCTGACCCTGATCGCTGCGGCCTCAGTTGAGGACAAGAGGCTCGATCAGCGTCAAGTTTTGCCTGATGTTTTCTCAATTCTTACGAATTGTAACAGGAGGGCGCCGCGAACCGCCCCAACCTCAAAACCCCTTCTTTTCAAGACGTGTCGGCAATGCTATGGGGGCTGACACACAGTCTGGCGATGGCGTCGCCGGATACCACTCGTGTTCACCCCACATCCTGTACGCCGGGACTTTCAATCACGGGATTGAGGGCCCCGCCCCGATCTCTGCCACAGCAGGAGGCAATCATGGCCTGGTCGCCAGACAAAATCGAAGTCAAAAGCTGGAACGAATGGGACACCCTGCGCCACGTCATCGTGGGCCGCGCAGATGATTGCCACATTCCACCCGAAGAACCTGCGCTGGACGCCAAAGTGCCGGAAGACAGCGACATGCGTGGCCAGTGGGGCCGCCGTCCGCAGGAAACGATCGACCGGGCCAATGAGCTGCTCGACACTTTCGCCGATCAACTTCGCAACCGCGGAATCCGCGTGGATCGCCCCACGTCCATCGACCATTCGCAACCGGCCACCACACCGGATTTTCACACCGACAGTCAGTTTGGCTGCATGCCGCCGCGCGATGTGCTGTTGACCGTCGGGCATGAAATCCTCGAAGCCACCATGTCCTATCGCTGCCGCTGGTTCGAATACCTGAACTATCGCCCCCTGATGCAACAGTATTGGGATGAAGACCCCAATTTCCGGCACGAGGCCGCGCCCAAGCCGCGCCTGACCGATGCGGACTACCATCCCGATTATCTGAGCGAGAAAATCGGCGTCGAAAAGCGCCTGCAATGGGCGGCTGAGAAGTTCTTTGTCACCACCGAAGAAGAGCCGCTGTTCGACGCCGCCGACGTGCTGCGGTTTGGCCGTGATCTGGTGGTGCAGCATGGATTTACGACGAACCTCAAGGGCATCGAATGGCTACGCCGTCACTTCCCCGATCACCGCGTCCACACGGTGAACTTCCCCGGCGATCCCTACCCGATCCATATCGATGCCACCTTCACACCGCTGCGCCCCGGCCTGATCCTGAACAACCCACAACGACGCCTGCCCGAAGACCAGCGCGGCATGTTCGAGAAAAACGGATGGGAGATCGTGGACGCCGCCCAACCTGCCCACAACACGCCGCCGCCGCTCTGCTATTCCTCGACCTGGCTGTCGATGAACGTGCTGGTGCTGGACCCGAAAACCGTCTGTGTCGAGAAGTCCGAGGTCTATCAGGCCGAGCAGATGGACAAGCTGGGCATGGAAGTGGTCGAAGTCGAGCTGCGCGACGCCTACGCCTTTGGCGGCGGTCTGCATTGCTGCACGGCGGATGTCTATCGCGATGGCGAGTGCGAGGATTACTTTCCCAATATGTAGGGTTTTCGGTTTGAAAACAGGGTGCCCGGGTTATGCTCGGGCATCTGCACTCAGGCACGAAGACGGTGCCGCATAGGTGTTGTGGTAAAGGAAGCGATGAGCACAAAGCGACGAATTTCCTCTCGGCGGCTAGGTAAGTATATAGGCCCCTAAATCAAAGACTGATAAATCGACTGCAATAATCGAGAACGCGAACGCAGCGCGTCTAGAGGTCAACATCGCCTAAACTACGCGGTGTGGGCCACAAAGAAGGACATTCAGTCTGCTCGTCAAACCAACCCGCGCGTATCCCATGACTTTCAAAATAGGCCGCTGTAGACCACATCGCAAAACCAAAGCCCATGAGCGTGAGAAACTTATAAACAAACGGACGATCTTCTCGGGAGAGCGGTATCTTACCGGGTTTTGGGCTAGCGCCAGTCACAGCCGCTTTCTGCTTAAATTTCCGCTGAAACGAGAAAAACGCGATTAGTATGGCTACGACAAACGCGTAGAAGGATAAACCATATCCCAAACATCCGACAGACCCAGCCCCTATAGACACTGCGATATCTTCCATATCCAATTTCTCGTTTGCTCGTCTGAAATTAGGTGTGCCAAATCTGGCCCGCGCTATTATGGACGCGGTCAAAACTTCAAACTAGAGCGGATTCTGGAGCGAACGCAGCGTAAGCCCGTTCTGTCCATAGATCGGACAAATAGCCACAACCCTGTCACCAACCCGCAACTACAACCAGTCCCTTAGGATCGGGACCAGAGGCACATCTGCGGCGGGCATCGGGTAATTCCGCAGATCGGTCGCGCGCACCCATTTCAAAGCCTGACCTTCCTTAGACTGCGGAATCCCCTCCCATTTGCGGCACGCAAACAGAGGCATCAGCAGATGGAAATCGTCATAGCTGTGGCTGGCGAAGGTCAGCGGCGCGAGGCAGGAGGCCCAGGTGTTGATGCCCAGCTCCTCTTCCAACTCGCGGATCAAGGCGGCCTCGGGGGTTTCGCCGGGTTCGATTTTGCCGCCGGGGAATTCCCACAGACCGGCCATGGATTTGCCCGCGGGGCGTTGGGCCAGCAGGACGCGGCCCTCGATGTCGATCAGGGCGACGGCAGAGACAAGAACCGTTTTCACGAGCGATAATCCGCGTTGATCTCGATATAGCCATGGGTCAGATCGCAAGTCCAAACAGTGGATTGCCCCTCACCCAGCCCCAGATCGACAGCGATCACAAGGTCCTGACCTTTCATGTACGCGGCCACGTCTTCTTCGCGATAATCGGGACTAACCCAGCCTTTTTCGGCCACAAGGATATCTCCGAACGAGATTCTTAGGCGGTCGCGGTCGGCGGCGGCACCGGATTTGCCGATGGCCATAACCACGCGGCCCCAGTTCGGGTCCTCACCCGCAATGGCGGTTTTGACCAGCGGGGAATTGGCGATGGCCAGCCCGTGGATCTTGGCGTCGGTGTCAGTGGCTGCTCCGGTCACGCGGATTTCCACAAATTTCGTGGCCCCTTCGCCGTCGCGCACAACCTGCTGCGCGAGGTCCAGCATCACCGTTTCAAGCGCTTCGGCAAATGCAGCATTTCCAGTGGCATCAACGCCAGAGGCCCCGGTGGCGCATAAAAGCAGGCTATCCGAGGTTGAGGTATCGCTATCGACGGTAATGCAGTTGAACGTCCGGTCTGTCTGCGCACCCAGCATCGCTTGCAACGCGGATTGGTCGACCTGCGCGTCGGTGAAGATATAGACCAGCATCGTCGCCATATCCGGCGCGATCATGCCTGACCCCTTCGCGATCCCCGCAATAGAGACTGTCTTACCATCAATCTCGACCTGCGCACTCGTCCCTTTTGGGAAAGTATCCGTGGTCATGATGGCGCGCGCCGCATCTTCGATTGCATGACGGCTGAGGCCTGATTTCAACGCCTCAAGCTGCGCAACGATCTTGTCATGGGGCAAAGGCTCACCAATCACACCGGTGGATGAGGTAAAGACCCGCTCGACCGGTACTCCGGTCGCTTTGGACACGGCCTGCGTGACTTCGGCGACCGATGTCTGGCCATAGTGACCAGTAAAGGCGTTGGCGTTGCCCGAGTTCACCAGGATCGCCGCCGGGCCGTCGCAAGGCCCGCCGATCTTGCACTGACAATCCAGCACAGGCGCCGCGCGGGTGGCGGATCGGGTGAACACCCCGGCGACCGAGGTGCCGGGGTCCAGAACGGCCAGCATAACATCTGACCGACCCTGATACCGCACCCCGGCCTCAGCGGTGGCTAACCGCACCCCGTCGATTGCAGGCAGGTCAGGGAAACCGGCAGGGGCCAGCGGCGAAACCTTGGTGATCGTGGCCACGAAGATTACTCCTGAATCAGGTCCAGTTGGCGGATGATCTCGGGGCCCGCCCCTTCCAGCGGTGCGCGTTCGATCTGCGCTTGCTGGGTCAGTTCATCAATCCGCGCTTGGATCGCGTCCTGCTGCAGGGTCTGGGCCAGTTCATCCCGAACCGCATCCAGTGCGGGCGCTTCTGATTTGCGTTTGTCGTTCAAAACCACCAGATGCCAGCCAAATTGGGTTTGAACCGGGGCCGAGATTTGACCCTTTTCCAGACCAACGACAGCGTTTTCGAATTCTGGCACCATTTGACCCTTGCCGAACCAGCCCAGCGATCCGCCATTCGGACCGGACGGCCCGGTGGAATGTTCGCGCGCCATCTCGGCGAAATCCGCACCGTCATCTAGCTGCGCCTTGATGGTTTTGGCTTCGTCTTCGCTCTCGACCAGAATGTGGCTGGCATCGAACTCGTCTTCCCCTTCGAACTCGGCATATTGCGCGTCATAGGCGGCCTGTATGGCCTCGTCCGTTACAACTGAGTCGGTCAGGGCGCTGACGGTCTGCACCGCCAGCAAGGACCGTTTTTCGTTGTCCAGTGTCAGCGCGTTCTGCGATGTCAGCTCTTGCTGTTGCTGACCCAGCAACTGCTGTTGGATCAATTGCTCAAGCACGAAATCATACAGAACGTCATCTTCGATCTGCTGATATTGCGGCGGCAGCGCCGCGACAGTGGCGATGATGTGACCCAAAGTGATCTCATCGCCGTTGACCCGTGCCAATACGGTGCTGGCGTCAGACTTGGTTTCGGCGGCCAACGGCAGCGCCATCATGGCAGCCAGAGCCAGCGATGGCAGAAAAGTGAGGCCTTTGGGCATGGAATCTTCCTATTTCTTTGCCGCGACAGGGCGCGGCGTTGACACTTCAGAACCTGCCGCTTACATCGCTTTGAAGCCTTGGACAGGGCCGCCTTTCACCCCCCGTATCTATGGGTTGAGCGCAAGGTGGGCAAGCCTGTCGCAACCAAGACAAGAACAGATCCGCTGGAGTGAACATGCTGGGACTCGGAACGCTCGCCAAAAAGGTGTTCGGAACACCGAACGACCGCAAGATCAAGGCGACCCGCCCGCTGATCGCACAGATCAATGCACTGGAGCCCGAGTTCGAGAAACTCTCTGACGATGGTCTAAAGGAAAAGACCGAGGAACTACGCAAACGCGCGCTGGACGGTGAAAGTCTGGATGCGATGCTGCCCGAAGCCTTTGCCAATGTCCGTGAAGGCGCGCGCCGGGCGCTGGGTTTGCGCGCCTTTGACGTGCAGTTGATGGGCGGCGCCTTCCTGCATCAGGGCAATATCTCGGAAATGAAAACGGGTGAGGGTAAGACGCTTGTTGCCACTTTCCCCGCCTATCTGAACGCTTTGACCGGCAAGGGTGTACATATCGTCACCGTCAACGAATATCTCGCCAAGCGGGACGCGGAATGGATGGGCAAGGTGTTTGCCGCGCTGGGTATGACAACCGGTGTGATCTGGTCGGGCCAGCCTGATGCAGACAAAAAAGCCGCCTATGCCTGTGACGTGACATACGCCACAAACAATGAGCTGGGTTTCGACTACCTGCGTGACAACATGAAGGCCGATCTGGGTGAGATTTACCAGAAACACCACAATTTCGCGATTGTGGATGAGGTGGATTCGATCCTGATTGATGAGGCGCGGACACCGCTGATCATTTCGGGGCCGTCACAGGATCGCTCGGATCTGTATACTGCGATTGACGCACTGATCCCGTCGCTGAGCGATGAGCATTTCACGCTGGACGAAAAGTCCCGCAACGTGACCTTCACCGATGAAGGCAACGAATTCCTTGAACAGCAACTGATCGAGGCAGGTCTGATCCCCGAAGGGCATTCCCTGTATGATCCTGAAAGCACGACAGTGGTGCACCACGTGAACCAGGGCCTGCGCGCGCATAAGCTGTTCCAGCGCGACAAGGATTACATCGTCCGCGATGGCAATGTCGTTCTGATCGACGAATTCACCGGCCGGATGATGCCGGGTCGCCGCCTGTCAGAAGGTCTGCACCAGGCCATCGAAGCCAAGGAAGGTGCACCGATCCAGCCCGAAAACGTGACGCTGGCCAGTGTGACCTTCCAGAACTACTTTCGCCTGTATGGCAAGCTGGGCGGCATGACCGGTACAGCGCTGACCGAGGCTGAGGAATTCGCTGAAATCTACGGTTTGGGCGTGGTCGAAGTGCCGACCAACAAGCCAATTGCACGTCTGGATGAAGACGATCAGGTCTATCGCACCGCAATGGAGAAATACGGCGCGATCATCAAAGAAGCGAAAGAGGCCAGCGCAAAAGGCCAACCAGTTCTGATTGGCACCACTTCGATTGAGAAATCCGAAGTTCTTAGCCAGATGCTGAGTAAGGAAAAGATCGAACACAACGTTCTGAACGCCCGCCAGCACGAGCAAGAAGCGCAGATCGTGGCAGATGCGGGCCGCTATGGGGCGGTGACCATCGCCACCAACATGGCCGGTCGTGGCACCGACATTCAGCTGGGCGGCAACGTGGAAATGAAGGTTCTTCAGGCTCTGGCCGAGAACCCTGAAACCGACCCGGCCGAACTACGCACGGCAGAAGAGGCCAAACACGCAGAAGAAAAACAAAAGGTTCTGGATGCTGGTGGTCTATATGTCATGGCATCCGAGCGCCACGAAAGCCGCCGGATTGACAACCAGCTGCGTGGTCGTTCGGGCCGTCAGGGTGACCCGGGCCGCACCGTATTCTACCTAAGCCTCGAAGACGATCTGATGCGCATCTTCGGTTCGGAGCGGCTGGACAAGGTTCTGACCACACTGGGCATGAAAGAAGGCGAAGCGATTGTACACCCTTGGGTGAACAAGTCGCTTGAGCGCGCGCAATCCAAGGTCGAAGGCCGCAACTTTGACATGCGCAAAAACGTTCTGAAATTCGACGATGTGATGAACGATCAACGGAAAGTGGTCTTTAGCCAACGGCGCGAGATCATGTCGGCAGACGACCTGTCCGAGATCGTCTCGGATATGCGCGAGCAGGTGATCGACGATCTGATCGACGAATATATGCCGCCGAAATCCTATGCGGATCAGTGGGATACCGAAGGTCTGCATGAGGCAATCAAAGACAAGCTGACCATCGACGCACCGGTTCAGGACTGGGCCGCCGAAGAAGGCGTGGATGACGAACAGGTGCGCGAACGCCTGATCAAATCCGCCGACGAGATGATGGCACAGAAGGCTGTGGCCTTTGGCCCTGAAAACATGCGCAACATCGAAAAGCAGGTGCTGCTGCAAACCATCGACAGCAAATGGCGCGAGCATCTGCTCACGCTGGAACATCTGCGCTCGGTTGTTGGATTCCGGGGCTACGCCCAGCGCGATCCGCTGAATGAATACAAAACCGAAAGCTTCCAGCTGTTCGAAGGCATGTTGGACAGCTTACGTGAAACCGTGACACAGCAACTGTCACGCGTACGTCCGCTGACCGAGGAAGAGCAGAAAGAAATGTTGGCGCAGATGGCGGCACAGCAGGCTCAGACGCAAGCGGCGGTGGATCAGGCAACTGACCGAGCCGAGGCCAAAGCCGAAGCCGCCGCATCGGGTGACGCACTGCCCGGCTTTGACGAAACTGATCCGTCAACATGGGGGAACCCGTCGCGCAATGACCCTTGCCCTTGCGGATCGGGCAAGAAGTTCAAACATTGCCACGGTCGGTTAACCTGACGTCATCGACACCTTGATCACAATGAGTCCGTTTCGAGGACACAAATAAGCCTCGATTCAGGGTCAGTGTGCGACTCGCTCCTTCAACTGGGGAGGGTGTCTTGTTTGTTGTAAGAAACTACGTGACCATGTGCGGCACAATCGCCTGTGCCTTGGGCATTGGTTACCTGATGCAATATGGAACAGCTGCGCAGCCAAGCGATGCGCAGAACCAAATTGCTGCGGCTACACAAACAAATCAAACGTCGGTTCTGGCAGGGTTGGATAGCATCGTGCTGACCTCGGCCTCGGCAACCGCATCTGACACTGACGACGTGGCGGTTGCACCAAAAACGACCCGTGTCGAACCCCGAAAAAAGCCAGCACAGAAAGCCTGCAACCTAAGCGCCCGCGCTGTTGCCGTACCCGGCGCGCAGGCCCGCCTGACAATCAAATCTCCGTGCCGCGGCAATGAGCGGATCAGCATCCACCACAGCGGCCTGACCCTGACGCAGGTCACCGATAAAAGGGGCACGCTGAGCGTAACCATCCCGGCGCTGTCTGAATATGCGATCTTTCTGATCTCATTCCCGGATCAAACCGGGACCGTCGCCACGACCCATGTGCCTGATCTGCAGGAATATGATCGTGTGGCGCTGCAGTGGAAGGGCGACAAAGCGTTGCAAATTCACGCGTTAGAATTCGGAGCCAGTTATGGTGGCGAGGGGCACGTCTGGTCGAACAGCGCCACAGCAGGCGCTGGCAGTGTTGTCAGCCTGGGCCATTCGGGCCTGACAGATGCGCAAAACATCGAAGTGTATTCTTTCCCGGCGGGCCAGTCCCAGCAATCGGGAACCATCGACCTGACTGTCGAAGCGGAAGTGACCGAAAATAATTGCGGTCATACCCTGAACGTCCAGTCCATCGAACTGCGGGCCAACACAGGCCTACGGTCACGTGATCTGAGCCTGACTGTACCGGACTGCTCACAATTGGGCGAGTTTCTGGTGTTGAATAATCTGCTCCAAGACCTGACAATCGCGGCAAAGTAACCCGTAGGCAGGCTCGACTCTCTGATGACATTTTACCGTGTGGCAGTGGCCGCGCTGATTTCAGCAACACTTGGAACAGGTGCTGCGGCGCAGGACATCACGCTCACTTCGCATGACGGCCAAGTCGAAATCACGGGCGATCTACTGGGTTTTGATGGTGAATTCTACCGCGTCGATACACAATTCGGAGAGCTGACACTTGATGGCTCAGGCGTCACCTGCGACGGTCCAGCCTGCCCCAATCTGACAGATTTCGTGGCCGAGGTTTGGTTCTCAGGCTCGTCGGTCATGGCCGAAACCGTGCTGCCCGCCCTGATCATTGGTTTTGCGCGGCAGGAGGGGCTGACCGCAACACCGAAACGGGTGGATGAACGCAGCTTTGCCTATGAACTGTTTCAGACCGGGCGAACAGCGCCACTGGCGCGATTGTTCTTTCGCGTTGGAAACACGGATCAAGGGTTTGCCGATCTGATCGCAAATGACGCCGACATCGTCATGGCCCTGCGCGAAATCCGCGATGCCGAACAGACCGCGGCGGCAGAGGCCGGGCTGGGCGATCTGACCCGCCCTCGCAGATCGCGGGTAATTGCCTTGGACGCCATGGTCCCGGTCGTTGCCCAGGACAACACTACCCGTCAGATTTCACCCGCCGATCTGGCACGTGTTTTGTCCGGTGACGTTACGAATTGGGCGGATCTGGGCGGCCCCGATGCACCAATTGCGCTGCATATGCCGGATGCGGGATCGGGTTTGGCCCAAGCGGTTGAAGATCAGCTGTTGGCCCCGGCAGGAGCGGCACTGTCCTCCGATGCGATACGCCACGGTCGCAATGGCGATCTGGTACAGGCCGTCGCGCGAGACGCGTTTGCCATCGGGATTGCCAGTCATGCCTCGGCCGATACCACACGCGCATTGCCTTTGACCGGTGGGTGCGGGCATGCGCTCGCCGCATCACGCGATGCCATCAAGACCGAGGATTATCCGCTGACACTGCCGATGTTCCTCTACCTGCCCGAACGCCGCCTCCCGCGGATCGCACGTCAACTACTGGCCTATAGCTTGGGCGCTGATGCCCAATTGGCTATTCGGCAGGCCGGGTTTGTCGACCAGACACCGGAAAGAACGCGGATTGGTCTGCAGGGCGACCGGCTTTCCAACGCTATTATGTCCGGCGGGGTCGAGGTTGGGTTGGAAGAGGTTCAGCGCATGGTCGAAACCTTGCGCCCGATGGCGCGTCTGTCGCTGTCGGTTCGGTTCGAACCCGGGTCATCGCGGCCCGACGCCCAATCACGCTCGAATATCCAATATCTTGCTCAGGCGCTTGAAACCGGAACGCTGAACCCCCGCAAGGTGCTGTTTGTCGGATTCAGTGACGGGGATGGACCCGCCAGCACCAACGCCCGGATCGCCCTGCGGCGTGCGCAAACCGTTCGGAACTCGGTTCTCGGGGCTGTTGAGACCGAGATACCCGACAGTATCGAGATCGCCGTCGACGGGTTCGGCGAGGCGATGCCCATGGCCTGCGACGACACCGAATGGGGCCGCAAGGTGAACCGCCGTGTTGAAATCTGGGTCGAGTGACCAGCTAGAGGTATCCCTCGGACCGAAAACTCAACTCGGTCGACTTTCCGATGATGAGATGGTCATGCAGGGTCAGGCCCAGCGCAGTGCAGGCATCTTGAATGCGGTTGGTCATATCGATATCGGATTTTGATGGTGTCGGGTCGCCTGACGGGTGGTTATGCACCAAGATCAGCGCCGAGGCATTCAGTTCCAGCGCGCGCTTCGCCACCTCGCGCGGATAGACCGGTACGTGATCGACGGTGCCTTTGGCTTGTTCCTCATCTGCGATCAGCACGTTTTTGCGATCCAGATAGAAGACGCGAAACTGTTCGGTTTCCCGATGAGCCATGGTGGTATGGCAATAATCCAGCAGCGCTTCCCAGCCTGAGATCACATGCCGCTGCATCACCCGCGCGCGGGCCATACGATGGGCGCACGCCTCAAGGATTTTCAGGTCGGTGATCACCGTATCCCCAACACCCTTGATCTGCCGCAGCCGTTCTTCGGGCGCGGTCAGGACGCGGTTGAAATCCCCAAACGTATCCATCAGCGCCCGTGCCAAAGGTTTCACGTCTTGTCGGGGGATGGATCGGAACAGAACCAATTCCAGTAGTTCATAATCCGGCATCGCGGCAGAACCACCCGCCATGAACCGTTCGCGCAGCCGCTTGCGATGGTCTTTGATGTAGGAGGGTAACCGACCCGTCGGCAGCGGCTGCGCTGGCGCTTCGTCCGTATCGAACAGCATGGGGGCTTCGGCAAAGGCGTCCTGGGTCATGGGCCCCACCTTGGCGCAGAATCGGTTTCTGAATGGTTAACGCATCTCACCCGCCATACGCGCCGTGGCGCGGCGGACGACCATGTGCAGAACAATCGAAAACACGCCTAGCGTCAGCATTGCGGCAAACATCAGATCGGTCTTAGCGCGGCCATTGGCCAACAGCATCAGATAGCCCAAGCCTTGTGACGACCCGACCCATTCACCGATCACCGCCCCGATCGGTGCATAGACCGCCGCCAACCGCATCCCTGATGCCAGCGAAGGCAACGCCGCCGGTATTCGAATATGCCAGAGCACAGATCGTTTGCTGGCCTGCATGGTGCGCGCAAGGTCCAGATACCCGGACGGCGTGCGCATCAACCCGTCAAAGAAAGACGAGGTAATCGGGAAATAGATGATCAGCACCGCCATCGCGACCTTGGACCAAAGGCCATAGCCCAGCCACAGCGTCAGCAACGGGGCCAGCGCAAAGACCGGCAACGCCTGCGTGAACACCAGCATCGGCTGCACCAGCACACGTGCGGCGCGGGAATTGGCCAGTTGTAGCGCAGTGACCACGCCCAGAAGTGTGCCGCACGCCAGACCAATCATCACCTCGATAGCAGTGATCCAGGTGTGTTCGGCAATCAACCATCGGTTCTGCCACCAGGTCTCGGCCACAATCGCAGGGCCAGGCAAGATGAATTTCGGCAGGCCGGTGATCGAGACGATGGCTTGCCAGATCGCCACCGCGAACACTGTTGCTGCAAGGGCAGAGAGGTATTTCATGATGCCTCTCTCAACAGCTTGAGCAACGCTCCTTGGGTTTCCAGCGTCTCAAGGTCGTCAACATGACGCGGCGCCGGGGCCTGGGGTGGTGCGCAGGGAGTCAGACCATCCTGCGTCATAACGGTGATCGTTTGGCCCAGACGCGCGGCCTCCGCCGGATCATGAGTGACAAGCAGAACGGTGCGCCCCTGCAACACCTCAGCGGCCAGATCCTGCATATCGGCGCGGGTGCGGGCGTCGAGGGCCGAGAAAGGCTCATCCAAAAGTACGATAGGACGATCTTCCATCAACGTGCGGGCCAAGGCCACGCGCTGGCGCTGGCCGCCGGACAGTTCGGATGGTTTCTTGGTCATATGATCCTGCAAACGCATCCGTTCAATCAGACCGTCACGGCGATGTAGATCGGGTTTCTCACCCCGCAACCTTGCCCCCAATGACACGTTCTGCGCGACGTTCGCCCAAGGCAGCAGCAAATCGTCTTGCGCCATATAGGCGACACGATCCGGCACCGGCTGTCCGTCGCCTGCGATGATCTGACCAGTGAACACGGCCCCGGTTTCCAGTCCGGCAATCAGCCGCAGAACGGTGGTTTTGCCCACGCCCGATCCGCCCAGCAGACAAGTCCACGCCCCGGCCCCAAGGGTCAGGCTCAACGGCGCGAACAAAGGCGCGCCGTCGATGGAGGCCGTACCGCTGATGGTCAGATCGGGGGCTGGCGTCATGGCGTCAGGCCCATTTGCCAGAAATTAACCTCAAG
The DNA here is from genome assembly GCF_059610045.1 of Ruegeria sp. YTSA168. Lineage (NCBI taxonomy): Bacteria > Pseudomonadati > Pseudomonadota > Alphaproteobacteria > Rhodobacterales > Roseobacteraceae > Ruegeria > Ruegeria sp. YTSA168. Next base: position 35,953 of record NZ_JBXWMW010000010.1, read on the forward strand.
CTGCGTTGCCATCTCAAAGGTCTTGCAGAGGTCAGCCCAGACCGGCAGCGCGGCATAGTCCGGGCCCAGGCGCCGAACCAAAGCGCCATCCATCAGCGCGCCGATGTCATGACAGTAGCTTTGATACTGATCACCTGCATAGGTATCGATCCAGGGGCGATAGGCCTCGGATGTTGCCTCTTGTGCCAAACGCACACCGATCTCGGCATAGCCAATGACGCAGGGCAACAGCGCGGCCAGCAGGTTCAGATAATCGCCTGAATAGCCGGATTCGAGCACAAAGCGGGTATAGGCGAGGTTTTCAGGCCGCTCAGACGTCGCCATCAGGTCCTCGCGGGAAATACCTGCGGCTTCACAAACGCCAACATGCAGCATCATCTCTTCATGCATCAGCCCGTTTACCGTTGCGGCGGCCACCTGCATTTCCTCATGCGTCTGCGCCTTGACCACAGCCAATGCCCAGGCACGCGAGAAATGGGTGAGAAACACATAGTCCTGTCGCAGATAGTGCAAGAACGCGTCACGCGGTAGCGTCCCGTCCTTCAGGCCCTCGACGAAGGCATGGCGGGTGTACTCCCGCCACGGCCCTTGCGCCGCATCGCGCATCAGCGCAAAGGCGTTGCCATAAACTCTCATTGGGCGGTCACGTCGATTGTGATCTCGCTGACCGGGTTGACGCTGTCGATCATGCCGCTGTCCTTCAGGAACTGCTCGAACCGCGCATAACGACCCGCGTCAAAACCGGCAGGGCGCAATGCAAAGCGGGGCAGCGTGTCAACCCAAGCGCGCGCGTTCAACTCATCCTGCAGTTCGGGCGAAGTGGCGGCAAAGATCTCCCAGCTTTTTTCCGGGTTGTTGACGATGTATTGCGTCGCCTTTTCGGTCGCGGCCAGGAAACGCGCGATCTTGTCGGCATCCATCGTGTCGGGATTGGCGACATAAATCAGCTCATCATAGGGTGGCACACCCTCTTCCTCGATATAAAAACAGGTGCCAGGGACACCTTCGATTTCCATCTGGTTCAGCTCGAAATTGCGATAGGCACCAATGACGGCGTCCACCTGACCGGTCATCAATGACGGCGAGAGTGAAAAGTTCACGTTGATCAGCTCTACTTCATCAAGCGCAACGCCATATTTTCCCAGAACGGTGGTCAACACTGCTTCTTCCACACCGGCAACCGAGAAACCGATCTTCTTTCCTTTCAGATCAGCTGGCGACTTTATCGGTCCGTCTTCAAGCACCAGCAGGCAGTTCAAAGGGGTGGCAACCAGCGTACCGACGCGCTTTAGCGGCAGGCCTTCGTGGATCTGCAGGTGCAGCTGCGGCTGATAAGATACGGCCAGTTCGGCCTGACCTGCCGCCACCAGACGCGGGGGGGCTGAGGGGTCGGCAGGCGGAACGATCTCAACCTCCAGCCCCTGCTCGGCGAAATAGCCGTTTTCCTGCGCCACAATGATAGGCCCGTGGTCGGGGTTTACGAACCAGTCCAGCAGAACGGTCATCTTATCCTCGGCCCAGGCGGGCGCTGCGGCCAGCAAGGCAATAGCAGCGATCAGTTTCTTCATGTCTCGCGTTTCCTTTTCACTCACATGGTTGAGGCCGCGACGAGGACAATCTCGCCCGACCAATCCGGTTCAATCTGTTCAGCTGCGCGCCAGGCGCGCAGGCCGGTTGCACAGCACAGAGCTAATCTTTGGCCTTTATTAGACTCAGTTTTTAGTTGCTCGTCCGTCAGTCGGCGGGCCTGAGCGTGTATGGGCTCGGGCGCTTCATTCTGATTGCGCAGTTCGACAATCAGATCGTCCTGTTCCAGTTGCGAGGGCGCCAGAAAGGGGAAGAATTTTTCAGGTTCAGGCGCATCGTCAAAGCGAAAACCGGTGCTGCGCAGAGACCGGGCATTAAACTGTACCAACTGACCCAGGGGCGAGGGTTCAACCCCCAAAATCACCCCCAGCGCCATCTGCGCCTGCATCGCGCCGATCATCCCAACGACGGGACCCAGGACACCCGCCGTGGCGCAGCTGGCCCCGCTGTCCGGCGCATCCGGAAACACAGCCCGCAGCGAAGGCCCGCCACCGCAGAACCCGCCGACATAGCCGGACAAGCCCAGAACCGACGCGCTGATCAGCGGCTTTCCCTGCGCCAGACAGGCGTCCGACAGGGTATAGCTGGCGGCATAGCTGTCTGCGCAGTCCAGGATTACATCTGCCCTGGCGATGATTTCAGCGGCATTTCCACTTGTTAGAGCCTGTTTCTTGGCGTCAATTCCGATCTCAGAGTTCAGCGCACGACACCGATCCGCCGCAACCCGGGCCTTTGGCCGACCACAATCCGCCTCGGCAAACAATGTCTGCCGGTGAAGGTTCGACAGGGTGACACTGTCTGGGTCCAGAATTGTCAGGTGCCCGACACCTGCTCCGGCCAACAGCGGCAGAACCGGAGCCGCCAGCCCCCCCGCCCCAACCACCAAAACCCGCGCCGCAGACAGGCGTGCCTGACCTTCGGCGCCGACCTCAGGCAGGATCATCTGACGGGAATAGCGGCTCATCTGGTGGCCTCGATCCACTGGCGCACCCGCACCTCGGGGTCGGCATTCAGGGTGATGTCAGTAACGACCGAGACAATGTCGGCACCCGCCTCAAGCACGCCGGGCGCGCGTTCGACGCTCATACCGCCGATCCCGACCAGAGGGATATCGCCCACACGGGCCTTCCACTCGGTGACGCGCGGCAAGCCCTGCTGCTCCCACTTCATCTTTTTCAGGATCGTGGGGTACACCGGGCCGAGTGCCACATAGTCAGGGTCCATGCGCAGGACACGCTCCAACTCATCGTCGTCATGGGTCGAAACGCCCAGCTTTAGACCCGCTTTGCGGATCGCTTTCAAGTCGGCGTCGTCCAGATCTTCCTGCCCCAAGTGGATCCAATCGCAGCCCGCATCTATCGCGGCCTGCCAATAGTCGTTCACCACCAGAACCGCACCATGATCACGGCAAAGATCACGCGATGCCGCAATCTGAGCGCGCACGACATCGTCCGGCTGATCCTTTATACGCAGCTGTACCAGCTTGACGCCCAAAGGCAGCATGCGCTGCAGCCAGTTCGAGTGATCAAAGATGGGATAAAATCGGTCAAGGCTCATGATAGAAACGCCTTTCCAACAACGGGGGTTGAGGGTTCGGCCATGTCCCGCGCCTCGATCGGGTCGGCCTGATGAGCCAGTTGCCCTGCCTCGACCGCGCGCATCATGGCCCGCGCCATCTGAACAGGATCACCGGCCCGCGCCACGGCGGTGTTCAAAAGAACTGCGTCATAGCCCAGCTCCATCGCATGCGCGGCATGGCTGGGCAAACCGATCCCAGCGTCGATAACAAGCGGCACATCTGGAAACTCCGAACGCATCGCACGCAGGGCATATTCGTTGTTCAGCCCGCGCCCCGATCCAATCGGCGCGCCCCAGGGCATCAGAACCTCGCACCCGGCTTCAAGCAAGCGTTCACCCACGATCAGGTCGTCGGTTGTGTAAGGGAAGACCTCGAACCCGTCCTCGGTCAGGATACGCGCGGCTTCGACAAGTTGAAACACATCCGGCTGCAGGCTGTCAGTGTGACCGATCAGCTCAAGCTTGATCCACTTCGTCTCGAACACCTCACGCGCCATGTGGGCAGTGGTTACCGCCTCTTTCACCGTGTGGCACCCAGCTGTGTTGGGCAACACCAGCACACCCAAATCGCGGATCATCTGCCAGAAGGTCTGCCCCGCTCCAGATTCACGCCGCAATGACACCGTTGCCACAGCCGCGCCGCTTTTGCGGAACGCTTGTTCCAATATGGCGGGACTGGGATACTGCGCAGTGCCCAGCATCAACGGGTTGGGTAGCCCAACCCCATAAAAGCGTTTCATCCCTAACCCCCTTGCATGGGTGACAGAATCTCGACCCGATCATTGTCGTTCAAAGCATGGGCAATGCGCAGGCTGGAAGGCACGAATTCCTCATTCACTGCCGTTGCGACGCGGCCTGAGAATCCGCATTCTTGCAGCAGGTCCGATAAGGTTTGGGCACACACGTCGCGTGGCTCGCCATTAAGCACGATCTTCATCGACCATCTCCGAATGTTTGTTCTCAAGCGCCAGATCGGCCACGCCCTGTGCCAGAGCAGGGGCCAGCAAATAGCCGTGGCGGTAAAGCCCGTTGGCATAGATCGTCCCGCCCAAACGCCGAATGCGTGGCAGGTTATCAGGGAAAGCCGGGCGCAGATCGACGCCGATTTCCAATACCTCAGCTTCACCAAAGGCGGGGTTCAGCGCGTATGCGGCACTCAGCAGTTCCAGCATCGACCGGGCGGTGATCCGGCTGCTGTCTTCGCTTTCGATCATCGTTGCGCCCAGCATGTAGATGCCGTCCCCGCGCGGCACGATGTAAAGCGGTATGCGTGGATGCAGCAGGCGCACCGGGCGCGTCAAGGTCACATCCGGGCACCGCACGACCAACATCTCGCCCTTTACGCCGCGTAGATCAGGCAAAGCATCCCGCGCCTGAAGACCCCGGCAGTCAATTGCATTCTCCAGCTGCGCCGGCGCGGGCTTGTGATGAAACACCACGCCTCGGTCGTTCAGGTTCTGATATAAATCACTCAGCGCTTTCCGGGGATCAAGATGCGCCTCTTGTTCAAAGTACAACCCTTTGCTGAATCCATACAAATCAGGCTCTAATTGGGCTATTTTTGCCTTGTCTACCTCACAAAATGCCTCCGTCCGGCGCGCGAAACGCCGTAAGTCAGGCACATCCCGAGTGCTCGCAACGATTAACGTACCACACCGGTTCACGCCGGTACGATCCGCCCACCACGCGATAGCCTCTTGGCCCAGTCGCAGAACCGGTTCTTCGGCGTTTTCATATTCACACCAGGGCGCTAACATGCCCCCTGCCCACCAGGAACAACCATGCGGGCCGGGCGGGCCTTTGGGATCGTACACCTGCACCTTCGCCCCACGTGCGGTCAACTCGCTGGCAACGGACAGCCCCGCCACACCGGCCCCTATGACGGACCAGATCATCACGCAGACCACATCCGGTGGAAGTGATGCACCGGACCGTGGCCCGCTCCAATCTTTAGTGTATCTGCCTGAGCAATCGCACCCTGCAAATAGTCATGCGCCAGGCCCACTGCCTCGGTCAAAGACAGACTTTTAGCCAAACCGGCAGCAATTGAAGACGACAGCGTGCAGCCAGTTCCATGCGTGTTCTTTGTATTTTGCCGTGGCGCCTGAAATTCGGCAATCACACCCGTTTGGTCGATCAGCAGATCGTGGCAGATATCACCCTCGCCATGACCGCCCTTCATCAAAACCGCCCCCGCACCCAGCGCGCACAGCGCTTTGCCCTGAGCAGCCATCTCTGCGGGTGTAGCCGCGCTGCGCTGATCAAGCAGACACGCCGCCTCGGGCAGATTCGGGGTCAGGATCGTCGCGCGCGGCAGCAGAACCTCACGCAAGATCTGAACCGCCTCTAGCGCCAACAAAGCATCACCGGATTTTGCCACCATTACTGGGTCCAGTACGACAGGGCCGCCAAACCCTGCGATCCCTTCAGCAACAGTCCGAATGATCTCGGGCGTTGCCAACATACCGATCTTGATGGCCCGAACATCCAAATCGCTCAACACGGCGTCGATCTGAGCGGTGATCACATCCAGCGGAATACCATGCACAGCCGTTACAGCCTGCGTGTTTTGCGCGGTGACCGCGGTGATTACGCTAGAGCCAAACACGCCCAATGCCGACATCGCCTTGAGATCGGCCTGAATCCCCGCGCCGCCGCCGCTGTCGGATCCTGCAATAGTCAAAGCAATTGGTACCACGTCGTTGCTCCACTTACTTGGGCAACCGGGCATGGAAAACGTCTGTTTGCGTTAGACCGTTCCCTCCGCCGGTATTGCCCGGATCAGGTTCGATGGGTTGACGCGCGCGCCTCTCAGCCCTGCAATCAGGGCACCCCAACGGTTGATCAGGACAATCTCAGGGCAGGCCACAGAAATCAAGCATCAATCGGCGGGTCATATGTCCACATCCGACAAGGAAATAAGACCAATTGACGTTGAATTCATGCGAGGCTCTGCCTCGCGCTCCGGGATATTTCTGGCCAGATGAAGCAGGGGATCCAAACTTCATCTGGCTCTAAATATCCCGGGGGAGACGCCCGCAAGGCGGCGGGGGCAGAGCCCCCTAAATGCACAAAGGCCCCCCAGTTTGGAACGGCTCATTTTCTGCTTTAGCTTTTCATGCCGTCCCAGAAGGACTTGACGGATGAGAAAAAGCTTTTTGATTCCGGATGGTTATCCTCACCAAGATCGTCAAACTCACGCAAAAGCTCTTTCTGGCGGCTTGTCAGATTGACCGGGGTCTCCACCGCCAGTTCGATGAACATGTCCCCGACACCGCCGCCGCGTAGCGCTGGCATGCCCTTGCCACGCAGGCGCATCTGGCGACCTGACTGGCTGCCCGCCGGGATTTGCACCCGACCTCGACCGCCGTCAATTGTCGGAACTTCGATCGATCCGCCCAGCGCGGCTTTGGCCATGCTGACCGGGACGCGGCAGTAGAGGTTTACGCTGTCACGCTCGAACAATTTGTGATCGGAGACTTCGACAAAGATATAGAGATCACCCGGGGGACCACCGCGCATGCCAGCCTCGCCTTCACCCGCCAGACGAATGCGGGTTCCGGTTTCGACACCAGCGGGGATGTTCACCGACAGGGCGCGTTCTTTTTCCACCCGGCCTGAGCCGCTACAGACCTTACACGGGTTTTTGATGATCTGACCCAGGCCGGAACAGGTAGGGCATGTGCGTTCAACGGTAAAGAACCCTTGCTGAGCGCGCACTTTACCCATGCCGGAACAGGTAGGGCAGGTTACAGGCTCGGCGCCGCCCTCGGCCCCGGTTCCGTCACAAGACGAACAGGCTACAGCGGCAGGTACGTTGATGGTTTTTTGCAGGCCTGCATAGGCCTCTTCCAGCGTTACGCGCAGGTTGTAACGCAAGTCGGAGCCGCGTGCCGCGCGTCGGCCACCGCCGCCACCCCGCTGGCCACCCATGAAATCGCCGAACAGATCGTCGAACACATCAGAAAATGCGTTCGAGAAATCGCCCTGTCCAAAGCCACCGCCAGGTCGACCGCCACCTCCCATGCCGTTTTCAAAGGCAGCATGGCCGAACCGGTCGTAAGCGGCTTTGCGTTCAGCGTCCTTCAGCACGTCATAGGCTTCGTTCGCTTCTTTGAACTGCGCCTCAGCATCCGGGTTGTCCTTGTTGCGGTCGGGATGCAATTCCTTGGCTTTCTTGCGAAAACCCTTTTTAATTTCGTCCGCCGATGCGCCCTTGGACACGCCGAGCACATCGTAATAGTCGCGTTTTGACATCAGTGTTTCCTTCTGCCTCAACGTAATCGGGCCGGCCCGATGACCGGACCGGCCCGAATTGGCCCGGTTACCCGTTATTTACGCTTGTCGTCGTCCAGATCTTCGAACTCGGCGTCGACGATGTCATCATCGGCAGGTGCTTCATCTGCCGCGGCAGGCTCGTCCTCGCCTTCTTCAGCTTGCGCCTTGTAGATGGCTTCACCTAGCTTCATGGCCGCTTCGGTAACGTTCTGGATGCCGGACTTGATCTTGTCAGCATTTTCAGTTTCCAGCTCGTCCTTCAGTGCGGCAATCGCCAACTCGATGGCTTCGATGGTGGTCGGGTCGACCTTGTCTGCATGCTCTTCCATCGACTTCTCGGTCGAGTGGATCAAGCTTTCCGCCTGGTTCTTGGCGTCGACCAGCTCGCGGCGTTCCTTATCAGCTTCCGCGTTCTCTTCGGCGTCCTTGACCATCTTGTCGATATCTTCATCCGACAGACCACCCGAGGCCTGGATGGTGATCTTCTGCTCTTTTCCAGTGCCTTTGTCCTTGGCGGAAACCGAGACAATGCCGTTGGCATCGATGTCGAAGGTCACCTCGATCTGGGGCATGCCGCGCGGTGCGGGCGGGATGTCTTCGAGGTTGAATTGACCCAGGATCTTGTTGTCCGCGGCCATTTCACGTTCACCCTGGAACACGCGGATGGTCACGGCGTTCTGGTTGTCCTCGGCGGTCGAGAAGACCTGAGACTTCTTGGTCGGAATGGTCGTATTGCGGTCGATCAGACGAGTGAACACGCCACCCAGCGTCTCGATGCCCAACGATAGCGGGGTCACGTCCAGCAGAACCACATCTTTGACATCGCCCTGCAGAACACCGGCCTGAATGGCAGCGCCCATGGCAACCACTTCGTCCGGGTTCACGCCTTTGTGGGGCTCTTTGCCAAAGAATTTGGTGACCTCTTCGATCACTTTCGGCATCCGGGTCATACCACCGACCAGAACAACTTCGTCCACGTCAGCAGCCGACAGACCAGCATCTTTCAGAGCAGCGGCGCATGGCTTCATCGACTTCTTGATCAGGTCCGCAACCAGCGATTCCAGCTTGGCACGGGTCAGTTTCATGACCATGTGCAGTGGCTGACCATTCGAGCCCATCGATATGAACGGCTGATTGATCTCGGTCTGCGAGGTCGAGGACAGCTCGATCTTGGCTTTCTCAGCGGCTTCTTTCAGACGCTGCAGGGCCATTTTGTCGCTGGACAGATCGACACCGTGTTCCTTTTTGAACTCATCCGCCAGGTAGTTGACGATCCGCATGTCAAAGTCTTCACCACCCAGGAAGGTGTCGCCATTGGTCGACTTAACCTCGAACAGGCCGTCGTCGATTTCCAAAATGGTCACGTCGAAGGTACCACCACCAAGGTCATAGACCGCGATGGTTTGGGTTTCTTCCTTGTCCAGGCCATAGGCGAGCGCGGCAGCTGTCGGTTCGTTGATGATCCGCAGGACTTCCAGACCGGCGATCTTGCCGGCGTCCTTAGTGGCCTGACGCTGGGCGTCATTGAAATAGGCCGGAACGGTGATGACGGCTTGCGTGACTTCCTCACCCAGATAGCTCTCGGCAGTTTCCTTCATCTTGCCCAGAGTGAAGGCCGAGATTTGGCTTGGAGAGTACTTTTCACCGCGGGCTTCCACCCAGGCGTCGCCATTTCCGCCATCAACGATGGCATAGGGCACCATTTTCTTGTCTTTTTCGACTTCGGCATCATCCACACGACGACCGATCAGGCGCTTGACGCCAAAGATCGTGTTGTCGGGGTTAGTGACCGCCTGACGTTTTGCAGGCTGACCGACCAGACGCTCTTCTTCGGTGAAGGCGACGATCGAGGGCGTGGTCCGCGCCCCTTCGGCGTTTTCGATGACCTTCGGCTGCGAGCCATCCATGATGGCCACACACGAGTTTGTGGTTCCAAGGTCAATCCCGATTACTTTTCCCATTTTTGCAATCCCTTTCTCTTCAAGGCGATGTCCCGAGGGCCGGACCCGTTATGGCATCCTGTCCCCGATCTGATGTGCGCGACAGCACTACACCATCGCGCGTCCCGGCGTATATAAGGTCCGGACCAATGGCCTGCAAGCACTCAGAATCGCAGGTTTTCGGGAATCTGCGGCCTTTTTTGGCAAGGATTTGGTAACGAATGGGGAATCGGGGATGACACGGCTGCTTTTGCGGGGGTTCGATATCAGGAAGGGGCATCTGGACGGTGTCGATCAGACCCGACTGATCGACGCATTGCGCCCGATTCTGAAAGCCGCACCTCTGGTGCGGCCCGTGACACCGTCTGGCAAGGAGATGTCGGTGCGTATGACCTCGGCCGGGGCGCTGGGTTGGGTCACTGACAGGTCAGGCTATCGGTATCAGGATCACCACCCCAAAGGTGGAAAATGGCCCAAGATACCCGAACCCATCCTGACCGTCTGGCACGATCTGGTCAGCCCCGAACGTGAACCCGATTGCTGCCTGATCAATTACTATGACAACAGCGCCAAAATGGGCCTGCATCAGGACAAGGACGAGGCGGATTTCTCTTGGCCGGTCCTTTCAATCTCGCTGGGGGATGACGCCCTGTTTCGCATCGGCAATGCAACGCGCGGCGGCAAGACTGAATCTGTTTGGTTAAGCTCTGGCGATGTGGTGATCATGGGCGGCCCGGCCCGGCTGACCTATCACGGCATTGATCGGATCAGGCCCGGATCATCCCGTTTGTTACCAAAGGGCGGACGGATCAACCTGACCCTGCGCGTGGCGCGTTAGCGGCGGGCATCCCAGCTTTGGGACATATGTTTGCGGGAAAAGAACTCGCCTAACAATCCGATCATCAACAGCGCGATCCCAACCCAAAAGGCGTATTCCCAGCTTGTGTTGCGGGGATAATAATTTCGGAACACGAACCCACGACACTGATCAATAAGGTGAAACAACGGGTTCCAGGCAAACATCATCAGGATTGCCCCGCCCAGCGCGTTGGCGACGAACATCTTACCAGAAAAGACCATATTCATGCGTCGGTACACATTGCTGAGCATCATCGATGTTGTCGGAAACCACGGCTTGAGTGCCATGAAAACCAAGCCCACGGCACATCCGGTAAACCAGGCCAGGATCAACATTCCAAAGGCGCCGCCTGGGTGCTGTATCTCTAGCGGTGCAACGGCCACGCTGTAGATAAACAAGATGACCAAGATTGACATCATTTGCTTATAAAGCGTGCCGAACGCAGCGGCCAAAATCATGACCATCGCATTCATCGGCGAGTGCTGCATCATCGGATTGTTCTTGCCGCCCAGTTTCGCAACACTACCCACCGACTGGGTATGAACCATGAATAAAAAGATACCCGACAAGAGATACAGGATGAACTCACCCCTGATCTTGGCAACCCGTGCACCCATGAATGACATAATCAGATAAAACACCATCGCCATCAGAACGATCTGCACAATGTTGATCAAGATCGCGATCACGGCATTTGAGTGTTGCGTTCGCACGTCGCGCACCACGCCGTGGAACACCAGTTCTGCGGTGGTAAAGGCGCTGCCCAGCAACGATTGACTGCGCTTGAAATAAAACACGCGAGGGGTCTTTCCTGTTTTGTTGCCCTCAAACTGGCACGAATACCTTGCCGTTCGGTAACCGGCGCATCATAAGTCCGTCAGAGATTTGGATCAACAAACCATGTAAACGGAGCATTTTTGTGACCTACGATGCGCTTATCCCCGTCATCCGACGTCTGGCCCTGGAAGCTGGCGACAAGATCATGGAGATCTACCAGGCGGATGATTTCGACGTGAAGGTCAAATCAGATGAAAGCCCCGTGACCGAGGCGGACGAAGCCGCCGACGCCTTGATTTCCAAAGGGCTGCGCGCAGCCTTCCCGGATATCTTGCTGGTTACCGAAGAACAGGCAGCGTCGCATTTGACCAAAGGGGATACCTTCCTGATCGTTGATCCGTTGGATGGTACCAAGGAATTCATCAACCGCCGTGGTGATTTCACCGTCAATATTGCGTTGGTTGAAAACGGCGTTCCCACACGCGGCGTTGTCTATGCTCCGGCGCGCAGTCGGATGTTCTATACGCAGGCTGATGGGCAGGCGGTGGAAGAAACCGGCAAATTGGACAAAGCTCAACCCGGTGAGGTCACGCCGATCTCGGTCTCAGACCCAGACAATTCCGCGCTTTTGGTGGTGGCATCAAAATCCCACCGGGATCAGGCGACGGATGACTACATCAACAAATACCAGGTGCAGGACAGCAAAAGCGCGGGATCGTCGCTGAAATTCTGCCTGGTGGCCACGGGTGAGGCGGATATCTACCCGCGCGTTGGTCGCACCATGGAATGGGACACCGCAGCCGGCCATGCAGTTCTGTCAGGCGCGGGCGGTCAGGTGGTCCGGTTCGACGATCATACCCCGCTGACCTATGGCAAGGACGGTTATGCGAACCCGTTCTTCATCGCCTACGCTCCGGGTGTAGAGCTGAAAGACGCCTGATGTCTGTTCTGATCGCCATCCCGGCCCGCTATGCCTCGACCCGATATCCCGGCAAACCTTTGGTGCCGCTGACCGGTGCAACCGGTCAGGCGATGACGCTGATCGAACGATCCTGGCGCGCCGCCTGTTCGGTTTCGGGCGTGGACAAGGTGGTCGTGGCCACCGACGATGAGCGCATCCGCACCGCCGCCGAAGGGTTCGGGGCCGAGGTCGTCATGACGTCGGAAACCTGCCAGAACGGCACCGAACGCTGTGCCGAGGCACATGCGGTCCTGGGCGGCGGGTACGACATCATCGTCAACCTGCAAGGTGATGCGCCCCTGACCCCGCAGTGGTTTGTCGAAGACCTGATCACCGGCCTGCGCGCAGCACCTGATGCCGGCGTGGCGACCCCGGTTCTGCGCTGTGACGGCGGTGCCCTGAACAGCCTGTTGAACGACCGCAAACAGGGGCGCGTTGGCGGCACCACGGCGGTGTTCGCCCAAGACCACAGCGCGATGTATTTCTCGAAAGAAGTCGTTCCTTTCACCTCGGACACATTTTCTGGCGATGCGCCAACTCCGGTTTATCACCACGTGGGTGTCTATGCCTATCGGCCGGACGCCCTGGCCGCCTATCCTGGCTGGCCAACGGGCCCGCTGGAACAGTTGGAAGGTCTGGAACAGCTGCGCTTCATGGAAAATGGGCGCAAAGTGCTGTGTGTCGAGGTTGAAGCCAAAGGTCGCCAATTCTGGGAGCTGAACAACCCCGAGGACGTGCCCAAAATCGAAGAGATGATGGCCGCTATGGGGCTGGAGTGACCTCTTTTCCCCCTGACCCCAAACTCAAGATGGCGTAGGAACGCCCAACCCTGACACCATGGATCGCACATGAAAACTGTTCTTGTCACCGGTGGCGCTGGCTATATCGGATCCCATGCTTGCAAGGCGTTGTCGCAGGCGGGGTATGTTCCCGTGACCTATGACAACCTGATCACAGGCTGGCAGGATGCAGTCAAGTTCGGGCCGTTCGAACAAGGCGACCTGCTGGATCGCACCCGTTTGGATGAGGTGTTCGCCAAATACCAGCCAGGCGCCGTGATGCATTTCGCCGCGCTTAGCCAGGTGGGCGAGGCGATGGCGGAACCGGGCAAATACTGGTCCAACAACGTGACCGGCTCCCTGAACTTGATCGAGGCTGCGGTCGCGGCGGGATGTCTGGATTTTGTGTTCTCATCGACCTGTGCCACCTATGGCGAGCATGACAATGTGGTTCTGGATGAGACCACATCACAGCACCCGCTGAACGCTTATGGCGCTTCAAAACGCGCTATCGAAGATATCTTACGCGATTTCGAGGCCGCCCATGGCCTGCGCCATGTGATCTTCCGCTATTTTAATGTGGCAGGCGCAGACCCGGAAGGTGAGGTGGGCGAGTTCCACCGCCCTGAGACGCATCTTGTACCTTTGATGCTAGATGCAATCGACGGCAAACGGGACGGTCTGACCGTGTTCGGCACGGATTACGATACGCCGGACGGCACCTGCATCCGCGATTATGTCCACGTCTGCGATCTGGTCGACGCCCATGTGCTAGGGTTGAACTGGCTGGAACAGGACAAGGGCAGTCAGGTCTTCAACCTGGGCACCGGATCGGGCTTTTCGGTTCTTGAGGTGATCGAGCATTCCAAAGCAGTGACCAACCGAGCCGTGCCTTACACGGTCGGAGCCCGCCGCGAGGGCGATTGCACCAAGTTGGTTTCAGGCTCAGTCCGCGCCGAAGCCGAACTGGGCTGGAAGCCCAAAAGATCAACGTTAGAGACGATGATTGCCGATGCCTGGCGTTGGCATCAGAACGGACATTACGACCAATGAGGCGGGATTGAGCGGCGCTTCGCCGCAGACCCTGCCCCGGATTGGATGGGCTGACGCGTACCGCCTGCGCTGGAAACGTCGCCGCCTGTTGCTGCGATCCTGGCGCAGCCGCCATCAACTGACCAGTCTGAACAATCAGACCTCTAAAATCAAACCCGGCAACATCCTGGCGGTTACCACGCTGCGCAATGAAATCACCCGGATCCCGTGGTTTCTGCACCATTATCGGCAGTTGGGCGTTGATCACTTTCTGATCGTCGACAATGGCAGCGACGATCGCTCGACCGAATTGCTGCTGGATCAGCATGATGTCTCGCTCTGGCAAACCCATGCGAGCTATCGCGCGTCTCGCTATGGGCTGGACTGGCTGACCTTGCTGCAAATGCGATACGGCCATGGGCATTGGTGCCTGATGGTCGATGCGGATGAGCTGTTGATCTACGCCCATCACGAGACACAGACCCTGCATGATCTGACCGCATGGCTTGACCAGAACCAGCACCGGGCCTTTGGAGCACTGATGCTGGACCTTTATCCAAAAGGTGCACTGGGGGATCAGAGCTATGACCCAACAACCGACCCAACAACCGTGTTGAACTGGTTCGACGCAGCCCCCTATCGCGCCCAGCACCAAAGCCCTATGGGTAATCTTTGGGTTCAGGGCGGGGCGCGTGAGCGCATGTTTTTTGCAAAAACGCGCCAACGGTCACCAACACTCAACAAGATTCCTCTGGTGCGCTGGTGCCGACGTTATGCCTATGTGAATTCTTGCCACTCAGCCCTGCCGCGGCAACTGAACGCGGCCTATGACGGGCCCGGCGGGGAGGCACCTTCTGGCGTTTTGCTGCACACCAAGTTCCTGCCTGAAATCATCGAGAAATCTCAGATCGAAAAACAGCGCCGCCAGCACTTTCACGACCCCGATCAGTTCGGGTCGTACTATGATGGGATCATTGATGGCCCAACCCTTTGGACAAAGCAATCGGCGCCATTTGAAGGGTGGGAACAGCTCGAAACATTGGGGTTAATGAATGCCGGAGGATGGCAGCCATGACGAATACATACACATATATGTCATGTTTTCTGCTAACCGGTTCTAAATCCATTGCCCTGCAATATGCAAAGATGACATAACTTAGCATAATCCCGGCCCTTTTTTGAAAAGGGGCGGTGAATGCTCGCGTCACAATAAGGGTAGGCTAAACGCGTGAGCCTGTTGGATTCGTATCGGATGAGATTGCGGCGCAAGCGCCGTATTTTGCGCTGTCTGCGCCGTCGACGCGAGCTTGAACCCGCCAGCAACAACACCGCCGCTATTCGGCGCAACGATATCCTGTTGATGAGCGTTGTGCGCAACGAAAAAATC
Source organism: Ruegeria sp. YTSA168 (assembly GCF_059610045.1). Lineage (NCBI taxonomy): Bacteria > Pseudomonadati > Pseudomonadota > Alphaproteobacteria > Rhodobacterales > Roseobacteraceae > Ruegeria > Ruegeria sp. YTSA168. Next base: position 51,131 of record NZ_JBXWMW010000010.1, read on the forward strand.
CGCCTGCCGTATTTTCTGGAATACTACCGCAAGCTGGGCATCGATCACTTTCTGTTTGTCGACAATGACAGCGATGACGGCAGCTTCGAATTCCTTCGGGCACAGCCGGATGTCTCGGTCTGGCGTACAAGAACCAGCTATAAGCGCGCAGGGTTTGGGCTGGATTGGTCGAACTACCTGCTGCGCAAATATGCCCATAAACACTGGGTTCTGACCGTCGACCCGGATGAATTCTTTATCTACCCGTTCTGCGATACCCGCCCGATCCGGGCCCTGACCGATTGGCTGGATGGCAGTGCTGTGCGCAGTTTCGGCACCATGCTGATTGATATGTACCCCCAAGGCCCCGTCGAGGATGAACCCTATCACGAAGGGCAGGACCCGTTCGAGATTGCGCGCTGGTTCGATGCGGGCAACTACATGATCACCAAGAACCCCGAATACAATAACCTCTGGATTCAAGGCGGCGCGCGGGCGCGTGTGTTCTTTGGCGACAATCCCTCAAAGGCGCCGGCATTGAACAAAATCCCCCTGGTGAAATGGGACCGGCGCTATGTCTATGTCAGCTCGACCCATTCCTTGCTGCCACGAGGCCTGAACCAAGTCTACGATGAATGGGGCGGTGAAAAGACCAGCGGCGCGCTGCTGCATGCCAAGCTTATCAATACGCTAGGCGATAAGGCCCGCGAAGAATTGCAGCGCGGGCAGCATTATCGCGGATCAGGCGAATACAAGGCCTATGCCGAACAACTGGATGAAAAGCCGGTGTTCTGGTGCGATTTTTCGGAAACCTATATCAATTGGCGACAGCTTGAAATTCTGGGCCTCATGTCAAAAGGAAACTGGGCATGAGCTCTCTGGGCGTCGTTATGCTGGTTCACACAGCCCTGGATCGCGCCGAACAGGTGGCGCGGCATTGGACCGATGCAGGCTGTCCCGTTGTGATCCATGTGGACCTGAAGGTCCCGGACCACGTATATTCGGAATTCGCTGCCTCTTGCGCCGACGACCCCCTGATCGCGTTTTCCAAACGTCACAAATGCGACTGGGGCGGCTGGGGCATCGTCGCAGGAACGCAAGCGGCCTCTGAACAGATGTTGGAACAGTTTCCGGATGTGCGGCATGTGTTTCTGTCCTCCGGGTCCTGCCTACCCCTGCGCCCGGTGCAGGAGCTTGTAAGCTACCTGTCCGATCGCCCCCGTGTGGACTTCATTGAAAGTGCAACCACCGCTGATGTCAGCTGGACCATTGGCGGGTTGGATCATGAACGTTTCACGCTGCGTTTTCCGTTTTCCTGGCGCAAACATCGGAAACTATTCGATACCTATGTCAGGCTGCAGCGCGCCCTGGGGCTGCGCCGCCAAATTCCCGATGGCCTGATGCCCCATATGGGCAGCCAGTGGTGGTGCCTGACCCGCCAGACACTCTCTGCGATTCTTCAGGACCCGAAACGTAAAACCTATGATCGTTATTTCAGGCATGTCTGGATACCGGATGAAAGCTATTTTCAGACCTTGGCACGGCTCTATTCGACCCATATCGAAAGTCGCTCGCTGACGTTGTCGAAATTCGACTATCAGGGGCGTCCGCACATCTTCTATGACGACCACCTGCAATTGCTCCGCCGCTCTGATTGCTTTGTGGCACGCAAGATCTGGTGGCGCGCAGATCGTTTGTATCAAACCTTTCTCACAGATCAGTCCGGCGCAATGCGACCGGCAGAGCCCAACCCCGGCAAGATCGACCGGGTCTTTGCCAAAGCGGTCGAGCGTCGAACCCATGGTCGCGATGGGCTGTACATGCAAAGCCGCTTTCCCAAACATGGCAGCGAGAACGGCCTGACCTCATCGGCTTACTCGATGTTTCAGGGTTTCACCGATTTATTCGAGGATTTCGAGATCTGGCTAGAGGCCGCGACGGGTGCCCGGGTGCATGGTCATCTGTTTGGCCCTGATCGTGCCGAATTTTCCAAGGGCCAGACCATCACCAATGGTGCGTTGAGCGACGACGCGACATTGCGCGATTACAATCCCACAGCGTTTCTGTCGAATCTGGTCTGGAATACACGCGGTGAGCGCCAATGCTTTCAATTCGGGCCGAACGACACCCAAGACATCAACTGGTTCATGGCACGGGATCGAAATGCGCAAATCTCGGTCATTACCGGTGCCTGGGCGATTCCGCTGTTCCGATCAAACCTGAACTTCGCCGATATCAGGTCCGAGGCCGCACGCCTGCAACAGATTGAAACCAAGCAGATTGAGGTTCTGACCTCGGTCTGGACCAAGGCCAATGTGCGCAGCTGGACCTTGTCGGACTTTGTCGAAGCGCCAATGGAACCGCTACAAACCATCATTGATGAAATCGGCACCCAGATGCCCAGCCACCTGACCGAAGCGCCCACAATGGTCGATCTGTCCGGCTTTGGTCAGTTTCTGCAGAACCTGAAAAACCAGGGAATGCACCCGAAACTGATGGGTGATTTCCCTGCGGATGACGTGTTTGGAACCCAGACCAAACCGTTCCGAAAGCCCTATCTGGTTCAGTGATGGCCGATGACCCGACCGTTTGACTACTTCGTTATACTGGCCGCCATGCGCACGGGTTCGAACCTGCTCGAGGCCAATCTGAACGTGCTGGATAGCATCACCTGCCATGGCGAAGCCTTCAATCCGCATTTCATCGGTCGCGTCAAAGCGCAGGATGTGCTGGGCATAACTCTGGAACAAAGGGATAAGGATCCCGCACAGTTGATTGAGGCGATGCGCTCTGACCCCAATGCGTTGAACGGCTTCCGTTATTTTCAGGACCATGATCCCAGAGTGCTGGAACCGGCCCTGAACGATCCACGTTGTGCCAAAATCATCCTGACCCGCAATCCGCTGGACAGCTATCTGTCGCTCAAGATCGTGCTCGAAACCAAGCAGTGGCAGCTAAAGAACATCAAACGACGGCTTGAGGCCCAAGTTGTCTTCGACGGGCCCGAGTTCTCTGACTATCTGGATCAACACTATGGGTTTCAGTCCCGTCTGCGCACCCATATACAACGCACCGGTCAGACCGCGTTCTACATTGATTACAAAGACCTGACCGATCTGAGCATTCTGAACGGCCTCGCCGCCTGGCTGGGGGTTTCGTCAAGGCTAGGCCAATTGGATGACCGACTGAAACCACAAAACCCGGCACCAGCTGTATCGAAAGTCACCAACCCGGACGAAATGCAAAAAGCACTATCCGGGCTGGACCTGCTGTCCATTACGCGCAGCCCGAATTTCGAACCCAAGCGCGATCCTGCGATGGATAGATACATCATCGCGGCCAAAACACCGCTGATTTACATGCCCCTGCGTAGTGGTGTCGATCCGGTTGTGCAGCAGTGGGTGGCCGCACTGGACGGTGTGGATGCCGGTGCATTGCACACAAATCTGACCCCCGATGCGATCCTCGATTGGATGCGATCTTCGCCCGGTCACCGCAAATTCACGGTGCTACGCCATCCCCTGGCACGTGCCCACAGTGCGTTCTGCACTCATATCCTGAACAAAGGGCCGGAGTGTTTTGAGGACATCCGCACCCTGTTACGCAATCGGTTCAAGCTGCCAATCCCGGGGCAGGTACGCGAAAAGAATTACTCCCAAGATCAGCACTATGAGGCATTTTCCGCCTTCCTGACCTTTCTGCGCCACAACCTTGCAGGCCAAACCCCAATCCGCGTGGATGCAAGCTGGTGCACCCAGGCACAAGCACTGGAGGGGATATCGACCTTCGCCATGCCTGACCTGATCCTGCGCGAGGATGAGCTGGCAACCGCCCTACCCGATCTGGCGCGAAACATGGGTCATGACAATCCGCCAACGCCGCAGGACAGCGCAGGGGAAACACCGTTTTCTCTGCATCAAATCTGTGATGACAGGTTGCAGGCGCTGGCGGTCGAAACCTACCAGCGCGACTTTGATCAGTTCGGGTTTGACAAATGGCGCCCGGTCAGGCCCGCAGGGTGATCAAAGTACCCCGATTGACCATCGCGTAGATCTCTTCCATCTCGTCATTCTTGACCGCGATACAGCCTGCCGTCCAATCCGGCGTCTTTTTCGCACGCTTGAATTCAGACCGCAGGTTCGGCTGACCGTGGATAAAGATATCCCCGCCCGGATCGACCCCGGCAGCTTTGGCCTTGGCGATATCAGCCGAGTTTGGATAGGAAATACCCAAGGACAGATGATACCGGCTGCGTGGGTTGCGGCGGTCGATCAGATATGTCCCTTCGGGTGTCCGGCCATCACCACGCCGGGTTTTGGTGCCCCTCGGCGCAAAGCCCAGATCAACTTCATATTCCCGAAGTATCTGTTCGTTGTGCAGAAGATACAGCTTCCGCGCACCCTTGTTGACAACCAAAGAGGTCACTTCGGGCCCGTTGTAAGATAGAATTCTAGGGCTGGCTGAGGCACAAGCCGAAAGGCTTAGCGTTGCCATCGCACCCAATCCAAATGCTCGACGATCCATGTTTCACTGCCTGCTACTCTGTTTTTTTTGGCTATTATGCCAAAAAATCAAAAAACTGAAATCACTTTTTGATGTTTGAGTGTTCGATTAAGCGGCGTTCGATGGCTTCTAACCGTTCCAGCACCTCATCACGGTAGGCGTCTGTTCTAACTTCGTCCTCGGCATGATGGGCATCCTGCATCGAATTCACGATCAGACCAACCAGCAGGTTCACCACCGCAAAGGTGGTCACCATGATGAACGGGACAAAGAACAGCCAGGCGTAGGGATACACTTCCATCACCGGGCGGACGATGCCCATGGACCAGCTTTCCAGCGTCATGATCTGGAACAATGTATAGGCCGACAAACCCAGATCACCGAACCAGTTCGGGAAGCTTTCCGAGAACAGCTTGGTCGAGATTACCGAGCCGATATAGAACAGGATCGCCATCAGCAGGAACACACTGGCCATACCCGGCAGCGCCGAGATAAAGCCTTCGACCACCCGTCGCAGCCGCGGTGCAACCGAAATGACGCGCAACACCCGCAGGATCCGCAGTGCCCGCAGAACCGACAAGCTGCCAGCACTGGGCACCAAGGCGATCCCCACGATCACGAAATCAAACAGATTCCAGCCGCTTTTGAAGAAATTGCGGCCTGTCGCCACCAGCTTCATCGCAATCTCAGCAACGAAAATGGCAAGGCAAAGCTTGTCCAGCGTTACGATCAGAGGGCCCGCGATTTCCATCAAAGTCGGAGAGGTCTCCATGCCCAGCAGCACGGCGTTGAACATGATCACACCAGTGATGAAACGCCCGAACAGGGGTGTTTCGATGATGTGCTGCAATCGCTGTTGAAAGCCCATGTTCGCTGTCTCCTCAGGATGCGGGGTTCAAAACAAACCGCGCGGCCAGTTCCGTATGTGACGACCACCGAAATTGGTCAACAACCTGTACCCATTCAAGGGTGTAGCCTGCGTTAACAAGCATTTTTGCATCGCGCGCGAAGGTCACCGGATTGCAGGACACATAAGCGATTACCGGGCGCAGCGCCTGAGCCAGTTCAGCCACTTGCGCCTCGGCCCCCGCGCGCGGCGGGTCCAGCACGACCGCATCAAAAGTCTTAAGTTCATCGGGCATCAATGGGCGGCGAAACAGATCACGCGCCTCGGTTGTGACGCGTTTCAACCCCATCGCCCTGCGCCAGCCCTGATCCAGTGCTTGGGTCATCGCGGCTTCGCCCTCAACTGCGTGAACTTCCGCCGTCTGAGCCAGTGGTAATGAAAACGTCCCGCTGCCCGCGAACAGATCAACAACGCGCTTGGCACCTTGCGTTGCTTCCAAAACAGCCCGTGTTAGAGCCTGTTCACCATCCTTCGTCGCCTGCAGGAATGCGCCCGGAGGCGGTATTACCGCGGCCTGCCCAAACCGCTGAACCGGGGGCTGCCGCATGGCGATAACCTCGCCATCCCAGCTGAGCCGGGCAAGCCCGTGCTTTTCGGTCGCTTGCGCAAGGACCAGTTCCAACGGCCCATCCAGCGATTTGCCACCCGTTACCGCAACGTCCAGCCCGCCATCGGACAAGGTCAGTGTCACGGCCAGAACGCCCTTGCGGCTGCCGCCCAGCATCGCAAGCGCCTCGGCCACAGGGATACCAGCGATCAATGCAGGGTCCAGCAGATGGCAATCGGGGATCTCGGTGATCACGTCGGATGCACGCCCGTGAAACCCTGCCAAAGTACCTTTCTTCGTGCGCCGCACCGCAATCGTTGCACGACGGCGCGAGTGCTCGGGCGAGGTATGGATCGGGCGCATTTGCGCCTGCAGCCCCTGTGCGGACAATGCAGTTCGGACAACATCCACCTTCCAACCAGCGACGAACGCGTCAGATGCGTGCTGCAGCTGGCACCCCCCGCAGGCTTTGTAGTGGCGGCAGGGTGCCTTCACACGCTGATCAGATGGGGTTTCGACGCGGATATCAGATAGAAACTGATCCAGTAATGTACCCGAAACGACCTCACCCGGAAGGGTGCGGGGCGCATAGACCGGGCCATCGGCGATGCCGTCGCCCTGATGGCCAAGCCGGGTTATGGAGTAGGTTTCCGTCATACCGGGCCTGATAACGGGGGTTCGGCCGCAACAAAACCCTTATTCGGCGGCTTCTGCCTGAATGAAACCACCCGACTGGCGATGCCAGAACCGCGCATACAGACCGCCCTGGTCCAGCAGTGCGTCATGCGTACCGGTTTCGACAATGCGCCCCTGATCCAACACAACGATCCGATCCATCTCGCTCAGCGTAGACAGGCGATGCGCAATGGCCAGAACGGTTTTTCCTTGCATGACGCGATGCAGCGCAGTTTGGATCGAGGCTTCGACCTCAGAATCCAGGGCCGATGTGGCCTCATCCAGCACCAGGATCGGGGCGTCTTTCAAAATGGCACGGGCCAACGCGATCCGCTGTCGCTGACCCCCGCTGAGCTTTACCCCACGCTCTCCCAGATGCGCGTCATAGCCTTTGCGACCCTGCGCATCTTGCAAACTAAGGATGAACTCATGCGCCTCGGCTTTTTCAGCGGCCTCGATCATCTCGTCTTCGGACGCATCTGGGCATCCATACAAGATGTTTTCACGTGCGGATCTATTAAACATGGCCGTTTCCTGCGTGACCATGCCGATCTGGCGGCGCAAACTGTCCTGCGTCACCTGCGAGATATCCTGACCATCGATGCGAATAACGCCATTTTCCCCATCGTAGAGCCTGAGAAGCAGCGAAACGAGGGTGGATTTGCCCGCCCCGGATGCCCCTACGATCCCAAGCTTTTCGCCCGGTTTGATCGCCAAATCCAGATCGGAAACGCCGCCGATTTCCCGACCATAGGCAAAGCTGACATCGTCAAAAGTGATCGCACCATGGGTCACTACCAGATCTTTGGCCTGCGCTACATCCTCGACCCGGTCGCGCTTGGCCAGGGTTTTCATCCCATTCTCGATCTCGCCAATATTGGCGTAGAGCCCCATCAGCGTGAAGCTGACCCAACCAGTCATTTGCGAGATGCGAACCGAAACAGCTCCCGCCGCCACAATATCGCCGGTTGTCGCGGCACTACTTTGCCAAAGCAACAGCGTCGCCCCAATCAGCATCACGGGCAACACCCCGGCCAAAGTCATCAGGATGAGGCGAAAGCTGGCCGAAAGAAGCCCGAACTCCAACGAACGTTCACGCAGATCAACCATCGAGTTGCGCGCTGCCTGATCCTCGTGCTGGGCATGGGCAAATAGTTTGACCGTTTTGACATTGGTGATCGTATCAACAATCTGCCCCGACACCATGGCCCGCGCCCCGGCGCGTGCACCTGATCGTTTGCGGATACGCGGCAAATACCAACGCACCAACATGAAATAGACCACCAACCAGGCAACAAAGGGCAGCATCACCAGAGGATGGATAGACCCTAACAAAAGCAATGAGCCCACTAAAGAAGCCAAAGCAAAGACAATTGCACTGATCGTTTCCGAGACGACTGAGGCCAGAGCGTTCGCGGTCTGAACCTGTTTCTGCGCGATCCGTCCCGCAAAATCATCGTCGAAATACGTGACCGACTGGCCCAGCGTCCATCGGTTCAGCTTGGCCAGAACCAGCGGCGGGATATTCGGCATGACGACATAGTTGTTCGAGAAGGCCGAGAACCCAAAAAATACAGGCCGCAACACCATAAAGAATGCAATGCCACCCAGGATCATCCACAAATTACTGCCGGTCAGAAACCCGTCGGGCCCACTGGTCGTGGACAAATCGATAACCCGGCCCAATATCCAGGCTGTTCCCGCCTCCATCGTACCGGCTGCCGCCGAGAAGAAGGCCGCAACAAAAAGCATGGGCCAAGCACCGGACAACGCCCAGCGAATGAACGCCCCCAACGTTTGTGGTGGAGGCGTTTCGATGTTTTTGAACGGGTTGATGAGGTCAGCGACCCTCATTCAGCGGCCTCCGGGTTCATGAAGCCGCCAGATTGCCGCGCCCAGAACTGGGCGTAAAGTCCACCCTGCGCCAGAAGATCAGCATGCGCGCCTTCTTCGACAATCCGGCCCGCATCCATAACCAGAATACGGTCCATCTGCGCGATGGTGCTGAGCCTGTGGGCAATGGCGATCACGGTTTTACCTTGCATCATGCCGTAGAGGGTTTCCTGAATGGACGCTTCAACCTCGGAATCTAGGGCAGATGTCGCCTCATCCAACAACAAGATCGGCGCGTCCTTCAAAATCACCCTGGCAAGGGTCACCCGCTGCCGCTGACCGCCGGACAGTTTCACGCCCCGTTCACCCACATGCGCGTCATAACCGGTGCGCCCCCGCGGATCTTGCAGGTCAAGGATGAATTCATGCGCCTCAGCCTGTTTGGCGGCAGCAATCATCTGTTCTTCAGTCGCATCCGGGCGACCATAGAGGATGTTGTCACGCACCGACCGGTGCAACAGCGCGCTGTCCTGCTGAACCATGCCGATATGACTGCGCAAGCTGTCTTGCGTGACCTGGGCAATGTTCTGATCATCGATCAGGATCGCTCCTCGTTCGACGTCATAAAACCGCAAAAGCAGTTTAACTAGGGTCGATTTACCGGCACCAGACCGCCCAATCAGGCCGATCTTTTCGCCCGGCTGAATGGTCAGGTTGATGTGATCCAGACCACCCGTTTCACGACCGTAGTGGTGCGACAGATCGCAGATTTCGATCTGACCCTTACTCAGCTGCAATGGCTTTGAAGCCGGTGCATCCAGCAGATCGATTGGCTGAGCAATCGTCTCCATCCCTTCGGCCACGATGCCAAGCTGACGGAAGAAGCTGGTCAACGCCCACATGATCCAGCCGGTCATTGCGTTCAAACGCAGTGTCAGCGCCGTAGCAGCCGCAACAACGCCAACCGAAGCGGTACCCTGCATCCAAAGCGCAATTGCCCAACCAACAATCCCAACGATCAGAAAGCCGTTCAAGGTAACCAGAACCGCATCCATAATCGTGAATATCCGCATCTCGACCTGAAAGGTCCGACGCGTTTCTTCAATCGCTTCACGGGCATAGTCCAACTCTTGCCGACCATGGGCAAACATCTTGACCGAGTGGATATTGGTATAGCTGTCGACAACCCGACCCGTGACGGTGGAACGTGCATCGGATGCGGCCTGAGATGCCGGACCAACACGCTGCACTGTCCAACGCACCAAAAGCGCATAAAACGCAAACCAGATCAGCAAAGGGATCAAAAGGCGAGGGTCTGCTGCGTATAGCAGGATCGCTGCACCAATCAGATAGGCCAGCGAGAATGAGATCGCGTCAAAGACCTGAAATACCACCTCTCCTGCCGCAGGCGGTGTCTGCATAATCCGGTTGGCGATCCTGCCTGCAAAGTCATTCTCGAACCAGCCAACTGATTGGCGCAACACATGTTTATGCGCCCGCCAGCGGATCAGTGTACCAAAGTTCGGCAGGATCGTATTATTCAGTAGCAGAACATCGACCAGATGCAGCAGCGGACGCAGCAGCAGGATAAAACCTGCCATTAACAACAGCTCGGTCCCGTGGTTCTGCCAAACCTCTGCCGGGGTGCCACCCAACAGATCGACGACGCGACCCATATAGTAGATCAACCCGATCTCGACAGCGGCCACGATGATGGAAATCAGCGCAGCCCAGAAGAACACCCGGAAAAACGGGCGTGAGTAATCCAGCATGAACGGCCACAGCCGCGTCGGCGGCTTATCGGTCTCACGATAGGCAACAAAAGGGTCAACAAGGTTTTCGAAATAGCGAAACATGGAGAGTGCTCCGATTGAGCAGAAATACAGACATGCGAAGAAGAATGGCGCCTGAACACCACCCTTTACGGGGAAAGTGCCCTGGCTTTAGTCGAACCAGATCCCGTAATACATTCGCATTCCTCCATCCATGAGTCTGCCGCAAGTAACCACAAACAAAATCGTTTGTCATCCCCTTTTGAGACTTCGTTTCAACCGGCCAGCAAATCTTCGCGGGACAGGGTGAAGTCAGACGCGATCCAGCGCGCCTCAAGCTCGGCCAGTTTCTTGCCCAGCGCGGGGCCAGTGAAGTCGGGGATCAGATCGGCGGCACTGATCGGGAAACGCGCCGCCGCACCTTGATGCAGGGCGTGTCGCAGGTTTTCGGACCAGGGATTTTCAAAGAAGGCGCAGCGCAGCAAAGTTTCATGCAAACCCCCTTGGTCCCCATAGCGATAGCCCAGCTCGGCAACGCTGGTCGAGGCTTGCGCCTCCTCCCGCATCCGGGTCAGACGTTGCAGCTGCGCTCGACTCAGGCGCAGTGTCGCAGCATCCTCGGGCGTGGCGATTGCAGCCAGCCTGCGCACCGGATCGGGCTCTGCTCCGGCGGCCTGTTCTATGGCGATCAGCGGGGCCAAGGCACGGTCATCTGAGCCGGGCAACAGATGCGACAGAACACCCGCGCTGCGCATCGCCGCCACCGAAGGCGCAGGGTCTGGCGCCCCTAACAACTTTATCAACTCAGCCCCAACCCGTTCGCGGGACAGCGACGTCAGCCCATCCAGATTGGACGCAATCGCAGCCAATGCTTCCGGATCAAACCCGGCATCGGCGTCGCCGTACCAAGCGTGAAACCGGAAATAGCGCAGCGAACGCAGATAATCCTCGCGTATGCGGTTCTCAGCGGTTCCGATAAACCGCACACGCCGCGCCTCAAGGTCGGGCATTCCGGATAGCGGGTCCAGCACCGTGCCTTCGGGTTGCGCGTAGATCGCGTTCATCGTGAAATCGCGGCGCGCGGCATCTTCTTCGACGGTGTCGGCAAAGGCCACAACCGCACGGCGGCCATCGGTTTCCACATCCCGCCGAAAGGTCGTGACTTCATGCGGGATGTGATCGCAAACGATGGTGATCGTGCCGTGTTCCAGCCCTGTCGGAATCGCCTTAAGACCAGCCTTTTGGGCCAATTCGATCACCCGCTCGGGATGCGCATCCGTAGCAATGTCGATATCCGAGACGGGCGCGCCCAAAAGGGTGTTGCGCACGCATCCGCCCACGAACAAGGCCTGCGCCCCGCCTTTGGTGAGGGCCGCACAAACCGCCTGAGTCGCCGGGTCCAAAACCCAAGGCGCACTGATTTTCTTCATTCACTTACCCGTGCTGCAAGCCCGCGCAATATGCGAGCCGTCGCGCCCCAGATATAATAAGGGCCGTAAGGAACAGCGAAATACTTTCGCCGCTGGCCACGCCACCGGCGCGACTCGATCACATAATTCTCGGGCTTTAGCAGATGTGCAAGCGGAACTGTGAAAACCTCATCCACTTCGCCGGGCTCGGGCACCGGATCGAAACCCTGGTGGATGATGGCCACAACCGGTGTAACGTCGAATGAGGTCACGGTTTCATGGCTGGGCAGAAAGCCGATCACCTCGGGTAACTCTGGATGCAGGCCGATTTCCTCATGCGCTTCCCGCAGCGCCGCAGCGGTGATATCTGCATCCCCTTCATCCTGTTTACCGCCGGGAAAGGCGATCTGGCCAGGATGGTGCTTCAAAGCCGATGACCGCTTTGTCAGGATCAAACGTGGCACATCCCCGGAAACTAAGATCGGCACCAGAACCCCGGCCGGACGCAATTTGCGCCCGGGGGGAAGCACGGTCTCGGGGTTCAGATCAAAGTCACTGGACCCATGGCCCGGACGCCGCAACGCCGCGGCGATCTGATCCGTTGGATCATGCACCGCTGGCGTCTTCCGCATCAAAGCCAACCGTCGCAGGATCCAGCACATAATGCGCCCCGCAGAACTGACAATCGGCAGTAACCTTGCCTTCGGGCGTCGTCATCTTTTCGATGTCCCTAGCCGAGTAGATCGAGAGGCTTTGACGAACGCGTTCTTCCGAACAGGTGCAGCCAAACTGTACCATCTGCGCGTCATAAACGCGTGGGTTTTCCTCATGAAACAGGCGGATCAACAGATCGGTCGGCGCAATCGATGGGCCGATCAGTTCCAGATCGTCAACCGTGTCCAGAAGGATGTTGACCCGACCCCAGTTTTCACCTTCTTCGCCGTCGACCAGATCATTGGCGGTGAGGATTTCACCCGTCCCCTCGCCCGAGGCTGCAAAGGGCGACGCTTTGGGCATGTGCTGCAACATGATCCCACCGGCGCGCCAATGCTCACCCACATCAGGTTCGGTCGATTTACCGAAGCTGAGCGAAAAACGGGTCGGCAGCTGCTCGGACTGGGCAAAATATGCCTCGGCCGAGGCGCTGATCGACGCTCCGTCCAACGGAGTAATACCCTGATAAGGCTGCGTACCTTCGCCCTGATCGAGCATGATCGCAAAATACCCGTCGCCCACCTGATCAAAGGGGGCGCTGTCGGTCAGTCGATCCCGATCAAAGCTGGCATAGGCGCGGATACGCGCCGGTTCACCTTCGACAGTGGGCGCATAGTAATCGGTCGCGATCATGCGCACCGCGCCCTTGGATTGAACCTGCAACGACAGCTTCCAGCGCAGCGAAACGGTCTGGCCGATCAATGCGGTCAGCAAGGCCATCTCGGCCACCAGCGCCTCGACCTGTTCGGGATAGTCATGCTGTTTCAGGATGCCATCCAGCACCCCGTCCAGGCGGGCCACACGGCCACGCATGTCCGACACATCAAGTTGAAAGGGCAGGACGGTATCGTCCCACGCGATTTTTGTTCCAAGAGACATGGGGTTTCCTTACACGCCACAGGTTGGCATACCGGCACCATATAGGTCACAGAGTTTTGGTTGTAAGGGGCCATACATGATCAGACGGTTTGGTGAAAGCCCCGAACCCGGGCGATCCTATACGCGCAGGGTTGGTGTGTATGCGTTACTTCCGCGTGAAAAACACCTGCTTTTGACCTGCCAGACCGAACCGGGCCCCGATCTGCAACTACCGGGCGGTGGCATTGATCCCGGCGAATCGCCCATCACTACGCTGCATCGCGAAGTGTATGAGGAAACCGGATGGCGCATCGCCACGCCGAAACGCATCGGTGCGTTTCGCCGGTTCACCTATATGCCTGAATACGATTTATGGGCCGAGAAGATCTGCCTGATTTACCGCGCCCGCCCTTTCCTGCAATTGGGCCCGCCGACCGAAGCTTTTCACGAGGCACTTTGGATGCACAGCGCGGATGCGATTGAACTGTTGGGAAACGACGGCGACCGTCACTTTGCAACCCTGCACCTGAACAGTCTCTAGAGTCCGTTATACTCAAAGAACACTGCAGAAACGTCATCGCCCATGCCTTCATTAGGCGGCATGCGCTGAGTCAGCCGCCAGAACATATCATCCAGAAACTCTGATCCGCCCTGGCCTGAGGCGCAATCCAACGCCATTTCGCGCAGCCCCTCTTCCTCCAGCAGCCCGCCCCCTGCCAGGTGACATTCTGTGAAACCATCGGAATGCAATAATAGCCGGTCACCCGGGTTCAGCGTTGTTTCAACCTGCTGAAAACTCGCGTCTGGGATCAATCCGATAGGAAGGCCGCCATCGCCAAGATACTCGGTACTGCCATCCTGCCTCAGCAACAGCGGGTGCGGATGTCCGGCCTGTACCATTTTCATATGCCCACTGCGCAGATCGACAATGGCATAGACCATCGTGAAATACTCTTCGATCCCGGTGTCCACCATCAAACGTGAATTGAGCGTTTCGGCCACTTGCTGCGGCGGCAACAGCGCGTAGAACTTGTTCATCCGCTTTTCCAGCGCCACATTCTGATCGAAATGCTGGCTGGACAGATACCCGCCAAGCCGCGCGGTCATCATCGCCGACGTGATCCCATGGCCCGAGACATCGATGCTGTAGAACCCCAGCCGGTTCTGGCCAGGCGAGAACATGCCCACCAGATCGCCGCCAATATGACCGCAGGGCTTCAACAACAGGCTAACCCGAGATTTTCCAAACTCTCGCGTCAGTTCCGGGACCAATGACTCCTGTATCTTTCGGGCTTGTTTCAGGTCTTTGTCGATCGCATCATGGGCCAGTTTAAGTTCGTCCAACGCAGATTCGATCAGACGGTTCTTGTCAGAAAGCTCTCTCTGCATGTCCAGTATGCGCGCGCCGGCAGAGATACGGGCCCGCAGTTCATCCGCCTCTAGCGGCTTGATCAGAAAATCATCCGCCCCGGCATCCAGCCCACGCGCGACTTCCTGCTTTTCGCTTTTTGAGGTTAGAAGAATGAAATAGCTGTAATGTTCGGAATCGAGCGCCCGAAATGCGCGGCAAAACTCCAGCCCGCTCATGCCTGGCATGACCCAATCGCTGAGCACAAGATCGGGTGCAAATTCGGCACAAAACTCAAGAGCCTTTTCGCCATTATCGGCCTCAAGCACCTCGAATCCCCATTTCTTGAGCGAGGCCACCAGAATGCGCCGTTGCAGGCGGCTATCATCCACGACCAGCACCTTTCGGATCGCACCGAAATCCAGTTCAGAACCGGTTTGTTCAAGACTTAGTGCTGACACCCTTTAACCCCAGGCTTCCTTCTTCAGGGACGCCGCAAACCTATCGGGTTGGGGTTTAACATCCCGTGAAGGCCCCATGGTCTTTGGCCTTAACCGCACATTTACCTGATCTGCGTTAGCAAAGGTCATCCCTATTCCGATGCAGGAGGATGACGATGATCCACTGGCCCCGAGTCAGACAATTGCGCGACGAGGTCGGCGCAGATGAGATTGATGAGGTCATCGCAATCTTTTTGGACGAAGTGCAGGAAGTGATCGCACGATTGCATACCGATACCGAACGACTCGAGTTGGAACAGAACCTGCATTTCCTGAAAGGCAGCGCCATGAGCCTGGGGTTCGATCAGTTCTCGAAACTCTGTCAGGATGGCGAGCGACGCGCCGCTGCCGGACAAGCGGCAGAGGTTGATTTGGCAGAAATCCTAGACGCTTATGACGCATCCAAATCTGTGTTTCAGGCCGAATTGCCCAGTAATCTGACCTAAATCACGAACTGTGCCAGCGTCTCATCTTCGGTGATATCAGTATAGGTAAACCCGGCCTCATCCAGATGCGCGAACAGGCGTGCAAAATTCTCTGGCTTGCGGGTTTCGATCCCGATCAGGACTGACCCGAAGTTGCGCGCGGATTTCTTCATATATTCAAACCGGGCAATGTCATCCTCGGGGCCGAGGATGTTCAGGAACTCTTTCAACGCGCCGGGGCGCTGCGGCAGACGCAAAATGAAGTATTTCTTGACCCCGGAATAGCGCTGCGCGCGTTCCTTGACCTCGGGCAGGCGTTCAAAATCGAAGTTCCCGCCCGATGTCACGCACACCACGGTTTTACCGCGGATAAAGCTTTGCACATCTGCAATCGCTTCGATGGCCAGGGCCCCGGCGGGCTCCAACACAATACCCTCGACATTCAGCATCTCGATCATGGTGGTACATATGCGATCTTCAGACAGGACCAGCACATCCGACAAATGCCGTGATTTCAACAGTTCGAATGGTTTGGTCCCAATCTTTCCAACTGCTGCGCCATCGACGAAATTGTCCATCTGATCCAACGCCACCGGATGCCCCGCCGCCATCGCCGCATGCAGACAGGCGCCGCCCTTGGGTTCGACAAACAGGCAGTGGGTGCGATCCCCAAACCATGTGGCCACACCCGCAGACATGCCGCCGCCACCCACAGGCAGCAGCACATGGTCAGGTACCCGACCCAACTGTTCTTCGATCTCGACCGCCAAGGACGCCTGACCTTCGATCACATCCTCATCGTCGAAAGGCGACAGGAAATGCCCGCCCTGTGCGGCACACCAAGCCTGTGCCGCGGCCAGAGTGTCATCGAAATAGTCCCCGGTCAGGTGAATCTCGATGTTGTCACCGCCGAAGATGCGGGTTTTCTGGATTTTTTGCTGCGGCGTCGTCACCGGCATGAAGATCACGCCCTTCACGCCCAGATGCTTGCACATATAGGCCACGCCCTGCGCGTGATTGCCCGCGCTGGCGCAAACGAACAGCTCCTGCCCTTGCTGTTTGCGCATCGCATTGAACGCGCCGCGAATCTTGTAGGATCGCACCGGGCTGAGGTCTTCGCGCTTAAGCCAAATGTCTGCGCCATACCGGTCGGACAAATGCGCGTTTCGCTGCAACGGTGTCGCCGGGAACACGGTACGCATCGCCTGTTCGGCGGTTCGGGCACGGGTCATAAAGTCAGTCATGCCCGTTTCAGTGGCCTATCCCGACTAAAAGGGCAAGGAATACATATGTGTACGACGTGTTCGACCTCGTATGTTCAAAATAGGTATCCTACCCCGTCCAGGCACCGTTTTTGGGTGCGTCTTTGCAATTCCAACGCGCGGTCAACGCACATAACTTGCCCCCGCGTTCAAAACCCGCTAGGGGCCAGTCGTTCTACGCATAAAGGGAAATCAGATGTCCGCGCCCAAGAAAGTTGTTCTGGCCTATTCCGGTGGCCTTGATACCTCGATCATTCTGAAATGGCTGCAGACCGAGTATGGCTGTGAGGTTGTGACCTTCACCGCCGATCTAGGTCAGGGCGAGGAGCTGGAACCCGCTCGCCAGAAGGCCGAGCTGCTGGGGATCAAGCCCGAAAACATCTATATCGAGGACATCCGCGAGGAATTTGTCCGCGACTTCGTCTTCCCGATGTTCCGTGCCAATGCGCAATACGAAGGTCTGTATTTGCTGGGCACCTCGATCGCGCGGCCTCTGATTTCGAAACGTCTGGTCGAGATTGCCGAGGCCACTGGTGCTGACGCCGTCGCTCACGGCGCAACCGGCAAGGGCAACGATCAGGTGCGGTTCGAGCTGGCAGCTTACGCGCTGAACCCCGACATCAAGGTCATTGCGCCCTGGCGTGAATGGGACCTGACCAGCCGCACCAGGCTGTTGGAATTTGCCGAACAGAACCAGATTCCGATTGCAAAAGACAAACGCGGCGAAGCTCCGTTCTCTGTCGACGCAAACCTGCTGCACACCTCATCCGAGGGCAAAGTGCTGGAAGACCCCGCCGATATGGCACCCGACTATGTCTATCAGCGCACCGTCCACCCCGAGGATGCGCCAAATGAGCCCGAATTCATCGAGATCGGCTTTGAACAAGGCGACGCGGTCAGCATCAATGGCAAGGCGATGAGCCCGGCGACCATCTTGACCAAGCTGAATGAATATGGCGGCAAGCACGGCATTGGACGTCTCGATCTGGTCGAAGGCCGTTTCGTCGGTATGAAATCGCGCGGCATCTATGAAACCCCCGGCGGCACCATCCTGCTGGAAGCACACCGCGGGATCGAGTCCATCACCATGGACCGTGGCGCGATGCACCTGAAAGACCAGCTGATGCCGCAATATGCAGAGCTGATCTATAACGGTTTCTGGTACTCACCCGAACGCGAAATGTTGCAGGCGGCTATCGACAAGTCTCAGGAACATGTCACCGGCACCGTGCGGGTGAAGCTGTACAAAGGTCTGGCCTCAACGGTGGGCCGTTGGTCAGATCACTCGCTCTATTCCGAGGCGCATGTAACTTTTGAGGAAGACGCCGGCGCATATGACCAGAAAGACGCGGCAGGTTTCATCCAGCTAAACGCGCTGCGCCTGAAACTGCTGGCCGCGCGCGACAAGCGGCTGAGGAAGTAAGCAATCCCCAAAGCGATTTAAAAACCCGGCAGTCCTTTGGATGCCGGGTTTTTTGTACACTACTTCCCGTAGGGTCAGGCTTGCCAGTTTCGCACGGATATCTTTACGCATACGTCAACCAAAAAGGGACGCTCAATGCTGCAAGACATCGCCGACGGAATTCAAAAAGGGCTGAACGGCAAAAGCTTTGATGGATCGCTCAAGTTCGATTGCGGCGAGGCGGGCGTTATCGTACTGGCCGATAGTCAAGCAACCACGCAGGATCAGGAAACCGATTGCACGATCCGGATTTCACAGGACAACCTGACCAAATTGCTGACCGGTAAGCTGAACCCGATGACTGGCGTCGCCATGGGAAAGCTGAAGATCTCGGGCAATATGGGCGTCGCGATGAAGTTGGGTCAGTTGCTGGGATAGGCGATAAAATCGTCTCACCAGCGCGTGACAATCGATGTCAGCGCATTGCAAGGCGGGGCATCTGCGGGCAGCTTGGTCTCGGAAGGAGACTTGCGATGACCCGGACTGCTTATCTCGACTACATAAAACCTTCAGTGCTGTTTTTATTGATCCTGCTGGCTGCGATGCTGCGCGCCGCACCAGGTTCAGCCGCAGAGACCGAGACCCTAACAGTTGCCGGCGGGTGTTTCTGGTGTGTCGAATCCGATTTTGAAACCGTACCCGGCGTAATCGGTGCGGTATCCGGATATACCGGCGGCACCACCGCCAACCCCAGCTACAAGGACGTAACCAAGGGTGGAACCGGCCATTATGAAGCGGTTCAGATCACCTTTGATCCCAGCAAAGTCTCTCGCGACACCTTGTTGGACATGTTCTTTCGTTCGGTTGATCCGACGGACGCAGGCGGGCAGTTCTGTGACCGGGGTGATAGTTATCGTACGGCCATTTTTGTCTCTAACACAGGCGAAAAAGCCGTAGCCGAGCAGGCAAAGGCCGACGCTCAATCCGCACTCGGCCAAACCGTTGTGACGCCTATCCTGCAGGAAACCACGTTCTATCCGGCAGAGGCGTATCATCAGGATTACTACAAGGGCGACAAGGTTGTGTTCACCCGCTTTGGACCCAAGCGCCAAAAGAACGCCTACAAAGCCTATCGCAAAGCCTGCGGTCGGGATGCGCGGGTCAAGCAGCTTTGGGGCGCAGATGCGCCATTTGCCGGGTCTTAATCGAACTGCGCGTCGCGCACTTCCCGCAAGTCTGGGATAACATCCGCCGTTCCGTGCCGTGTGACCATCAGGGCAGCGGCGCGGTTGGCTTGCAAAATAGCCTGCTCCATCGGCATACCCCGATCCATCCCCGCCAGCACATAGCCGGTGAACGTGTCGCCTGCACCGGTCGTGTCAACGGCCTGTACCTTATGCGCAGCAAAGTCGACCGGATCGCAGCCTTGCTGCAAATACCGCGCGCCTTTGGACCCAAGCGTCACGATCACATGTCGCACAGGCAGCTCAGCCGCACTTAGGCCTGTTTCCTGCTGCAGCTGTTCAGCTTCAACCTCATTCAGGATCAGGAAATCCAGATAGGGCAGCACGGCCTGTACCGCCTCGGCCTCGAACGGGGCTGCTGCATAGCAAACGGTCAAACCAAGCTCGCGCGCCATGCGGGCGGCTTCGACCTGTGCGTTGGTTTCATTCTGAAAAACAAGCAGATCGCCGGTATTGGCAGACGCAAGCGCCTGCCCGATCTGCCCACCTTCAAGCGCGTGATTGGCGCCCGGATACAGAATGATCAGGTTCTCACCCTGCGCGTCGACCGCAACGATGGCATGACCCGTGGGGTTGCTGACCTCAGCAATAAACCGCGTGTCGACGCCATATTCCGTCAGCCGCTCCTGTGCCCAGCGCCCATCCGCACCAACCGCTCCGATGTGGCTGACGCGTGATCCCGCCCGCGCGGCGGCCACCGACATATTGGCACCCTTACCGCCCAGAAACTTCTCGAGCCCATTGGCCGCCAGAGTTTCCCCCGGCGCAGGCAGATGCGGCAAGGCATAGACCATGTCCGCATTGATCGAGCCTAGGTTCCAGATTGTCATGGCTTACCCAATCTCACACGAGGCCAGAATGGCCATGTTCAGGATATCATTGGCCGTTGAAACGGTCGAACAAATCTGAATTTGCTTGCCGATGCCGGACAAGATCGGGCCGATCACGGTGGCCCCGCCCATTTCCTGCATCAACTTGGTTGAAATGCTGGCCGAATGGCGCGCAGGCACAATCAGGATGTTGGCCGGGCCAGTGAGACGCTGAAACGGATACGCTTGCTGCTGATCCACATTCAACGCGACATCGACGGTCATTTCACCTTCGTATTCGAAATCCACGCCGCGCTGATCAAGCACTGTGGGCGCTACATGCATTTTTTCGGCCCGCTCTGACACCGGATAGCCAAATGTCGAGAAACTGACAAAAGCCACCCGAGGCTCTAGCCCCATATGGCGGGCCACGGCTGCGGCACGCTCGGCAATATTGGCCAGATCGTTTTCGTCTGGCCATTCATGAACCAACGTATCACCGATCAGAACAATCCGCCCCTTGTGCAACAAGGCGGTCACACCTGCGGCCCCATGTACCGCATCGGCGTCAAACACGTGGTTGATCCGATCCAACACATGTGCCGATTTTCGAGTGGCGCCCGTCACCAAACCGTCACCATGTCCATGAGCCAGCATAAGCGATGAAAACACGTGCCGGTCCCGCGCGGCCAGACGATGGATATCCTTGTGATCAAAGCCTTTGCGTTGAAGGCGCTGATACAGGAAGTCCTTGTAGCCGTCCAAATGAGCTGTGTTTGCTGCGTTCACGACCTCAAGCTCGCGCACGGCGTCGCCCAGTCCCGCCGTTTCCAGTTTTTCCTTCACATCGTCTTGGCGGCCAACCACCAGCGCCTTGCCAAAGCCTGAGCGCTGATACATCACCGCCGCGCGCAAGACGCGGGGATCGTCGCCCTCCGCAAAGATCATCCGGCTTTGCGCCTGACGGGCACGGGCATTCAGGCCGCGCAGAATGCTGGCGGTCGGATCCATGCGGGATTTCAGGCTCAACTCATAGGCGTCCATGTCGATGATCGGACGGCGGGCCGCTCCGGTATCCATACCCGCCTTTGCGACAGCGGGCGGGATGCGGTGGATCAGGCGGGGGTCAAACGGCGTCGGAATGATATAGTCCCGGCCAAAGGTCAGTGATTTGCCATAGGCCATGGCAACCTCATCCGGCACATCCTCACGCGCCAGACGGGCCAGAGCGTGGGCGCAGGCGATCTTCATCTCGTCATTAATGGCACGGGCATGAATGTCCAGCGCACCGCGGAACAGGTAGGGAAATCCCAACACGTTGTTGACCTGATTGGGATAATCGCTGCGCCCAGTAGCGACGATGGCATCAACGCGGACCTCATGCGCTTCTTCCGGTGTGATTTCCGGATCCGGGTTCGCCATGGCAAAAATCACAGGATTGTCGGCCATGCTGGCCACCATGTCCGGTGTCACCGCCCCCTTGACCGACACGCCAAGGAACACATCCGCGCCATTCATGGCTTCCTCCAAAGTGCGCAGATCTGTGGTAATAGCGTGGGCTGATTTCCACTGGTTCATCCCCTCGGTCCGGCCCTGATAGATCACACCTTTGGTGTCACAGACGATACAGTTCTCATGCCGTGCGCCCATCGATTTGAGCAGCTCGATACAGGCGATCCCCGCAGCACCCGCACCGTTAAGAACAATCTTAACGTCCTCAATTTTCTTGCCCGAAATATGCAGCGCGTTCAGCAGGCCCGCCGCACAGATCACCGCCGTGCCGTGCTGGTCGTCATGGAAGACCGGAATATCCATCTCTTCCTTCAGGCGCTGTTCGATGATGAAACACTCAGGCGCCTTGATGTCTTCCAGATTGATGCCACCAAAGGTCGGCCCCATTAGGCGCACCGCGCGGCAAAACTCATCCGGGTCTTCGGTGTCCAGCTCGATATCGATCGAGTTCACGTCGGCGAACCGTTTGAACAGGACCGACTTGCCCTCCATCACCGGTTTCGACCCCAACGCGCCAAGATTGCCAAGACCCAGAACCGCCGTCCCGTTCGAGATCACAGCAACCAGATTGCCCTTGTTGGTATAGTCATAGGCTGTCTCGGGCGCCTCAGCGATTGCTTCACATGGAACAGCGACGCCGGGGCTATACGCCAGCGAAAGATCGCGCTGCGTTGTCATGGGAACGGTGGCCTGCACCTCCCACTTGCCGGGGGTCGGGTCGAGGTGAAAGGCCAGCGCCTCTTCTTTGGTGATCTTCGCTTTGGGCATTTTGAACGTCGTTTCCATGACTTCGGGGCTCATGCCTCATAGCGCAGGCGGGCGCGCGCCTCAACGGGAATGAGTTTTCGGCTTTTATAGAAGATGCGGGGTTTGTAAGGTCGCGTCCGGAACACGCCAGAAGGGAGCCGCTTTTGTCCACAGTCACGCCAATGATGGCTCAGTATCTTGAGATCAAAGAGGCCCATTCTGATGCGCTGCTGTTCTATCGCATGGGTGATTTCTACGAGATGTTCTTCGAGGATGCCGTCAACGCCGCCGAAGCGTTGGACATCGCCTTGACCAAACGCGGCAAACACAATGGCGACGACATTCCGATGTGCGGTGTCCCAGTTCATGCGGCCGAGGGTTATTTACTGACCCTCATTCGCAAAGGGTTCCGCGTGGCCGTCTGCGAACAGATGGAAAGCCCGGCCGAGGCGAAGAAAAGAGGCTCTAAATCGGTGGTAAAGCGCGATGTCGTGCGTTTGGTGACGCCAGGCACACTGACCGAAGATGCCCTGCTGGAGGCCCGCCGCCACAACTTTCTGGCCACCTATGCCGAGGTCCGGGATGAGGCCGCGCTGGCCTGGGCCGATATATCCACGGGCGCATTCCACGTGATGCCCTTGACTTCGGTACGCCTTAGCCCCGAACTGGCACGTCTGGCCCCGTCCGAATTAATCGTGGCCGATGGATCCGATCAGACATTGCAGGAGCCCATCCGCGATCTGGGGATCTCACTAACCCCAATCGGGCGCGCCAGTTTCGACAGCACCGCGGCTGAAAAACGCATCTGCGCGCTGTTCAACGTCGGCGCTCTGGATGCCTTCGGTTCATTTGGACGAGCCGAAGTGTCGGCCATGGGTGCCCTGATCGACTATCTTGAGATCACGCAGAAAGGCAAACTGCCCCTTCTGCAAACTCCAATGAAGGAATCCGAGGACCGCGTGGTGCAGATCGACGCCGCCACGCGCCGCAATCTGGAACTGACCCGATCGCTGTCGGGCGGGCGCGCCGGATCGTTGTTGTCGGTGGTCGACCGCACGGTCACGCCGGGTGGGGCACGGTTGCTGGAACAACGCCTCTCAAGCCCGTCGCGCAACCTAGATGTGATCCATGCCCGTCTCGACGCTGTCAGCTTTGCCGCCGAAGACAGCCTGATCGCTTCGGACCTGCGCGAGGCCCTACGCAAGACCCCTGATCTGGACCGCGCCTTGTCCCGCTTATCCCTCGAGCGCGGCGGGCCCCGCGATTTAGCCGCCATCCGCAACGGCCTGACACAAGCCGCCGCAATTGCGGGCATTTGCGAGGGGCAGGATCTTCCAGTCCTGCTGGCAACTGCCTTGCAAAACCTCGTTGGCTTTGACGACCTCCTGAACTTGCTGGATGAGGCTTTAGTCGCCGAACCACCCCTGCTGGCCCGCGACGGAGGTTTCATCGCCCCCAGCTTTGACCCCGAACTGGACGAAGCGCGTACCCTGCGCGACGAAGGCCGATCCGTCATCGCCGGGTTTCAGCAGAAATACGCGGAACACACCGGTATCACCTCGCTGAAGATCAAGCATAACAACGTGTTGGGCTATTTCATCGAAACCACGGCCACCCATGCCGAGAAGATGCTGAGCCCGCCGTTCTCCGAGACATACATCCATCGCCAAACCACCGCCAATCAGGTGCGGTTTACCACTGTCGAACTCTCGGAAATCGAAACCCGTATCCTGAATGCTGGAAATCTGGCGCTTGAGATCGAAAAGCGGCTCTATAAAAGGCTTTCTGATGAAATTTTGGCCCTCGCCGCTCGCCTCAACCAAGCCGCCCGAGGGCTGGCTGAGCTGGACTTGACCGCTGCGCTGGCCGATCTGGCGCGCGGTGAGAATTGGTGCAGACCGCAAGTCGACATCTCCCGCGCCTTCGACGTGCAAGGTGGTCGCCATCCGGTCGTTGAACACGCGCTGCGCCAGCAAAGTGGCGACGCCTTCATCGCCAATGACTGTGACCTGAGCGCCGATGACGGGGCCGCCATCTGGCTTCTCACAGGTCCCAACATGGCCGGTAAATCCACCTTCCTGCGCCAGAACGCCCTGATCGCGCTGCTCGGCCAAATGGGCAGCTATGTTCCAGCCGAACAGGCCCATATCGGCGTGGTCAGCCAGCTGTTCAGCCGCGTTGGCGCGTCAGACGATCTGGCACGGGGCCGCTCAACTTTCATGGTGGAAATGGTCGAAACCGCCGCCATCCTAAACCAGGCCGATGACCGCGCGCTGGTAATCCTGGATGAGATTGGCCGAGGCACCGCCACCTATGACGGCCTGTCCATCGCCTGGGCCACGTTGGAGCATCTGCACGCGGCCAACCAATGCCGCGCCCTGTTTGCCACCCATTACCACGAACTCACCGCGCTTGCCGGAAAACTCAAAGGCGTCGACAACGCCACCGTGGCCGTGAAGGAATGGGAAGGTGAGGTCATCTTCCTGCACGAGGTCCATAAAGGCGCCGCCGACCGGTCCTATGGTGTACAGGTCGCGCAACTGGCTGGCCTTCCAGCCTCAGTTGTCGACCGCGCCCGTGTCGTCCTCGATCAGTTGGAAAAAACCGAGCGAGAAGGCGGCAAGCAAAAAGCCCTGATCGACGACCTGCCCCTGTTCTCAGCCGCGCCTCCCGCGCCACCGCCGGCCACCAAAACTTCTCCAGTCACCGACATGCTAACCAAGATTCTGCCCGACGAACTCACCCCACGCGAAGCGCTTGACCTGATCTATAAACTGAAAGAAGCGGCCAAACCCTGACCGCCTCTTCTTCTGTTCAAAAATACCTCCGCCGGAGGCTTGGCCTCGCAGAGGCCAATCAGCTCGCAGGTGTCGACGACACGCCAACCTGCGCCGGGCGCAACAACCGGTCGTACAGCATAAACCCCTCGGCGGACACCTGAATAATATCACCCGCACGCGTTCCCGGCACCGAGGCCTCAAACATCGCCTCATGCACATTCGGATCGAAACGGTCGCCAACTTCGGGCGTGATCACCTCGATCCCGTGCTTCTGAAAAACATCTTTCAACGCCCGCATGGTCAGTTCGACGCCTTCCAACAGAGGGCCAGCAACCTCTTTCTGCTCATCGGTCGCCGCCTCAAGCGCACGTTTCATGTTGTCGTATACCGGTAGCATATCGCGGGCCAGCTTTGATCCGCCATACTGTTCCGCATCCCGACGCGCCTTGTCGCCACGCTTACGCGCGTTTTCGGCATCCGCCAGCGCACGCATGAACTTGTCTTTGTAATCGTCCCGCTCGGCACGCAGCGCGTCAATCTCCAACGCCTCTTCACTGATGTCCATCAGGTCCTCGGCCAGCTCTTCCGCCTCGGCGGTTGCGATGTCATCCAGAAAATCTTCGTTCTTGGGCTCTGCCATCTCTTACCCTCTAGCTCCGGTCGGAAATCAGCTTGCCGACCAGTTGCGCCGTATAATCCACGATCGGCACGATCCGTCCATAATTCAGACGCGTGGGCCCGATGACCCCAACCGCACCGATTATCTTACGATCAGCGTTCATATATGGAGACACCACCAAAGAGGAACCCGAAAGTGAGAAAAGTTTGTTCTCAGAGCCAATAAAAATGCGCACACCTTCGCCTTCTTCAGCCAATTCAAGGAATTCCGCAATGTCGCGCTTGCGTTCCAGATCGTCAAACAGCGACCGAATGCGCTCTAACTCCTCTTCCTGACCGGGTTCTCCTAACAGATTCGCCCGCCCGCGCACGATCAGACGCGCGGAATCAGTCCCGTCGCCATCCCAGACCGCCATTCCGCTTTCGACCATCGCGCGTGCCAGCACATCGATCTCCTGCTTTCGGGCAACAATCTGGGACTGCATCTGGCGGCGCACCTCGCTAAGCGTTCGCCCTTCGATCAGCGCATTCAGAAAATTCGCCGCCTCACGCATCGAGCTGGGTGTTTGCCCCGGCGGCGGCGTGAACAGCCGGTTTTCCACATGACCATCGGCAAAGACGAGAACCACCAACGCACGATCATGGGCGAGTGAAACAAACTCGATATGCTTGATCTCGGATTCATGCTTGGGCGTCAGGACCAGCGACGCTCCATGTGTCACGTGTGACAAAGCCGATCCTACGCGGTCGAGCATCCCGCCAACATCGCCCGCGTTAGAGCCTAAAGTCTCATCCAGTTTCTGACGGTCATCGGCGCCCAGATCACCAACTTCCAGTAACCCATCCACAAACATCCGCAACCCTTGCTGCGTTGGAATGCGTCCCGCGCTGACATGGGGACTGTCCAGCAGGCCCAGAAACTCCAGGTCCTGCATCACATTTCGCACGGTCGCCGCGCTGACTTTTTCCGAAAGGGTGCGTGTAAGGGTGCGGCTGCCGACTGGCTCACCGCTGTCCAGATAGCTTTCGACGATCAGTCGGAAAACCTCACGCGACCGGTCGTTCATCTCACTCAGAATTTTGCTCGCTTCGCTCATCCGCGCACCCTTGCTGGACAGCCATTAAATAGCAGGCACAAGAAAGGTCAATCGGGGTTGCATCGTAACGCTACGGGGCGGTATCCCCAAACCAGCAAACAAAGGATTTTTCATGCGACCCTCAGGACGTGATCTAAACGAAATGCGCTCCGTTTCCATCGAGACGGGTTTCACCAAACATGCCGAAGGGTCTTGCCTGATCAAAATGGGCGACACCCATATACTGTGCACCGCCACGATCGAGGATCGCGTGCCTCCTTTCATCAAGGGTTCGGGCCTTGGTTGGGTCACTGCCGAATACGGTATGCTTCCCCGTGCAACCAACACGCGGATGCGGCGTGAGGCTGCATCGGGCAAGCAGGGTGGGCGTACTGTTGAAATTCAACGCCTGATCGGCCGCGCCCTGCGCGCCGGCGTTGACCGGGTTGCCCTAGGTGAACGACAGATCACCGTTGATTGCGACGTCATCCAGGCCGATGGCGGCACCCGTTGTGCCTCAATTACCGGGGGTTGGGTTGCTCTGCGTCTGGCGGTCAACAGGCTGATGAAGGCGGGTGAGGTGATTTCCGACCCGCTGGTCGATCCAGTCGCTGCGGTGTCCTGCGGCATCTATGCGGGTCAACCGGTGCTCGATCTGGACTACCCTGAGGACAGCGAAGCAGGTGTCGATGGCAACTTCATCATGACCGGCTCCGGCAAACTGATCGAAGTTCAGATGAGCGCCGAAGGCTCGGTCTTCAGCCGCGCGCAAATGGATCAGCTGATGGATCTGGCTGAAAAAGGCGTGGCTGAACTGGCCACCGCCCAGAAAGCCGCCACCGCATGACCCGTAAGTTCGACGGGGGCAGGTTACTGGTCGCAACCCACAACAAGGGCAAGCTTGAGGAGATGGCGCATCTGCTTGAGCCCTTTGGCGTGACAGTTGTTGGCGCGGCGGAAATGGACCTACCCGAACCGGAAGAGACTGAAGACACCTTTGTCGGCAATGCCCGGATCAAGGCTCATGCTGCCGCCAAAGCAACGGGTCTGCCTGCCCTGTCGGATGATTCCGGGATCACAATCGACGCCCTAGACGGAGCGCCGGGTGTTTACACTGCCGATTGGGCCGAAACCGGCAATGGCCGCGATTTCCTAATGGCGATGACCCGTGCGCATAATGAGCTGGAAGCCAAAAACGCCGCGCATCCCCGCCTGGCTCAATTCCGCTGCACGCTGGTTCTGGCCTGGCCCGACGGGCATGATGAGGTGTTCGAAGGCGTCGCGCCCGGTCATCTGGTCTGGCCGATCCGTGGCAAGGACGGGTTTGGGTATGACCCAATGTTTGTCCCCGAAGGCTACAACATTACCTATGCCGAGATGGATCGCTGGGAAAAGAACAAGATCAGCCATCGCGGTCGCGCGGTGGAGATGTTCGTGAAAGGCTGCTTTGGCGGATGATTGGCGCAACGGGGGCTTTGGCCTATATGTGCATTGGCCCTTTTGCGAGGCCAAATGCCCCTATTGCGATTTCAACAGTCATGTTTCCCGTGAAATCAATCAAAAACAATGGCTTGAGAGTTATCTGAGCGAACTAAAGCGTTCGGCCGCCGAAACGGCTGATCGGGTTCTGAACACGATCTTCTTTGGCGGCGGCACACCTTCACTGATGGCCCCTGACACCGTCGCCGCCGTGATCGACGAGGCTCGCGCTCTGTGGCACCCGGCCAACGACATGGAGATCACGCTTGAAGCCAACCCCGGCTCTGTCGAAGCGGGCCGGTTTTCAGCATATCGCGACGCTGGGGTGAATCGGATCTCAATGGGCGTGCAGGCGTTGAACGACGAAGATCTGCGCCGTTTGGGCCGCATTCATACAGTCTCCGAGGCACGCGCTGCGTTCGACATCGCCCGCACTTGTTTTGACCGCGTCAGTTTTGATCTGATCTATGCACGGCAACACCAGACGCTGGGCGCTTGGAAAACCGAACTGACCGATGCGCTGTCGATGGCTATCGACCACATGTCTCTGTACCAGCTCACAATCGAAGACGGCACAGCCTTTGGCGACCGATACGCGGTCGGCAGACTGCGGGGCCTACCCGAAGATGACAGCGCCGCAGATATGTATCTTGCCACTCAGGAGATTTGTGACGCACATGGCCTACCCGCCTACGAAGTATCAAACCACGCTAAACCCGGCGCCGAGTCACTGCACAACCTGATCTATTGGCGATATGGCGACTATGTCGGGATCGGCCCCGGCGCACATGGCAGGATCACCGTTTCCGGGCAGAAACTAGCGACCGAAACTTATCTGTCGCCTAATGGGTGGCTCACCGCAGCGCAAAACGGGTCGGGAGAGAAAAGCCGCACTGCCTTACCTCTGCAAGATCAAGCAAGTGAATACCTTATGATGGGTCTCCGTATTAAAGAAGGACTAGATATAGATCGGTATAGTGCATTGGCCGGAGAACCGCTGGAGCAATCCAAGCTGGATCACCTGACGCAGATCGGCATGATCTCACAACACGGAAACCGTGTGTCAGCAACCAAAGACGGGCGCGCCGTTCTGAATGCTGTCATCCGAGAGCTATTGAGCTAGGTGCATGCGGTATCTTTGGGCCACATTCGGATTGCTCTTTGTTGCACTGGCAATGCTTGGCATTTTCCTTCCCCTATTGCCCACGGTTCCGTTTCTTCTGCTGGCGGCATTTTTCTTTGCCAAATCCTCATCCCGCCTCCACAACTGGCTTCTGACGCATCGGCTGTTCGGGCCCATGATCGAAGATTGGCAAAGATCAGGCGCTATTCGTCCAGCCGCAAAAAAGGCGGCAACCGTTTCCGTCGCCGCCGTGTTCGGCATATCCGTTATTGTCGCCGCCCCGCCCTATGTCCTGATCGTCCAAGCGATAGTCCTAAGCGCTGTGCTGACTTTTATATGGACTCGCCCTAACGGCTAAGTTTCGCGCAGAGATCGTCGAGCTGATCCAGGTTTTCATAGGTCAGAACGACCTGACCACTTTCAGAGCCCGGCTTGTGGTTGATCACCACTTTCATTGCCAGAATGGCCGAAAGATCCTTTTCCAGCGCGCGTGTATCTGCATCCTTATCTGCATTCAAATTGCGGGACTGAGGCGCAGTGCGGGGCGCATCCCCCTGCTGCTGCTTTTTCACCAGCGCTTCGGTCGCCCGAACCGACAAGCCATCTTTGACAACACGTTTTGCTAATTCAGATGGGTTTTCAGCCGTAATAAGCGCCCGCGCGTGGCCGGCTGACAGCTTGCCTTCGATCACCAGCGTCTGAACATCCATTGGCAAAGACAAAAGGCGCAACAAGTTTGCGATATGGCTGCGGCTTTTGCCCAAAGCCTCGGCCATTTTTTCTTGTGTATGACCAAACCGATCCATTAGCTGCTTGTATCCAGCGGCCTCTTCAACCGCGTTCAGATCAGCACGTTGAATGTTTTCGATAATCGCAACTTCCAGTACTTCGGTATCGTCAAAATCACGGATTATAACTGGAATATCATGTAGTTGCGCCATTTGTGCCGCGCGCCAGCGGCGCTCACCCGCAACAATCTCATAAGCCCCCTCGCCAATCGACCGTACGATCAAAGGCTGGATGATGCCCTTTTCCTTAACCGAGGCTGCAAGCTCGTTCAGCTGCTCGGGCATAAATGTACGGCGCGGCTGGTCGGGGTTGGCCTTCAGCTTTTCAATCGGGATCGTCATATCCGGGCGGCGCGGCTCTGCCGGTACACGGCCATCTCCATCTTGTGTCACGTCCGCCATCAAAGCAGACAGACCACGCCCCAGGCCCCTTGATTTTGTTTTCTTGGCGCTCACGACACCCTCCTGACTTGTCGCTTAAGCGGCGACTTTATTGTTTTTGTGCATGACTTCGCGCGCCAGATGCCGATAGGCCATCGCCCCAAGCGATCCAGAGTCATATTGCAGAACCGGCAACGCAAAAGATGGTGCCTCACTGACCCGCACATTTCTTGGTATCTTGGTCTTAAAAACCATCTCACCCAGATTGTCACGGGCGTCTTTTTCAACCTGACGGGACAAATTGTTGCGGTTGTCATACATGGTCAACACAACACCTTCGATTCTCAGGTCTGGATTCGCGGTCTGTCGAACCTCTCTGATCGTCAACATAAGTTGAGAGAGACCTTCCAGCGCAAAAAACTCACTTTGCAGTGGAACCAATACCGAATGTGCAGCCACCATCGCATTCACCGTCAATAGATTCAGCGAAGGTGGGCAATCAATCAGAACAAAATCCAGATCAAACTCATCGATCGACGTCTGTCTCAACGCGTCGTGCAACAAATAACTGCGTTTTTCGTTTGAAATCAGTTCAATATCAGCCGAGCTCAAGTCCACGGTCGCGGGTACGACGAACAGACCACCGATCTCAGTCTCTTGAACAACTGCCTCAAGCGGCGCCTCGTCGAGGATCAAGTCATAAGTTGTCCAGTCCCGGTCTTCGACACCCAGCCCGGTTGATGCGTTGCCCTGCGGATCAAGATCAACCACCAAAACCCGGCATCCGGCCTCGGCCAGCCCAGCCGCTAGGTTTATTGCCGTTGTGGTCTTCCCAACACCACCCTTCTGATTAGCAACCGCGATAATCCGGGGGCCGGAAGGACGAGACAAATCAACCACGTGATACTCCTTTGATCTTAAGGATAACGGCCTGAGGTTCAGTTAAACTTGTAATTTGCTCCGCATCGAATTTCCATTCCTCACGCGCCTCGTCCATCTCTTTTTTCCAGTTTGCGCCTTTCGGCAACAAGGCTAGGCCAGGTTCGCTTAAGTGTCTGTCACAAAATGACAAAAGCGTCTTTAGATCAGCCAGGGCCCGAGCCGATAGGATATCCACACCCAATGGATCAACTGCCTCGATCCGCTTTGAGATCACCTCACAATGAACACCACATTCCCGCGCGACATTGCGCAGAAAAGCCGATTTGCGCTGATCGCTTTCGATAAACTTAAAACGTGCTTCTGGCGCCTCGTCCGCAGCCATAATCGCGCAGACCATTCCTGGAAACCCGCCCCCACTTCCCAGATCAGCCCATGTTTGAAAGGGCACCGCGCAACGGAACACCTGCACTGAGTCCAGGATATGCCGGTTCCAGATTTCCTTCAGGCTCTTGCGTGAAACTAGGTTTATCTTTGGGTTCCAGCGCTCAACCAGATCTACGTAGGTTGTGAGGCGTTCCAGTGTTTCACGTGAAACATCTAAGGCGCCAAAATCCAGGAATTCAGGTCTCATGCCCGCCGCAACCTTTCGTCACGACGAAGCCTTGCTAAAACCAGTGTAAGTGCTGCTGGTGTCACGCCCTCAACCCGGCTGGCCTGTGCGATGTTAGCCGGGCGCGCCTTGGAAAGCTTCTGTTTCATTTCCGCAGACAGCCCATCCAGCGTATGATAATCGAAACCCCGCGGAATCACATAAGCTTCATCCCGTTTCATCGCTTCCACATCACGCTGTTGCCGAGCAATGTAATTGGCATAAAGCGCGTCCCGTGAGATTTGCTGGCGAATTTCCGGAGCGATATCGACGATATCGGGGATCAATGGCAATATGTCTTCAAAAGACACATCTGGAAACGCCAGGATCGCCAAACCATCGCGGCGATTTCCGTCTTGATTCACATTGATGCCAGCCGCTTTTATCTCTTTCGGGGTGTAAGTACGCTCGGTGAGCACACCTTTTGCACCCTCCAATTTCGTCATCTTGTCTTCGAAATGCGCACATCTTTTTTCACCAATACAGCCCAGCCGCATACCGATCGGCGTCAACCGCTGATCCGCATTGTCCGCCCTTAGTGACAATCTGAACTCAGCCCTTGAAGTGAACATACGATAGGGTTCAGCTACACCTCGTGTCGTCAGATCATCGATCATAACGCCGATATAGCTGTCCGCTCGAGTGAAATGTACGGGCTCTTTCCCCTGCACCTCTAACGCGGCGTTAAGTCCAGCGACCATACCTTGGGCTGCTGCTTCCTCATATCCTGTGGTTCCATTTATCTGACCCGCAAGATATAGACCCGGCACAGAAGGAAGGGACAGCGAGGCAGTCAAAATCCTTGGATCCACATAATCGTATTCAATCGCATAGCCGGGCTGGAGAATCTCAGCCCGCTCAAGGCCCTTGATGGATCGCACGTAGTCCTGCTGTACATCCTGAGGTAATGAGGTCGAGATACCGTTGGGATAAATCGTGTGATCATTGATACCCTCTGGCTCCAGGAAAATCTGGTGCGAATCCTTATCTGCGAACCGAACGATCTTATCTTCGATAGATGGGCAGTATCTTGGGCCAACACCGTCGATGTGACCGCCATACATTGCCGATTTACTGAGGTTCTTTTCAATGATCTCATGTGTCCGGACATTTGTATGCGTGATACCGCAAGAGATTTGAGGCGCAATGACCGATGTCGATAGAAATGAGAACAGCGTCGGTTCATCATCCCCGATTTGCTTATCCAGATCCGACCAATTGATCGTCCGACCATCTAGCCTGGGTGGCGTGCCGGTTTTCAACCTGCCGATGGGTAAGTCATAGCTATCCAATCGCTCGGCCAGCTTTTTAGATGGGCGATCGCCCATCCGACCACCCGGTCGCGAAACATCGCCAATGTGGATTACCCCGCGCAAAAATGTACCAGAAGTCAGGATAACCGCGCGTGCTGAAACCTCGGATCCGTCACCAAGAATCACACCTGCGACGCGCTCGCCTTCCATTTTGAAGTCGACGACTTCGCCAACCAGAACGGTCAGATTTTCTTGCTGTTCCGTTTCCGCTTGCATTGCCCCACGATATAGCGCTCGGTCAGCTTGCGTTCTTGGGCCTTGAACGGCTGGGCCTTTGCGGCGGTTGAGTAACCGAAACTGAATACCTGAACGATCTGCTACGCGACCCATGACACCGTCTAGCGCATCAATTTCTCGTACCAGATGACCTTTACCCAACCCACCAATGGCAGGGTTACAGGACATCACACCTATATCGGTTGCGGACAGGGTCACGAGCGCAGTTGACACACCCATACGCGCAGCCGCATGCGAGGCCTCCGCTCCCGCGTGTCCTGCGCCAATAACAATGACATCAAAACCCGAATGTTTCACGTGAAACACTCCTTATTTTCCCAGGCAGAAACTTGAGAAGATTTCATCTAGCAAGTCCTCAACACCTATTCTGCCCACCAAAGTTTCAAGCGCCCGGATTGCAGTACGCAACTCCTCTGCTGCGATATCATACAGGTCCGGGCCTGATTCCAGAACCGACATCGCACTGTCCAAAGCACGCTTTGCAGCAATCAGCGCAATCCTGTGCCGCTCCCGTGTTGCAATACCATGACTAGTAGTCCGTTCACCCAACACACGCGATATATTGGTGACTAACATATCAATCCCCTGCCCGGTTTTCCCGGAAACACCATCTTCGATATCTGGTCGAAGATCTGATTTCGGTCGAACCGAGATGTCACCCACCTGAATCGATACGCCAAGTTCTGAGGGATTATCAGAAAGAAAAACACGCAGATCAGCAGTTTCCGCACGTTTGCGCGCCCGTTCGATGCCAAGGTTTTCAACATGGTCTTCGGTTTCTCGCAAACCTGCAGTATCCAACAACGTCACGGGTAAACCAGAGAGGTCCATGCGCACCTCGATCACGTCCCGCGTGGTTCCAGCATATTCCGACGTAATCGCAGCCTCACGCCCTGCAAGCGCGTTCAGCAGGGTGGATTTACCGGCATTCGGTAATCCAACAATCGCCACCTCAAATCCGGTTCGAACACGTTCGGCAATTTGAACACCATCAGCCTCGCGTTGAAGATCCTCGATAACGCCAGAAATCAGCTGCCGAACTTCGGGCGTAACGTCAGTTGGGACCTCCTCATCAGCGAAATCTATCACTGCTTCCAATAAAGAAGCCGCTCGGATCAGATCGCGCCGCCAGCGTTCCGCAAGATGCCCCAACTCGCCTGCCAATATGGTCTGCGCTTGCTGTCGCTGCGCTTCTGTTTCCGCATCTATCAGATCGGCAAGGCCCTCGACCTGTGTCAGGTCCATCTTGCCGTTTTCCAAAGCCCGCCGGGTGAATTCTCCGGGGTTAGCCAGGCGCACGCCATCGATATCAGACAGGCATCGCATAACGGCGTTTACGGTAGCCGTACTGCCGTGAATCTGCAGCTCAGCAACGTCTTCGCCAGTAAAACTGGCTGGCGCTTGAAAGGTCAGGATCAAACCATCATCCAAACGAGAATCCGCAGGATCACGCAAGGTGCGGAACGTCATACCCCGCGGCGACAGGGCACCGCCTGACATCTCAGCCGCAGCGCGATGTGCATCGGGACCCGAGAGGCGGATGACCGCCACCCCGGCTTTACCCTGCGCGCTGGCCAAGGCGAATATCGTATCCATTCGAAGGCCTCGCGTTGGTTAAGACCTGTGTCAGGTATTCATCGAATCGAAGAACTCACCGTTTGTCTTCGTCTGTTTCAACTTGGATAACAGGAACTCGATTGCGTCGGTGGTGCCCATCGGGTTGAGGATACGGCGCAGAACGAAGGTCTTCGCCAGATCGCCCTTGTCGACCAGCAGGTCCTCTTTCCGGGTACCGGACTTGAGAATGTCGATGGCCGGGAACACGCGCTTGTCTGCGATCTTGCGATCCAGCACGATTTCCGAGTTACCGGTGCCTTTGAATTCTTCGAAGATGACTTCATCCATCCGGCTGCCGGTATCGATCAGTGCGGTGGCGATGATGGTCAATGATCCACCCTCTTCGATATTCCGCGCGGCACCAAAGAACCGCTTGGGCCGCTGCAGCGCATTCGCATCCACACCACCGGTCAGAACTTTGCCCGAGGATGGGACCACAGTGTTAAAGGCCCTACCAAGTCTTGTGATCGAATCAAGAAGAATAACAACATCTCGTTTATGTTCGACCAAACGCTTGGCTTTTTCGATCACCATCTCCGACACGGCGACGTGTCGTGTTGCTGGTTCGTCGAAAGTTGAAGACACAACTTCACCCTTCACCGAACGCTGCATGTCAGTCACCTCTTCCGGGCGTTCGTCGATCAGTAGGACGATCAGATAGCACTCTGGGTGATTCTGTTCGATCGAGTGCGCGATGTTCTGCAGGATCACCGTTTTACCGGTCCGCGGAGGCGCCACGATCAAAGAACGCTGACCTTTACCGATCGGCGAGACCAGATCAATAACACGGGCCGATTTGTCCTTGATGGTGGGATCCTCGATCTCCATCTTCAGACGCTCGTCCGGATATAGCGGCGTCAGGTTGTCAAAGGCAATCTTGTGCTTGGCTTTTTCTGGTTCTTCAAAGTTGATCTTGGTAACTTTGGTCAGCGCAAAGTACCGCTCGTTTTCATCAGGTGCCTTGATATCACCTTCAACCGTATCACCTGTCCGCAGCGAGTGCAGGCGGATCATATCAGGCGAAACATAGATGTCATCCGGACCCGGCAGATAGTTTGCCTCGGGCGAGCGCAGAAAGCCAAAACCGTCCTGAAGAACCTCAAGCACGCCATCGCCGCCAACGGTCCAGCCCTCATCCGCGCGTTCGCGCAGGATTTGGAACATCATCTCGCCCTTACGCATGGTCGAGGCGTTTTCGATCTCCAGCTCTTCGGCCATCGCCAGAAGGTCTTTGGGGCTTTTGGCTTTCAGATCGGCCAGATTCAGGGATTCAGTTGTCATGACATATACCTTCACCGCTGATTGCACGGCACGAAGTGGAATTTCAGTACGGAAAATACACCGCCCGGACGGGCGTGTTGCGGTCTAGATAGGCGCTTACTTGGAAAGAGTCAAACGGGCCGTCAGAACTTCAAAACAACCGAGAGAACGATGATCACCATCAAAACGGTGGGAACCTCATTCATCATGCGATACTGGCGCCCTGTGAGCGTGTTTTGACCCGCGACAAAGTCTTTGTGGCGGGCCATCAGCCAATGATGAAACCAGGTCATCCCAATCACGGCCACCCCTTTTAACCACGGCCACGCGAAATCCCAGCTGACGATACCCGGCGTAAACACCATGATCAGCCCACAGACCCAAGCCACAATACTGGCTGGTCCCATGATCACGCGCAGCAGCTTTTCTTCCATTTCAAAGAAAATCTCTTGCGCGCCATCTACCGCTTGCGCCTTCTCTACGTGATAAACAAACAATCGGGGTAAATAGAACAAACCGGCCATCCAAGAGATCACGGCCATGATATGGAGCGACTTCACCCACGGGTAGATCGTGAAAAGAAGATCAGTCATTTTGGCTCCGAACGTTGTTCGTCCCTCTCCCTATAAAAAAAATAAGAAAGAAGAAAGGATGATGGTTTTGTAGTGCGATCAATTTTGGTGGATTACTTTTTTACCCTTTGGTTTTCCTCAGGTGGATAGTTTTGCCGGATATCGGGCTGATTCTGTGAGTTTTGTAAATATTATATATTATACAAATACTTATATGAATTTCATTCTATAGATTCTGGGGATAACTACCTGTATATCTATGGGGGAGAGAGTTATCCCATGTGTCAAACTTATCCTTGTCCCGGCTGGACAATGTTTGAGCGACTCAGGGAAGTTTTGCGGGTTTTTCCCGGGCTTGCGTGTCAATCTGAAAACCATACAAAGCGTCCCTGAACACTCATGGATTTGCACACGGGGTTGTCCACATGTCTGTCCCCATCATTTTAGCCTCAGGCTCAACCATTCGCGCGCAGCTGCTGGAAAACGCAGGCGTGCCGTTCACTGTGCAAGTGGCGCGGGTGGATGAGGATACCATAAAGCGGGCGCTGCTGGCTGAGGATGCCCCACCCCACGACATCGCGGATGCGCTGGCCGAAATGAAGGCGCGGAAAGTCAGCGACAAATCTCCGGGCGCGATGGTGTTGGGTTGCGATCAGGTGTTGGATTTCGACGGGCAGCTGCTATCGAAACCCGAAACGCCCGAGGATGCGTTGAAACACCTCAAAGCCATGCGGGGTAAGCGCCATATGCTTTTGTCGGCAGCGGTGATCTATCAGGATGGTGAGCCGATCTGGCGGCATGTGGGTCAGGTTCGTTTGCGCATGCGGATGAGTTCGGACTCCTATCTGCGCGACTACGTTGAGCGGAACTGGAACAGCATTCGCCACGCCGTAGGGGCTTATAAGCTGGAAGAAGAAGGTGCGCGCTTGTTTGCCGCCATTGACGGGGACTATTTTAACGTCTTGGGTATGCCCCTGTTGGAACTGCTCAACTATCTGGCTGTCAAAGGGGTGATCGATCAATGACAGACTATCGTGTTCCTCTGGCCGGGGTGATTGGGCATCCGATCGGGCATTCTCGGTCGCCCAAGCTGCATGGGCATTGGCTGAAGACTTATGGGCTGCCGGGGCACTATATTCCAATGGATGTGGCCCCTGCGGATCTTGAGACCGTGTTGGAGACCCTGCCCAAGGCCGGGTTCGTGGGCGCGAACGTGACCGTGCCCCATAAAGAAGCCGCTTTACGGATTGCCGATCATGTTTCTGACCGGGCAACGATGATCGGGGCCGCGAATACATTGGTGTTTCGCGAGGATGGTTCGATCCACGCTGACAACACCGATGGGTATGGGTTTATGGAGAATTTGCGTAGCGGTGCGCCAGACTGGAATGCTCAGGATGGGCCAGCTGTCGTGTTTGGCGCAGGCGGAGCGGCGCGCGCGGTGTTGCAGGCGTTGGCCGATGCAGGTGTGCCCGAGATTCTGGTGACCAACCGCACCCGTGCGCGGGCGGACCATCTGAAAGAAGAATTCGGTCAGCGCATTACCGTGGTCGATTGGGTTCAGGCCGGAAATGTCGTTGAAAACGCAGAACTTGTGGTGAATACAACGTCTCTGGGCATGCAGGGCCAACCGGAACTGCGAGTGCCATTGGATGGGTTGCAGCCTGGTGCGGTAGTCACTGATCTGGTCTACGCACCTTTGAAGACTAATCTTCTGAAAACAGCGGAAGAGGCCGGGTGCACTACAGTCGACGGTCTTGGTATGTTGCTGCATCAAGCGGTTCCCGGGTTTGAACGTTGGTTCGGCGTCCGGCCAGAGGTTGACGCCGACACCCGTGCGGCGGCTTTGGCATGAGTTTCGCGCTTGGCCTGACCGGCTCGATTGGCATGGGGAAAAGCACCACGGCGCAGATGTTTGTCGACGAAGGCTGCGCGCTTTGGGACGCGGATGCGGCTGTGCATCGGCTTTATGCGCCCGGCGGA
The DNA here is from genome assembly GCF_059610045.1 of Ruegeria sp. YTSA168. Taxonomy (NCBI): domain Bacteria; kingdom Pseudomonadati; phylum Pseudomonadota; class Alphaproteobacteria; order Rhodobacterales; family Roseobacteraceae; genus Ruegeria; species Ruegeria sp. YTSA168. The sequence goes on from NZ_JBXWMW010000010.1 coordinate 90,335, forward strand.
GCAGCGGTTGAGCCGATGAGCACCACCTTTCCTGACGCCATCATCGACGGAGCGGTCAGTCGGGATGCTTTGAAACAGATCATTTCTCGGGACGGCTCTGCGCTTAAAGCCATCGAGGCCATTGTCCACCCCTTGGTTGCGGCGGACCGTGCGGCATTCCGCGAAAACGCAACGGCGGACATTCTGGTCTTCGACATCCCGCTGCTATTTGAAACCGGCGGCAACGAAGCCATGGACGCGGTAGCCTGCGTTTCTATTCCTGCTGAGGAACAAAAACGCCGGGTCATGGCGCGCGGTACGATGACTGAGGCTCAGTTCGAACAGATCCGCGCCAAGCAGATGCCAAATGACGAAAAATGTGCGCGGTCGGATTATGTGATCGAGACTGACACTCTGGACCACGCCCGCGCACAGGTGCAGGATGTAGTCAGGCAGATACGGGCGGGGATGGCAGATGCGTGAGATTGTACTTGATACCGAAACCACAGGGTTCGATCCCGAAAGTGGGGACCGGATCGTGGAAATCGGCGCAGTTGAGCTGTGGAACCATGTCGCCACGGGTGAAACCTATCACGTCTACATCAACCCCGAACGATCCATGCCGGAAGAGGCGTTTGGTGTGCATGGCATTGGCCCCGACTTGCTGGAAACCCCGCGCCCGGCGGAAAAGGGTGAGGTCACGCTGAAAGACAAACCGGTCTTTGCCAAGGTTGGTCAGGGGTTTCGCGATTTTGTCGGCGACGCAAAGCTGGTGATCCACAACGCTTCGTTCGACATGAAATTCCTGAACGCAGAACTGAAATGGATGGGTATGGCCCCGCTGCCGATGGATCAAGCAATTGATACGCTGGCCATCGCGCGGAAACGCTTTCCCGGCTCGCCCGCGTCTTTGGATGCGCTATGCCGACGGTTCAATATCGACAATTCGAACCGGGTGTTGCACGGGGCGTTGTTGGACTCGGAGATCTTGGCCGAGGTCTATCTGGAATTGATCGGCGGTCGTCAGCCCGATTTTGGCCTATCCACCTCTGCTGCCTCGGGTCCGGGTGGAGCAGATGACTGGCGGCCAAGCCCACGCACGACATCTCTGCCCTCTCGGATCACCGATGAGGAACGCGCTGCGCATGAGGCATTTGTTGAGAAATTGGGCGAAAGCGCCCTTTGGACCCGCGCCTGATCCCGTCAGGCACGGGTCAAAACCCTAGGCGTCGGTCTTTTCCGCCTGAGCTGCCTGACGGCGCATCAACTCGTTGCGATACAGCGCAACAAAATCGATGTTGTCCAGGTTCACCGGCGGGAAGCCACCGTCACGGGTTACATCGCTGACAATGCGGCGCAGGAACGGGAACAGCATGCGCGGGCATTCGATCATCAGGAACGGGTGCATCTGGTCTTCGGGCACACCTTCCACGTGGAACAGGCCGCAATAGTCCAGCTCGCACATGAACAGAACATCATCCATGCCTTTGGCTTTGGATGTCAGGTTCAGCTTGATCGACACTTCGAACTGATGCTCATTCGCGCGTTTCTTGGCATCCAGGTTCACCTGAACCTGAATTTCGGGCTGCACGTCACCCGACACGCCTTTTTGCGCCATCACGTTTTCAAAGGACATATCGCGGATGAACTGTCCCAGAACGCGCATTTGCACCTGAGGGGCAGTTTGTGCCGCGGTGTTTTCTGCAGCGTTTTCTTCGGCCATGGATCTACTCCAAAAATGAAATTCGCCACTGCTTATCAACTTGGGCGCGGCACCTCAATGCTCGTGGGGGCCTTCGACCCATTTCGATGGTTTTGAGGGATCTTTCCGGGGGCGCACTTCGGTAAATTCTCCGTCAATCACATCACCCCGATCAAAAGGGTCACGCTGGGTCTGAAAGCCTGCCCCTGACCCCATCTGGAACTGCGTGACTTTGACTTTGGACTTTAGATAGCGGAACACCGCGACCCGGACACCGGGGATAAGCAGTGCAAACCCAACAGCATCCGTGAAAAAGCCGGGCGTCAGAAGCAACGCGCCCGATAGCAGGATCATCGCGCCATGGGCCAGCGGTTCGGTCGGGTCATCCAGTGTGGCAAAGGATTGCTGCAGCTGTCCCAGCGCCATGCGACCTTGTGTCCGCACCAAAGTGGTGCCCAAAATCGCTGTCAGAACCACAATTCCCAGCGTTGGCCACAGGCCAATCAGGCCGCCAACCTGTATGAACAGGGCGATTTCGATGATGGGTACAAACAAAAATGCCAAGAACAGGTACATTTGCGCTATCCTTTCCATATGGCCAGGCTGTGGACTTGCCTCGCCCTGTCACCTACATAGTGGCAAGAGGCCGTGTACACAAAGTCTTGGCTCTGAGAAGAGGATGAAATGAACGAACCCATGATCCAGTTGCTGGTCCTGGCCGGAATTGCCGTTTTCCTGATCCTGCGCTTGAAAAGCGTATTGGGTTCGCGTGAGGGTTTCGAAAAGCCTCCTGTCCCGCAACAGCCCGATACAAGCGCGTCGCGCCGTGATTTTGAGGTGATCGAGGGTGGCCCCGATCATGACATCACCGACCATGTGCCCGAAGACAGCGATCAGGCGCAAACTCTGGCCGCGATGAAGCGGATCGAGCCGAGCTTTTCAGTCAGCGAGTTTGTTCAGGGCGCACGCGGCGCCTATGAGATGATCGTGATGGGCTTTGAAAAGGGCAGCCTGGATGAAATCCAGCCCTTCCTGTCGGAAGAGGTGTTTGACACCTTTGTTTCGGTTGTCGCCGACCGCGAAGACAAGGGCCTGACGATCGAGGCGGAATTCATCGGCGTACGGGAAACTACTCTGACGGATGTGAAGTTCGACAAAGACACCAACGAGGCCGAGATTACCATGAAGTTCGTGGGTGAGTTGACCTCGGTCGTGCGGGATCGTGGTGGCGACATCATTGAGGGCAGCCCGAACACCATGAAACGCCAAAAGGACAGCTGGACCTTTGCCCGCGTGATGGGCAAGGACGATCCGAACTGGCTGCTTGTTGCCACGGACGCATGATTGCAACGCTCCGGTCGCTTTTTCTGGTGGGCGCAATGACCACCGCCAGCGCCACCGGAGCAGAGGTGACGCGATCCATTCTTTCATTTGATGACTTGCAGGGCTGGGCCGAGGATGACCACGGCGCGGCCCTTTCCGTGTTTCTGAACACCTGTGGTGATCTGGGACATCCGGATTGGCGCGCGCTTTGCGGTGTTGCGCGCAGCTATGACACAGAAGCTGCACGCACTTTCTTTGAACTGTTCTTTCGTCCGGTTCTGGTTGAGGATGGCGAGGACGCGTTGTTCACCGGGTATTTTGAGCCAGAACTCGATGGTTCAAGGGTTCGCACAGAACGTTTCAGATATCCGATCTACAAAATGCCGCCCGAAGCCCGAAGCGATGGACCATGGCTGAGCCGCCGGGAAATCCTGACAAGCGATGTGATGAAAGGCCGTGGCCTGGAAATCGCTTGGGTCGATGATCCCGTCGAACTTTTCTTTCTGCAGATCCAGGGCTCGGGCCGGGTAAAACTGCCCGATGGTGGCGCGCTGCGTGTTGGCTATGGTGGTGCCAATGGTCATCCCTATCGGTCCATCGGCGTTGAACTGATCCGGCGCGGGATTTTGGGGTCGCACGAAGTCAGCGCTCAGATGATCCGCGCCTGGGTGCGTAAGAACCCGCAGGCCGGGGCCGAGTTGCTGTTTCACAACCCCTCCTACGTGTTCTTCCGCGAGGTGAGCCGCGTTGCACCCGAGCTGGGGCCGCTGGGCGCCATGAACCGGTCTGTCACCACCATGCGGAGCATTGCTGCCGATCCGGCTTATACACCATTGGGCGCGCCGGTCTGGGTCGAGAAGGACGGCGCAAACCCGCTGCGCCGATTGATGATCGCCCAGGATACCGGATCGGCCATCAAAGGCGCACAACGGGCTGATATCTTTTTCGGGACTGGTGACGACGCCGGAAAAGCCGCAGGTAGGCTGAAAGATCCGGGACGGATGATCCTGTTGTTGCCCATTCAACGTGCTTACGCCTTGTTGCCAGATGAATTCTGATGACCCAGCGCAAACTGACCAGTGACGAGATCGAGCTTTGGCGCAAGGTCACCAAACAGGCTGAGCGTTTGCACCCTGAGGTCCCCCAGAATGTGCATCCGACAACCCTGCCGAAGCCGACACCCAAGAAGCTGCCGAAACCTCGGCTCGAAACCTTTGAGCTGGGCCAGACCCTTCAAAGCAAACCGTCCGGTAATAGTTTGAAGCCGTCAATTACGGAAACGTTGCGCGCCGCGCCGGTGCAGATGGATACCAAGGCGTTCGGCCGGATGAAGCGCGGAAAACTTAAGCCTGAGGGCAAGTTAGACCTGCATGGGATGCGGATTGAAACAGCACATCCGGCGCTTGTGCGCTTTGTTCTAACGGCGCAGGCACAAGGCAAACGGCTGGTTCTGGTAATCACGGGCAAGGGCAAGGACCGGGACGAACCTGGCCCAATCCCGACCCCGCGCGGCGTGCTGCGCAATCAGGTGCCGCACTGGCTGTCCATCCCGCCGCTTGCGCAGGCGGTGATGCAGGTGACCCCGGCCCATATCAGCCATGGCGGAGACGGGGCCTATTATGTCTATCTGAGGCGCTCGCGTTAGAAACCAGCCCTCGCACGCCGGATGCCAAACCAAACTGATGCGCAGACCAGCAGGAAAAACGCGGCGATCCACAGGAATTGCAGGCTGAGCGGGACACCAAAGTCGATCAAAACACCGGTCAGAATCGGTCCTATGGCAGAACCCAGTACCATCAGCGCTGTCGCCAGGGCTTTGATGGCCCCGATATGTCGGGTGCCGTAAAACTCGGCCCAAAACGCGCTGGGCAAAGTATTGTGGGCCCCGCCAGTGATGCCCATGAAGATCAAGCCAATCAAAGCGATACCGATGGTGTCTGCGAAGGCCATGACGCCAAAGCCCATCGCCATTGGTATCTGATAGAATGGCATGATCCGGGCGGTGCCCCATTTGTCCAATGCCCATCCCGCCGCAAACATCGAGATGATCGAAATGACGGTAAAGATCGGAAACAAGGCCACCAGTTGGATATGGGCCCAGTCTTTGACTTCGGCCAAGTGGACCTGATGGAAGAAGAAGGCAGTGATGAACGCCGAGGGCCCCAGAATAGCTGGCGCCATGCACCAGAACAGCGGATGCAAAAATGCCTCACGACGGGTCCAGTGACGGCCTTGCATTCCTGTTGCCGCATATTCATCCGCAAGGCTTTGGGGTGTTCGTTCCTGACGCAGCAGCCGGAACAGGACCGGGATACCCAGCAGGATCAGACCTGCCACCAAAACCCAAAGCCAGCGCCAATCCACAAAGGCCATTGCGGCAACAAAGCTAAGGGGTAGCAGCGCCTCACCGATGGAATAGCCCAGTGAGGCGATTGACAGGGCCTTACCCCGCGATGCGGTAAACCAGCGTGCCATGGCGACTTGTGCCAGATGCGTACTCATCCCCTGCCCGAACAGGCGCAGCAGAAAGATGGCAACCGGCAAAAGAGCCACCCAAGTATTCCAGGCCAGCGCAAGCGCGGCAAGGGCAAGACCCGCAAGGACAACAGGCCCCAGAACGCGGACGCGGAACAGATCCGTCAGGCCCCCGGCCCAGATCATTACCCCGGCTGAAACCAAGGTGCCCAGTGAATAAAGCCCGCCCCAAGCCCCATGACTTAATCCATAAGCGGCGCGGATTTCGCCCGCGAAGACCGAGATGAAAAACGTCTGCCCAAAGCTCGACAAGAAGGTCAGTAGAAGACCAGCGCCGAGCCAGGTTGCATTGTCATGAAGGAATTGACGCAGGTTGAACCGCGTCACGGTGTTGTCACCTCTGCCTGTCCGGTTTCGGTCAGCACAATTTCGGTTGCGCCATCGGGGTTGCGTTGATCTTCAGGCACCAGAGTGTTGATGCCCCGGCTGCGCCCGTCATCCGGCCCGAACGTGCCGCTGACGCGCCGGACCGAGCCGAGAATCGCCAGAAGCGCTGGCGAAGTGGCTGCCACGAAATGCGAGGATTGCGCATCACTGTTGAACGCAGTTGTGTCGATCACGTTGATCGGAAACTCTTCCAGCGCGTCGATCGAGCTGATGTTCCCCAAGCGCTCACCTTCTGCCGTCCCGCGTAGGCGGGCTGAGATATTGAGTATCTTGTCCTTCTGCGACACCATCACGATGAACGGGTCGGGCGGGTTTGCGATACGGGTCATCTGAGATCGAAACAGATCGACATCCAGATCAGGAGAGATCAGAACAACACCTTCCAGATTTCTTTTAGCCCAGCCAGGTTCTTTCAACTCAGCCTGTCGCATCATCTCCATCGACAGCGCGCCACCCATGGAATGCGCAACCAGAACAACACGTTTCACACCCATGGATTTCAAACTGCGAACGGTTTGTTCCAGCCCATCGCGCGCAAACAGCATGCTGTCCAGATCATAGGCATAGCCAAACCCGGTTGCGCGGCTGGGCCATGAATAAACCAGGATGGAACCGGGTATCCCGATGTCATTTGACAGCTGGGCCGCACGGAACAGGGTTTCGGTCTGGGTCGAGTTGTAGCCATGGACAAAGATCGTCACGTCGTCCTGACCATGTAGATGTTCTTTTAACCCGTTGGGGCCATCCAGTTCGGTTACATTGGCCAGAACAAACTCTTTCTTCGGGTTTGCGTTGGCGTATGAAAATTTAAGCGTTCCGGGTGTATGGGTCGGAGGGATTGAAACAGTGGTTTCAAGAAAGCGCAGGCTGTCGCCGCGCCGGAACCCATAGGATCCATCCGGTTCTTTTGCGCGTGAAGTGCTGGCGAACACGGTCTTGGGCGTACCGACTGACAGGGCGGAGGGCACGGTTTCCGTGACGGTTCTGTCGACACATGCCCCAACCAAGAAAATCAGAAATAGAATGAGCAGATAACGCAACGCAAAATACCCTTAATAAGGTTTGGCGCTAAGCTATCGATTTCTACCCCCACGTCCAGTGACTTGGGGGATTGCGGCGGCAAAATCTGGCTGAGCTTGTTACAGAACGTAACGGCTCAGGTCGGCGGATTTGGTTAGCTCGCCCAGGTTTTCTTCCACGAAGGCGGCATTAACCGTGATTTCAGACCCGGCCTTGTCGGGCGCGGTAAAGGACAGCTCCTCAAACACCCGTTCCATCACGGTGTATAACCGCCGCGCACCGATGTTTTCGACGCTTTGGTTTACATCCGCCGCGATCCGGGCCAGTGCCGCAATACCATCTTCGGTAAAGCTGACCGTGACTTCTTCGGTGCCCATCAGGGCGGTGTACTGGCGGGTCAGCGCGTTGTCGGTTTCTGTCAGGATGCGCACGAAATCTTCTTCGGTCAGCGCGCGCAGTTCAACCCGAATGGGCAGACGCCCCTGAAGCTCGGGCAGCAGGTCCGAGGGTTTGGCGATGTGGAAGGCTCCGGAGGCGATGAACAGGATATGGTCGGTTTTCACCGGACCATGTTTGGTGCTGACCGTGGTGCCTTCGATCAGAGGCAGCAGGTCGCGCTGCACCCCTTCGCGGCTGACATCGCCGCCGCGCGCGTCCGAGCGGGCGCAGACCTTGTCGATCTCATCCAGAAAGACAATGCCGTTTTGTTCGACGGATTCCAGTGCAATGCGGTTGACGGTTTCATCATCCAGCAGCTTGTCGGCCTCTTCGCCGATCAGGGCATCATAGCTTTCAGAAACGGTCATCCGCTTCTTGACTGTCCGCCCGCCGAAGGCTTTGCCGAATATATCACCCAGATTCATCATTCCCATCTGGCCGCCCGGCTGGCCGGGAATATCGAACATCGGCATCGGGTTTGCGGTGTCGGACAGCTCCAGCTCAATCTCGGTATCGTCCAGCTCACCTGCTTTCAGCTTTTTGCGGAACATCTCGCGCGTGCCTTCGCGGGCGTCTTCGCCGGCAATGGCGGTGATCACACGATCCTCGGCGGCCTGATGCGCGCGTGCCTTCACATCTTCGCGCATGTATTCGCGGGTCTGAACGATGGCGGCGTCGGCGAGATCGCGGACGATCTGCTCAACATCACGGCCAACGTAACCGACCTCTGTGAATTTGGTGGCTTCAACCTTGATAAAAGGTGCGCGCGCCAGTTTGGCCAGGCGGCGGCTGATCTCGGTTTTGCCCACACCGGTGGGGCCAATCATCAGGATGTTCTTTGGATAGACCTCATCGCGGATATCATCAGACAGCTGCTTACGCCGCCAGCGGTTGCGCAATGCCACGGCTACGGCGCGCTTGGCGTCTTTCTGACCGATGATGAAACGGTCCAGTTCCGAGACAATCTCGCGCGGGGTCAGGTCGGTCAAGGCGCAGTCCTTTCGGTCGGCAGGTCAAAACTTTGGCTTAGGTAATCATGTGAGGCATGAAAACAACCAAGTGGCTTCATTGGCAGCGTTGGTTAGCAACGCACCCTCCGGTTTGCAATGCTTTCTATAGGTGAAGCGCGCCCGCTCTGATACAGTGATTTCAATGCCTTGTGGGTCAGGAGTGCAGAGATGACGAAAATCGCCAAGATCACCCTGTTGTTTGTGGTGTTTGTAGACCTGATCGGACAGGGGTTGGTGTTTCCCATTATCAACTCACTGATCATGGAGACCAAATCCGGGTTTCTGCCGGACAACACACCCGAGGGGCGACGGCATTTTTACTATGGTCTCGTGATCGGGTGTTTCTTCCTATCTTGGTTTCTTGGCGTGGTTTATGTCTCGAAAGTCTCAGATTCCATCGGGCGTAAGAACGCTTTGCTGGTCTGTCTGGGCGGGGCGTTGGTGGGTTATGCCCTGACCATTGCGGCGCTTTATATGAACAGCCTGCTGATGCTGATCGTCGGGCGTTCGATCACAGGCTTCACTGCCGGCAACCAGCCCATCGCGCAGGCGGCGATGATTGATGGCAGCACCGATGCCGCCGACCGAGACCGAAACATGGGGTATATCGTGACTGGCGTTAGCTTTGGCCTTGTGGGCGGCCCGATTATTGGGGCCGTCCTGTCAGATGCCGCCCTGCTGGGCAGTTATGCTACCCTGAAAACCCCGTTCTACGGGGCCTTCGTTCTGGTGATGGTCGCTATCTTCCTGGTGATGACATTTTTCAAGGACACTCGCACAGACCGCGAACCCTTTGTCTTCCGCCCGCGCGACATCGCTGACAGCCTGATCGCGGTGCGCGGCCACCCGATGGTTCTGAAAATCCTGCCGGTCTATTCCTTCTTCATGATCGCCAACGTGACCTTCTATGTCTTTGTCGACAACTTTTTAACCAGTCGCTTTGGCTACGGGGTAATCGGCGGCAGCGTGGCCATGGTGGTGATCGGCGTTGCGCTGGCGTTCTCCAGCACCTTCCTCGTCAAACCCGCGCAAGAGCGGTTCAGCAAGCATTCGATCATCTACACATCGCTGATCGCCATGGTGATCTGCGGGCTGGCTTTTGCCTTCAGCCCCAACGGTGTGCTCAGCTATGTGCCGGTTTTCCTGTTCTATTTTCTGTTCGGCGTCGCCTACCCGACCCTGCTGGGCCTGTTCTCGTCCAGCGTCAGCGAGACCGATCAGGGCTGGGTCATGGGCGTGACTACTGCCGTGTTCTGTTTGGCCGGAGGCATCATGTCGCTGATTGGCGGCGGGCTGATGAGCATCGACATCCGCGTGCCCTATTACATCGTGGTCATTGCCGCGATTTTCGGCTTGATCGGGATGCACCGCCGCTGGAAAGGGAAGGAGATCAAGGCGCTACTCGCCTGAGATAATTTTCGTTTGATTTTGTTTCGAAATACGCTGCCTCTCCCTACGGTCGAACGCGCATTTTGATGCATTGTTTTTGGGTTTACGTAAAACGTCCTAGATCGTCTCAACCGTCAGATTGCCGTTTGTATAGACACAGATATCCGCAGCAATCGCCATCGCTTCGCGCGCCACCTGCTCGGCCTCTTTGTCGCTGTCCATCAGCGCGCGGGCTGCGGCGAGCGCAAAGTTCCCGCCTGATCCGATGGCAGCCACGTTATGCTCGGGCTCCAGCACGTCGCCTGCCCCGGTGATCACCAGCAGGTCTTTGCCATCGGTGACAATCAGCATCGCCTCAAGCTTTTGCAGGTACTTGTCGGTACGCCAGTCCTTAGCCAGCTCTACCGAGGCGCGGGCCAGTTGGCCGGGTGTGGCTTCAAGCTTGGCTTCCAGTCGCTCCAGCAGCGTGAAGGCGTCGGCAGTTGATCCGGCAAAACCAGCAACCACCTCGAACCCACCGGGCGACAGGCGGCGCACCTTGCGGGCGGTGCCCTTGATTACGGTCTGGCCCAGGCTGACCTGCCCGTCCCCGGCAATGACAACCTGCCCGCCTTTCTTGACGCCGATGATGGTCGTACCGTGCCAACCGGGGAAATCGCTGTCTGCCATGAAAGCCTCCGTTCTGCTTGTCGCTATATATGGGCCGGACGCAGGATCGGCGCAACCCGTTCTAAAACTGCGTAAAAGATATGCAATGGATGCAGATCGGGACTGTCAAACAAGCAATTGTGAGTCCGGGTCGCGCATCCTACATGGGGCTTACAACCGACAACGGGTCGGCTGTTTCAAATCCAAGGACTGCGCACATGGCAACCACTGCAAATATTCATGCGCCGCTCGGAGCAGCTACCATCCTGCACGTAGTGGACGCGTTCTCGAACGCTTTTGAAACCGTTGTTGAATGGAACAAGAGTCGCAAAACCCGCAAGCTTCTGTCCGAGCTGACCGACGCTCAGCTGGAAGACATCGGCTTGGTTCGCGCGGATATCGCGAAGCTCTGATCCTTCGACCGGATCACCAAATCAGAACAGCCGCCCGGATATCCGAGCGGCTTTTTCTTTGTCAGTTCTGGATATAATTCCCGATCTGAGATGGCACAAAGGCCTCAATCGCGGCGGTTGCAACCACGTGCCGCGTGCCAGCAGCCGTATCCACCACATCTTGCCCACCCAGAACCGCGCGCACCTCGGCCTTGCCGCGTGGAAGATCAGCTGCGACCAGATCACAATCGACTTGTTCGGGATTTTGCACACCAATTGTCACCTGCACCCGCATCTCGGCGTGATCGATCCCAAGGTTCGAAAACAACGTGATCGAGGAATGGTGCAGTGCATCCTGTACCGCCCTTCGTGCAGCTTTGGTGTAATCCTGACCATAAAGGTCATTCCCCATGCCCATCTCAAGAATGATGCGCTGTTCGCTCATTGCGCGGCCTCCATATCAAAAGAAACGGCCAACGCTGCATTGGCGATCACCGTTAGGCCCTGTCCGCCCGGTTTCTCGATATCAAGGCCGCCTTTGGCAACCGTGATGCTGGGGGTTCCATACGGAAACACAGCCAAAAGCTTATCGGCATCCACCTGTTCGGGCTGCTGCACCCCGATTTCGACATCGATGATCATCGCCTCTTTGGGAAAGCCGAACAGCTCAGCCATGTTGATCGAATTATGCCACAGCGCGTCCTTGATCGCGCGCAGCGCAGCTTCGGTGTAATCCGCACGGCGCAGGGACGTTCCCATACCGAATTCCACCAATACCCTTGTTTTTGCCATCTGCCTTCTCCGGCCTTTCAACAAAAAAGGCGCCCGGTACAGGCGCCTTTGATCATTTTCTAATCCCAATCGGATCAGATGGATTCGTCAATCCAGCTTTGCAGAGCGGCCTTGGGCGCCGCGCCCGCGCGGTTCGAGACCACCTGACCGTCCTTGAAGATGAATAATGCCGGGATACCACGCACGCCCATGGCCGCGGCCGCGTTTGGGTTGCTGTCCACATCGACCTTGGCAATCTTTAACTTATCGCCATACTCGGCGGCCAATTCTTCCAGCGCGGGGCCGATCTGCTTACAGGGGCCGCACCATTCGGCCCAGAAGTCCACAACTACGGGAACGGCCGAGTTCTTGACTTCGGCGTCAAAGGTGTCGTCGGTAACGGCAACGGTCGACATATTCTGTCTCCTGAATGGGGTAAACTTGGGATCAGAACGTAGGTGCCGCCGTGGGGAAGGTCAAGATATCTGGGTGCGGGCCAGCGCGCCCGTCACAAGATCGTGTGGCAGCCACATCAGTTCAGCGTTGCGCGTCCAAAGGATCGCGGTGCGGATGGTCTTATCAGGATAGATCTGAGCCAGTGCCTGCGCGTAGGCGCCCATCTGCCGCAGCAGACCTTCGGGGCAGGCTTCGGCGGATACGGGGACCGTAGCATTTGATTTGAAATCAATCACATGCACTTCGGTGTCGGTCACGATCAACCGGTCGATAATCCCATGCATGCGCTGCCCGTTTAGGTCGGCAGACACGGGAACCTCAGCCAGCGCATCGGGCGCGAATATGGATTCCAGATGTGCGGTCGTCAGAACTGCTGTGGCTTCGGCCAGCAGCTCATTTCGTTCCCCGTCCTGCATATCGGGCAGAACGCGGGCGCAAAGCTCGGGCCAGCTATACTGCGCCGTACCGGGCAAATGTTCCAGCAGCAGATGCAGCCGCGTGCCGCGCAGCTTTGCGGCGTCTTCATCCTGACCCGCGTCACCAGGTAGCGCCTTGGCCCCGCCCAGATCGGATGGGCTGAGGGATTCTGGGGTCTGAGGCGCATCTTGCGCGGGTGATTTGTAGAATTCGGGCAGATCGAGGTTTGGTTCCTGCGGTTCTGAATGCGCGACAAGGGGTAATGTGTCCCAGTCACCATGCGCCAACCGCCGCGTATTTGTTCCGTCCAGTTGTGTTGCCCCTGCCCGCGCCATCGCGGCCTCAACCATCTGATACCAGCTGGACCCATCCTTGCCGACATCGCCCGCCGCCGCCACGATCAACCACTTTTCAGCCCGTGTTAGAGCCACATAGAGTAGACGCAACCGCTCGTTTTCTTCTCGGTTGCGCGCCTCGTCCCGCGCCCGAGCGATCAGTTTGGGTGAGGCATCCGCCGGAACCTTCCAAAGTGGGGTCCCGTCTGCGACCATGATCTCAGCATCGCGCGGGGCCTGGCGTTTTCCGGTGTCGGGCAGGATCACAATGGGCGCTTCTAACCCTTTTGAGCCATGCACCGTCATGACGCGGATCATGTTGCCCACACCGCTCATCTGCCGTTTGATTTCCAGATCATCGGTCTGCATCCAGACCAGAAAGCCGGTCAGGCTGGGAATATCGGTCCGTTCATAGGCCAAGGCCTGCGATAGCAGGGCATTGATCCCATCCTCCGCTTCGGCCCCGAGCCGCCCAAGCAGCTTTCGCCGCCCATCGTGTCGGGTCAAAATGCGCTCGATCAGGTCATAAGGGCGCAGAAAGTCGATTTGGCTGCGCAAATCGTTGAGCATGGCGAGCGTTTCGGGGAATTCTTCTGCCCGGTTGCGCAATGCGGCCCAAAGGTAGGTTTCCTGCCGTCGATGGGCCAGATCAAACGACGCCTGTTCGGTCCAGCCGAACAATGGGGATTTCAGAACGGTGGCCAGCGACAGGCTATCCTCGGGCGTGGCGAGAAAGCTCAGCAACGCTGCCAGGTCTTTGACCGCCAGTTCTGCACCCACTTTCAACCGATCCGCCCCTGCTATGGGCAGCTTTTTGGTCTTGCATGCGCGTATAATCTCGGCAAACAGGTCCGAGCGGCGCTGAACAAGGATCAGAAAATCACCCGGTTGTATTTTGCGGCGCACAAATGTGCCGGGTTCTTGACCATCTTCGGGGATCGTCACATCGCCTTCGATCATTTCCTGGATTGATGATGCAATCTGGTCGGCGAGAAGAACCGTGTGATGGCGCGATCCGGGCCGGTCTACGGGGTCGGTCCAGTCGCCGTCTTCATCATCCTCGACCTTCTCGATAGCCGGCCAAAGATCGACACGCCCTGGCAGGCCTTCCTTGAAAGCAATGTGAAGCGCCTCGTCCTGGAAACCCGCTTCAGCATGCTCTTCAAACAGAATATTGACCAAAGATAGGATCGCGCTTGAGGAACGAAAGGAATAAGCAAGTTCGGATTTCTCCAACTTAGAGCCTGATTCCGCCAGTTTCTGCCCAAACTCTGCCTGCATCCGATCAAAGGCTTGCGGGTCTGCGCCTTGGAACGAATAGATCGATTGTTTTTTATCCCCGACCACGAAAATCGTGCGCTCGACCCCCGACCGGGCCCCTTCCCCGCTGGTGAATTCCTGCGCAAGTTTCTCGATCACGTCCCATTGGTCTGGGCTGGTGTCTTGTGCTTCGTCCACCAGAATGTGGTCGATGCCGCCATCCAGACGATACAGCACCCATTCCGCGACTGCCGGGTCGTTCAGCACTTGCCGCGCGCGCAGGATCAGATCGTCGAAGTCCAGCCAACCGCGCAGCTGTTTGCGACGCTCATATTCCGGCAGGAAGGCGGTTGCAAATCGGTGCAAAACGGCGGTTTTCTGGGCAGCGACCAACGCAAGACGCTGTTCCCGTGCCGTTTCGATCCGTAACATCAGGGCCTCTAGCTGAGGCATCCGGTCGGCCAGCGCGCCCTCGCGCAGCGCTTTTGTGGGGAAACTGCCAATCTTGGCCGAAAACGGCTCTTTCGCTGCCTTTCCGGTCAGGAAAACCCCTTCGAGTATTGGCAATTGCGTTAATCGAGTCTCGGTAACCCCGGCTAGTTTTTCCGCCGCCTTGGCATTGTTGCCGCCGCTTTCGGTAAGCGCAGGCAGGATTGATTGAATCAGCTCAACCTCTCCGCCTATAAATACTTGGGACAGCAGGCTATTTTCATCAAACCTATCGGGCAAACCATACCGATCCAGAAAGTCGGACCACTGCAAAGGTTGATCAAACAAGCTTCGCCTTTGGGTTACCGCCGCTGTCAGCCTGTCAAATCCAGTATCGGTGATAAACTGGGCCACATCTTCGATCAGCGAAGCCTGAGGGCCTTCGGCGAAATCTTCGATGATTTCATCGCGCAACAGTGCGGCCGCTCGGTCTTCCATTTCTGCAAATTGAGGGCTGACACCCGCTTCCAGCGGGAAACGACGCAGAAGTGAGGCGCAAAACGAGTGGATCGTCTGAATTTTCAGCCCACCCGGTGTTTCGATAGCGCGGGCGAACAGGGTCCGCGCCTGTGCCAATCGATCTGGGTTAATCGCTCCTGTTACTCCCAGATCGACCAGTTCGCTTTCAAGGCTGTGGTTGTCCAGCATAGCCCATTCGCCAAGACGCTTGAACAGACGGTTCTGCATCTCACTGGCCGCAGCCTTGGTGTAGGTCAGGCACAGGATGTGCTGCGGCTGTACCCCATCCAGCAACAGCCGTGCCACGCGGTCGGTCAGAACCCGTGTCTTGCCCGAGCCCGCATTGGCAGCCAGCCAGGTTGAGGCATCGGGGCGCGCGGCTTGCACTTGCCGCTCAGTCGCATCATTGCGCGGGGTCATGTCAGATCCTCTGGCCGGGTCTCGGCAGAACGGTCCCATTCACCGAACCGCGCCAGATGATCATAATCGCCGATATCTGTGTCCTTGTGCAGCATCCGGCGGGATGAAAACCCCTGATCAGGCTCTAAATAGGCGGAAATGAGCTGTTTCAGATCTGCCAGAACCTTATCCGTTGGTTCCTTGATCAACGGGGCTGCGACTTCTTTGTAACTGCCACCCATCCCGATAAAGATTGCCTCGGCCACATTCGTTGGATCGATCCCTTCAATGGCTCCTTGCTCGGCCATCGCCGCCTCGATCAGCAACTGCTTGTCGAACTTGGCCTGCTGGCCTTCACTCGGCGGCACGCCAGTTTTGTAATCGATGATCCGCAACGCACCCCGGCTGTTGCGGTCAATCCGGTCGGCGCGCCCGGCAATGGTGAAATCTAGTGGAGTAAGCGCCAGTTTCATTACAGCTTCAAAGGCCACCGGCCCGCCATCACCGCGCCGGGTAGTCTCGGCACGCAGAAAATCGTCGGCAATTCGGTCCAGCCGCGCCAGCCAAAGCTTGCGGGCGGTGGGCCATGCGACGTGCTTTTCCAACAAATCGTGGGCGCGTCTCAGGAAATTCTCGCGTGTCAGCAGAGCGGTGTCCAACACACTTTCCTTGACAAAATGTTCAAGGATTTCATGAACAACGATCCCACGCAGCAGGGCATCCGGGGCTTGCACCAAAGGATCAAGCGGCCTTAGGCGCAGCACATGTTTGGCGTAGATCGCATAAGGATCGCGGATCAGGCGTTTGATTTCTGTTACCGACAACTGGCGCGGCCGCGCAGCAGCCGGAGGGCGCGGAGATGGACGGGGTGCCGGGTCAATCCGAGGCGCTTGTTCCAGTGTCTTGGCCCAACTCAGATATGTATTCCCCCGCGCCTTCATATCATACAGTGCCGCCTGCCCTCCCTGATCCGGCAGACCATTCAGCAGATTGGTCAGGCGGTTCAACCAGCGCGAGGGTACGGTTTGTGCATCATCCGAACGGGTTGCGCGGGTCAGCCAGACCTCGGGCGCGCCGATTGCTTGCTGAAAATCATGCGCCGAAAGGCCGATCCGGCGTTCTGGCAACAATAGGCCCGCCTTATCGCGCATCTGACGGTTCAGCCAGGGGTCCGGCGCTGGGGCTTCGGGCCAGCTGCCTTCGTTCAACCCGCCAAGGATCAGCAGATCGGCCCCTTGCACCCGCGCCTCAAGCGTGCCCCAGATCATGATATGAGGATGTGGGGCATCGCGGTCGCGCACCTCTTCTCCGGCCAGCAATGCCCCCAGAAGGTCGGCAAAATCATGCGCGGTCATCGGGCCGCCATACTGGGCCTCAACTTGCAGGGCGGTCAGGACGCCCAACGCCTTCTGGCCCGCGTTCTTGTCCCAGAGCGTACCTTGTTCACCAGCAGAGCCAGCCGAGATCGCTTCGGCCAGATCCCGTAACCTTGTGACCCAATCGGAAAGCGGATGCATGCCCGAGACCTGCTGATCGCAGAGATGCTGACCAACCCAGGCGATCCAGTCGGTGGACGCTTCAGTGCGGATGGCCGAAGCCGTCATGCTGACACGATCCGGAAACGGGGGACCATGGCGACGCAGGTCCAGTTCCAGATCGCGGGTCTGTAGCAGATGGGCGCCCCGATCCCCACCGTCATGGCAGAGCGGGTGTTTCAGCAGAGTCAGCAGCGCCTCACCGTCCAGACGTCGGGCAAACAGGCCCGCAACATGACGCAGGAACCGGCCCGGAGGTGACAGCTGCAAGGGCAGGCCCGCACTGTCATCGGGCAGAATGTTCCACCGATCCAGCGCTGCGCTGACTTGCCTGGTCAGCATCCTGTCGGGGGTGATCAGCGCGGCCGTCTGGCCGGTTTCGGCGGCCTCACGCAGACGCAACGCGATGGCCAGTGCTTCGGATCGGGGTGAATCCGCCTCGACCAGTGTCAAGTCTTTGGTTGCCTGATCCAGATCCGTCAGCTTCGGCCCTTCGGACATCCAGGCATCAGTGATTGGCGCGGGGCGTAACGCTAATGATACCAATCTGTTACGCGCAGGCGAGGGAGGCTGTTCGCGTGTCCAGGGTTCGATTTGATCCGGGGTTAGATCCAACTCTCGCATCAGCTTTCGGAACCGGAACTGAGGATGGTCTTCCGAGATCAGCGCCTCGTCCAGACGATCCCAAACGGGTTCTGGCTGATCAAAATCATACCCTGGCAGGATCAATGCCCCCTGCGGTAGTCGCGCGATGGCCTGCATCAGCATCAACGTGGTGCCGCGCGATCCAGTCGAGCCCGCCAGAATGATTGGGTGTTGAGGCGGCGCCTCTGCCCACCGCGCAATCAGGGCCTCAACGACCCGGCGTTGTCGGGCCTGTGCATCCATCGCCTGATCGCCCGCCTCGACAAAGTGATCGGCGATCCCGATAAAGGCCTGCGCGCGCGCCCAATGCCCGGACAAATCACTGACATCCAGCTGACGGATGGTGTCGGGATGCACGCCTTCGCCCTGCATCTCATCAATCAATGCGGCCAGGCTGTCGGACAGATCGAACAGCGAAGCCCGCGCTGCCAAATCCGGCTGTTGGTCCAACAGTTTGGCGACCAGCTGTGTCAGTTCCAGCCGACGCCGCAGTGGTGGAATGGCAGGTGGAGTTTGTGCCAGATCGGCGCTTTCTCCCAGATCAGTGACTAAAGACAGTCGGGGCAGCAAACATGGGGGTCCCTGATCGAACAGGTCCCGCACGCGGCGCGCCATTCGGCGGGTATTAACCACAAGTTGCACGCGAGCCAACGCTTCGGGTGGGCCGTTGCTGCGCTGCCGCGACCCATTGACCAGCGCCTTGGGAAAATCGGTACCGGGCGGAACGGCAAAGACACGGGGCAGGGGGCTGGGGTCAAACATCGGCCAGCAGCCCCTCGGCCAGAGCGATCCCTTCGGGTCGCCCGACATCGCACCAGCGGCCGGGATACTCGGCCGCAAACAGTCGGCCCTGCGCCTGCATCTGGTTCCAAAGCAGGTTCAACGAAAAGGCTGGTTCCGCGAAATCCTTTAGCCCATCGGTCTTGATGATCTGCGCCCCGCCATAGACCAGTCCCGGCCCGCGTGTGATCCGACCATCCGCATCGGCGGTGAAATCCCCATCCCCATCATGGCCAACGGTGCGCCCGATAGGGACGCACATCAGCAGCGCATCCATGCGCTCGGGGTCCCAGGCCGTTTGCAGCAAGATCAATGGGTTTGGACCGGCCCAGATGGCATCTGTGTTCATTGTGAAAACCGGGTTCGAACGTAACAGGGGTAAGGCGGCTCGTAACCCGCCGCCGGTTTCCAGGATATCGGGTTCTTCCCGCGAGAGCAGCACGCCCTTGGGTGTCAGGTGCGCGTCCAGTTGATCGGCGCGGTAGTGCAGGTTGGCCACAACACGTTCCGGACCCAGCGCCTCAACATGATCGAGCGCGTGATCGATCAAGGCCCCGCCTGCCACTTCGATCAGCGGTTTGGGGCGATCCTTCGTCAACTCTCCCATCCGGGTTCCAAACCCGGCAGCAAACATCATGACAGCGGTTGGAATGTCGTTCATGCGGCCCTCAGCTTGGCCAGATTGTCGGGCGTCGGTTCGGGTAAGGCGTCCCGCAGCAATTGGGCAACTGGGATCAGGGCGGGGTGTTCCAGATCGCGCATCAAATGGGACCAGGTAGCCGGGATCAGATCGATGTATTTCGGCTTGCCATAGTCCATGGCTAGACGAGAGAATCCGCCCAATATGCGCAGATTTCGCTGTGCCCCAAGCACCGCATAAGCAGTTCTGAAGTCGTGATCATTCGCACCAGAGGCGGTGATGTAGCGATTGATCATCTGCATTTCGGTTCCTGCGGAAACCGAGCGGCGCACATCCTGCAACAGCGACACCAGATCATAGGCCGGGTGCCCGAGCATCGCCAGTTGGAAGTCCAGTAATCCGACGCGCTGCACGCCTTCCCTGCCTGGAAACCAGATCAGATTCTCGGCGTGATAGTCCCGCTGGATGACAACCTTTGGGCCCGAAGTTTCCTGATGCAGCAGGTCCGAGAATCGAGTTTGAAACCGGTTCATCGCTGCGTGGTCATAACCGCCCTGAATGCCTTGGGCATACTTGGTGAACGACAGTGCCGAAAGGTCGGTCATCAGCGCCGGGTCATATGACTGCAATGAGAGTAGTGGCGCCTGATGCAGATGAACCAGAACATCGGTCGCGGCCTTGTAAAGCTGCCGTTCTTTGGCCGGATCATGGTCCAGAACACGCGCAAACAGATCGTCGCCCAAATCTTCCAGCAGCAGAAAGCCAAATTCGGAGTCTTCCGCATAGATTTCCGGTGCATTCAGCCCGACCGAGCGCAGGTAGTTGGCCACACGCACAAATGCGTCGACATCCTCACCCTTTTCTGGTGGTGCATCCATCAGAACGGCAGTCCGACCGGTTGCCGGGTCGGTCAGCCGTTCATATTGTCGGTTCGAGGCATCCCCGGCCAGATGCGCGCGCTGGGCACCAGCCCATGGTGTCTGCGCGATCAGGGCCTCGGCCAATACGGCCCGGTTTGTCATGTGATCGCCTCCAGCGTATGCGCCCATTTCGGATCTGACCATGTAAGCCTCAGATGCCGTGTTTCGGCTTCATTCGGATCTGTCGCAAAGGCGATGGTTAACGCCGACCGCGGGGCTGAGGGGCCGAGCTTATCGGGCCATTCGACAAGGCAGATTGCGGTATCAAAGGCATCGATCAGGCCCAGTTCCTCAACCTCATCGACCGAGCTGAGCCGGTAGAGATCGCAGTGCCAGATTTCGCCCGCAGCGGTGTCATAGGCCTGTACCAGAGTAAATGTAGGTGAAGGCACGTCCTCGGGCACCTGCATCAGAGATTGGATCAGGTTGCGGGCGAAATGGGTTTTACCGCTGCCAATCGGACCTTCCAGCAGCAGAACATCTCCAGCGGCCAATTTTGCCCCCAATCGGGTGGCCAAAACCAACGTTTCTTCGGGTGAAGACAGGGTCATGGAATGGGGCGGTGTCGTCATGCCGCCACAATGGCCCCACGACCGGGCGGCTGCAACCCGGTTCAGGCGCTGATTTGTTCGATTGGGGGCTGCTTGCCGATCAGCGCCTCATGGCCAAATCGGACGATGGTCGCGCCATTTTGCATCGGGGTTATGGTGCAGTCCAATTTAGTGCCGTCGCGCATACCAATCTCGGCCGTCCATTCGGCCCGGTTATCGCGCATTTCAACGAAATCGCGAATTTCGCCCAAGACAGGCGTGGCAACGCAACGTTCCTGCCATTTGCGGGTGACATCCATGACTGTTTCCGCCTGAAAACCCGCATCTGCCGGATCACCCCAAAGCTGCTGATAAGTGTAGTTGGTAAACGCAAGCGTGCCGTCATCGGCAAACACCGCGATCGCGTCTGCCAGCTTGTCGAAGATGGATTGCATCAGATCCATCTCTGATCGGAAACGGCGGGTCAACGTGATCTCGGCCGTGATGTCTTCGAACAAAAAAGCCACTGCGCCATCCGGATGTGGCCGCCCGCTGACCGAATAGACCGATCCTGAGGGCAAAGACCAGGTTTCCTGATAGTTTCCGTCCTCGGCCGCTTCGAGCAAATCGTTCATCTGATTGCGCCACGAGCGGTAATTCTTCGGCTCTGGCATCATGTGTTGTTCGCGCAGCATGTCAAAAAAGCTGGACAGGTTTGGGCGACAGCTCAAGAAGTCAGGCGGCAATGTCGTCAGATTGATCAGCGCCGGGTTGAACAGGGCCAGTTGACGGTTGCGGTCGAAGATAGCCAGGCCAATTGACAGTTGTGCAAAGGTTTTTGTCATCGTCTGTACGAATTTGCGCTGAGCGGTCTCAGCCTCGACAATGGCATTGATGTCGACGGCATAACACAGGCAACCTTGTTCGCCCTCAACCTGCGTCAGATCGAACCAAAGCTGACTGTCGCAGTCGTCAACCTTGACCGCGACACGGGCTTTGCCGCTGGGCCCCGGTTTGTCGGCGGTATTGGAAAACAAAGGCGCGGTCAGATCCACATCTGGGCCACGTGCCTTGCGCGCAACCGCAATATAGGCGGTGTTGCACCATCTGACCTGCCCATTGTGATCCAGCAGCCAAACCGGATAGGGGGCCTGATCCATCGCATGCCGGATCGGGTCATTGGGGTCGTGCATATGTGTTTCAGTTGGTCGGGTGGGTTCGTGCAGTTGCACCCGGACAATTCCGTCGATCCATTCGCACAGAACCTCACGCTCGACTGTGCAATCGATGGCCGAGACAACAAGATTGCCCTGATCGCGCACCAGATCAGGCGTTTCTGGGAAGGTCGGAAAATCCCGTTGCAGCAGGCGGCGTAGCCCGTTCCAGTTTTTAACATCGTCAAAGCCGGCCAGGGCGATGTCTGAATGGCTGATCAACCGATCCCCGTCGAACAGGAAGACGGCGTCAAACAGGGACGAGTTTGAGAACAGTCCATAGCTGTCATCCCGCCGCGGCCGCCGCGGCAGCAGCCATTGAACGGCCAGACAACATGAAACCAAGCTGATTGTGGCCAGGATGATCCAGTCAGCCATAGGAAACCCCATGCCAGAATACGTGCTGGGATCAGACTATGGCTCCGATTGGTTAACGCACTGTTAACTCAGGCCCGAATGCGCTGGTTGCTGCCGGATGGCACCGGCGTGTCGCCTTTCTGTGCGTCAATCAATTTGCGCGGCCACGAAACACGCACGATGGCCCCCCGATGTTCCGGATTATCTGACAAATGCTGATAGGGGTCTGAGCCATTGGCAAACTCAAGCTCGGCGCCACTGCGTTCCAGCAGGGTTTTGGCGATAAACAGGCCCAACCCCATCCCTTCGTATTCGGGGCGCGTGCGTTGGTCGGTCTCGGCCCGCCTGCGACGCATGAACGGATCGCCGATCCGGCCAATCAGGTGTGAAGGATATCCGCGCCCGTCATCCATGATGCTAACGGTGATCTGATCCGTGGTCCAATGCGCCTCGACCCAGACATTGGCGCGTGAAAAATCCACAGCATTCTGGATCAGATTGCGCAACCCGTGAATGATTTCGGGCTTTCGCAGGATCGAGGGTTGCTGCACATCCCCATCCTGCGCCGGGCCTTCGACAAAATGAACCAGCTTGCCGCGTTCGATATGCGGTTCGGCGGCCTCGTGGATAACGGTCGAAATCGGGGCCTGGCGCAAATGCAAATCATCCTTACCGGCCCGGCCCATATCACGCAGGATATCGCGGCAGCGATCGGCTTGCTCGCGGATCAGGGCGGCGTCATCTTTCAGATCGGGGCGATCCTCAAGCTCTTCGATCAGTTCGGAACTTGTCAGTTTGATCGTGGCCAGCGGTGTCCCCAACTCATGCGCAGCGGCAGCGACAACGCCGCCCAGATCGGTCAGCTTTTGTTCGCGCGCCAGCGCCATATGTGCGGCCGATAGCGCCTCGGACATGGATTGCACTTCGGAACTGACACGGTGGGAATAAGCGCCAATGAAGACGATGGCGATGATGATGGCCGCCCAGTTGCCGAACAGAAGAATATCGGGAATGCGCAGAATGACCCCGATATCGGTACGCAGGGGCAGGTGAAATTCGGCCAGCAAGGTAGCAAGTATGATCGCGACACCGCCAACGATCAGGGTGGACCGCGTGCTCATGACATTGGCCGAAATCGTGACGGGCCCCAACAGCAGCAAGGCAAACGGGTTGTTCAAGCCGCCGGTTAGATACAACAGAAACGCCAGTTGCAGCAGGTCAAACAGCACCATCAGGAAGTTTTCGAACTCGGACAGGCGCTTGTTCTGCGGAAACAGGAAGATCGCGATCAGGTTCCCGATGACCGAGACACCAACGGCCAGATAGCACAGCCCAAGTTCAAGCTGCACATGATAGGTTTGTTGCGCCACCGTGATCGCAGTGATCTGACCCACGATGGCCACCCAGCGCAACAGGATCAATGTGCGCAGCCGGATCCAGCTGCTGCGTTCCTGGCCGCGCCAAAACGTCTGGTTGGAATCTGCCATGGGTCGATTATGTCCTGTTGCATCGGCTGTTCATCTTGATAGGTGTCCCGGCCGGAACGATCAACAATCCCTTGCGTATGGATATTCGCCATGACCCGCCTTTATGCAATTCTAGCAACCGTAGTATTGGCCGTGGGCCTTGGGGCCATGTGGTTTTTGACGCGAGGAACGGGGTCAGATGACAAGTATGCGCAATGCCGCTCCAGCCAGATCGCAGGCGGGACAGCGACGATCGGCGGGCCCTTTGAGCTGGTCAATGGTAAAGGCGAGACAGTCACTGACGCAGATGTGATTACCGAACCAACGCTGATTTACTTTGGTTATACCTTCTGCCCCGACGTGTGCCCGTTTGACATGTCCCGCAATGCTGATGCGGTGGATATTCTGGCCGAGCGCGGGCAATCGGTGACGCCTCTGTTCATTTCCATCGACCCGGATCGGGATACGCCCGAGGTGGTGGCCGACTATGCGTTCAATCTGCACGAGAGGCTGATCGCCCTGACCGGATCGCCCGAACAGGTCAAAGCCGCCAGCCAGGCCTACAAGACCTACTACAAGGTGCATGACCAAAGTGACGAATACTATCTTGTTGACCATTCGACCTTTACCTATCTGGTCACGCCCGAAGATGGATTTCTGGAGTTTTTCAAGCGCGATGAAACGGCCGAACAAATGGCTGACAAAATCGGCTGCTTTCTTGATCAGACCTCCTGACGATAAGGCGGTTTGACCTTTAGTGCGGCGCTGCTATTACTCATGTTCAAGCCAAAGGCATGAAATAACGGAAAGACCCAAGAATGGCAGATCCTTCTCAGCTTGATATCGGCCCGGACAAATCCCTGCTTCTGGTGGATGATGATGAGCCGTTTCTGAGACGTCTGGCAAAGGCCATGGAAAAACGCGGGTTCGAGGTTGAAACCGCCGGTTCCGTTGCCGCTGGTCGCGCCATCTCCACCGCCCGTCCGCCTGCCTATGCGGTTGTCGATCTCAGGCTTGAGGATGGCAATGGACTCGACGTGGTCGAAGTGCTGCGTGAAAAACGCCCTGACAGCCGGGTTGTGGTTCTGACCGGGTATGGCGCGATTGCCACCGCAGTTGCTGCGGTCAAGATCGGGGCGACGGATTATTTGTCGAAACCAGCGGATGCCACAGACATCACAAATGCCCTATTGGCCAAAGGGGATGAGATGCCGCCGCCGCCGGAAAACCCAATGAGCGCGGATCGCGTGCGCTGGGAACATATCCAACGTGTTTACGAGCTGTGTGATCGCAACGTGTCAGAAACCGCACGGCGTCTGAACATGCATCGTCGGACGTTGCAGCGCATTTTGGCCAAACGCAGTCCGCGCTGACGGGTTCGCATGGCCAGGCTGGTGTCTGGTCGACCCGCCCCTGCCAACCGGTGAAAATAATCCGCGCGACCGTTTTGGTCGCGTTTTTTGGTCTGGGCGTGCAACGGATTTACAGCTTCACATTATTCTGAGTATCGTTTTGTTAACCCTATTTATGCTACCGCGAGAACCTGCGCATGTTGGTGATCTGCATGCGCACCAAGGTTTGGAAACGATAAGTGAGAAGCCCCAGTGTCCCTATTGCCCAACACGCCGTATGAGGCGCTGAAAATTTCCAATCCCGTTTTGAACGGGATTGTCGCGCTGGTGACAAAATCCGCAGAAACATTTGGGTTTTGGGCGCGCCCGCGTAAAGGGGCGGCGGGCGAAGTCTCTGAGATGAATTTGTTGGACAATCTCTATTGGGTCTACAAAAGCAAAAACCCGGTGCAATTGCCCGAACCCGGTCTACAAACGTCCGAATTCATGCAAGCAAAGCATGCTCAGCTTGCGCCGCGCGCGGAGGGTGAAAGTGTTGACACACTCACGCTGAGTTTTGCCGGGGATATCCTGCGCACGCATCGGGCTGAGCCCGCGCAGGATCAGGTTTACGCACAGATCGAAGACCTTTTGTTCAAGAACGATATCGTCATCGCCAACTATGAATCGCCTGTTACAACCCAACCTCTGGTGGATGAAGTAATCGGCGATGCGGGCCCTCCTGTTGAATGTGCGTCAGAGGATCAGTTCGATGCATTGACCAGCCATAAGGGGCGGGCGATAGACGTCTTGAATTTGGCAAATAATCATATCTTCGACATGGGCGTTGAAGGCGTCGAAACGACATTGGCCACACTGGCCAAACGAAACATCATGGCGACTGGGATAAGCAAAGCCCCGGCTGATCCCGGCGCAGTCAATGTGATTGAACGGAATGGAATCAAGATCGGTTTTGCCTCCTGCGCGTTTGGAACCAACGGTCAAACGCTGCCCGACGGACATGGGTACAATGTCAATCTGGCCAAGCTGACCTCAAAGCACCAGCCGCCGGATATCGAGCTTCTGAAGACGCAGATATCAAATGCAAAGGCCGTCGAATGCGATTTGGTCATTGCGATCCTTCATTGGGGTCACGAATTCGAGCTGTTTCCACGCCGTGCACAGCAGAAAGCAGCTGAGGAATTGGCTGAATTTGGCGCAGATATCATCGTGTGCCACCACCCGCATGTGCCCCAGCCGGTTCAGCTTTATCGGCTAAAATCTGACGCCGACAAAACGGTGCCTATAGCCTATTCGCTGGGTAGCTTGCTTTGGGGATTTGCCCATGAAGATATCGCAAGCAGCGTGATATTGCAGGCGGAAGTTCAAAAATCCGAAGGTAAAACGACGATCAAAAGCGTGACCGCCACGCCTGTCCGATGGTCGGCCCACGAGTCTGAAGGACGCATCATTCAGAAGGTTGAACAGCAGGCGGATTAGTTTGAACGCTGCGTTCAAAGATTGCCCAGCAGCTGTTGATGCCGCCGGGTGTAAGCCAGTCGCACCTCAACCGGGGGGCGCAGTGTGATCTTTAAACCGTCCATAATGGCCTTATCCGGCCTCCCGAAGAACTTCGTCGCCTCAGTTTCGGAAAACCCTGCGATCTGGGTTGCCTCCATCCAGGCGCTGATCTTGTCGGCCTTCTTGATCTGCCGTTTCACCGCCTTCGGCACCTCGGCAGGTAGCCCGAACCGGATGTGGATCGCTGCCATCAGGCGATCATCCAGCGCGCCATAGCCCGGGCCGACGGCGGATTTGACGGGCGAGATCATGTCACCGATCACATATTCCGGCGCATCGTGCAGCAGCGCGGCCAGCTGCCATTTCACCGGGGCATTGGGTGCGATCCGGCCATAGATTTCTTCTACCAGCAATGAATGCTCGGCCACGGAATAGGCAAAATCGCCGTTTGTCTGCCCATTCCAGCGCGCCACAAAGGCCAGACCATGGGCGATATCCTCAATCTCGATATCCACAGGGGTCGGGTCCAGCAGGTCCAGCCTGCGACCCGATAGCATCCTTTGCCAAGCG
The DNA here is from genome assembly GCF_059610045.1 of Ruegeria sp. YTSA168. Taxonomy (NCBI): domain Bacteria; kingdom Pseudomonadati; phylum Pseudomonadota; class Alphaproteobacteria; order Rhodobacterales; family Roseobacteraceae; genus Ruegeria; species Ruegeria sp. YTSA168. The sequence continues at coordinate 117,253 of NZ_JBXWMW010000010.1, forward strand.
CGTGGTTGTGTTGTCATTCTGCAATGCCTTGTGAAGTGGGACACACTAAAATTGCGATTTTCTGCTATGATGTACCTGTCAGGATCACCAGCTGCCAACGTTTTCTTGAGCATTCGTGCTTTGAAATGAAACGATGCGATCCCGACATAAAAACCGAGGGGGGCGCACGCTTCTCCCGGTGTGCTCCTCTCACACAGCGAAACGCGAAACGAAAGGAGTTTTCTATGTTCAAGCGTTTATTCGCCCTTGCCCTGACCTTTGGCATGGCCGCCACGGCCCCGCCCGCCTTTGCCCAAACCTGTGCAGAGCGCGAGCATGTGATCACCAAGCTGCAAAAAAGCTACTCGGAAGAGCTGGCCTTTGGCGGGTTGCAGAAAACACGCGGTGCGCAGTCGGTCATGGAGGTCTGGACCTCAAGGGAAACGGGCAGTTACACCGTTTTAGTGACCCAGGCGAACGGCATTTCCTGTATTGTCGCCGTTGGCACTGATTTTTTCGAAGCGATCCCGAAAGTCAAAGTTGACGGCACGCCCAGCTGACTAAATTGGCGTTACACCCCGTTTTCGGACATCTACATTGCCACCTGCCCCAAGGGATGCTAGGGGCAGCGACAGTGTGATTGACCGGAAAATGGAGTGCCAGATGGCCGGGGACTATATCGTAAAAGACATTTCACTGGCCGGGTTTGGCCGTAAGGAACTGGATATCGCTGAAACCGAAATGCCAGGGCTGATGTCCCTGCGTACCGAATATGGTGAAAGCAAGCCTTTGTCAGGTGCGCGGATCGTGGGTTCCCTGCATATGACAATCCAGACGGCGGTTCTGATCGAGACACTGGTTGCTTTGGGCGCGGATGTGCGCTGGGCCTCCTGCAACATCTTCTCAACCCAGGACCACGCGGCCGCTGCGATTGCCGAGGCCGGTATTCCGGTCTTTGCTATCAAGGGCCAGACGCTGGAAGAGCATTGGGATTACCTTGACAAGTCCTTCATGTTCGAAGACGGCCCCAACATGATCCTGGACGATGGCGGCGACGCGACGCTGTACATTCTGCTAGGGGCTCGTGCCGAAGCGGGTGAAGACATCATCCCTGTTCCCGGCTCGGAAGAGGAAGAGGTGATCAAGAAACAGATCGCCAAACGTATGGCGGCATCACCGGGCTGGTTCACCAAGATGCGCGACCAGATCCAGGGCGTTTCTGAGGAAACCACCACTGGTGTGAATCGCCTGTATCAGCTGGTGAAAGAGGGCCATCTGCCGTTCCCGGCGATCAACGTGAACGACTCGGTTACCAAGTCGAAATTCGACAATAAATACGGCTGCAAGGAATCGCTGGTTGACGGTATTCGTCGCGCCACTGACACGATGTTGGCTGGCAAGGTTGCCGTGGTTTGCGGATATGGTGACGTGGGCAAAGGCTCTGCCGCTTCGCTGTCGGGCGCAGGTGCCCGCGTGAAGGTCACCGAAGTTGACCCGATTTGCGCCCTGCAAGCGGCGATGGACGGTTACGAAGTGACCCTGCTGGAAGATGAAGTTGAAACCGCAGATGTGTTCATCACCACAACCGGCAACAAGGATGTGATCCGCATCGAGCATATGCGCGCGATGAAAGACATGGCCATCGTTGGCAACATTGGTCACTTCGACAACGAAATTCAGGTGGCCAGCCTGAAGAACCACAAATGGACCAACATCAAGGAACAGGTGGACATGATCGAGATGCCCTCGGGCAACCGTATCATCCTGCTGTCCGAAGGCCGCCTGCTGAATCTCGGCAACGCCACAGGCCACCCTTCGTTTGTGATGTCGGCCTCCTTCACCAACCAGGTTCTGGCGCAGATCGAACTGTTCACCAAGGGTGATGAGTATGAAAACGACGTCTATATTCTGCCCAAGCATCTGGACGAGAAAGTTGCGCGGCTGCACCTGGATCGCATCGGCGTCAAGCTGACCAAGATGGACAATGAGCAAGCGGCTTACATCGGCGTGAAGCCGGAAGGCCCCTACAAGCCGGAACACTACCGCTACTGATTGTCCTCTGACGATGACACAGAATTCTGGACGCCGCCGATACCTATATCTGGCGGCGTCTTTCGTTTTTAGAATAGCTGTCGTCGCAATCCTTCTGGGTGGCGGGGGTTGGGCCCTGTTGGCGCATCCAGAAACGCCGGTGCCATCATATTGGAACCCTTTGCGTGATCTCACTATAAAGGCGCCGGTCACACCGGTTACTAAACTCCAGTTGAATCGCGCCCTTGCGGATGAGGCACAATGCCGGACTGCGCTGTCGGATGCGGGTGCCCGTTTTCAGGAGATGGAGGATCTGGTCATCGATCAGAACTGCGGGATCACCGGGCGGGGGCTGTTGTCACAACTGGTGACCTCGCGAATTGACGCGGTCGAGACCAGTTGCCGGACAACCCTGCGATTGGCGATGTGGGAACACCATGTGGTGCAGCCTGCGGCACGGGATTTCCTGGGTACGGGTGTACAAAGGCTGCGCCACGCTGGCAGCTACAATTGCCGCCGTATGCGCACTGCGCACGGTCAATCCAGCCGATGGAGCAGCCACGCCACCGCCGACTCGATTGATATCGTAGGGGTCGAACTGGCCGATGGGCGGACGCTTTCGCTGTTGTCAGATTGGAGTGCCGCGGGGCCAGAGGCCGCGTTTCTAAGACAGATCGGGCAGGGGGCCTGTGATTGGTTCCGTGTGGTTCTGGGCCCAGAGTACAATCGCCTACATGCGGATCATTTTCATCTTCAGGGCCCCGGCTGGGGGTTTTGCCGATAGCTCGGGACCATGCAGTTGTCGCAGTGTCAGAGCCGATCAGCGTCAGCTAACGCCTTGAACCGAACAATCTCATAAATGCCTTGCCAAGCATCCTCGCCCGCGTTCAGGACGGGTGAGCGATGCAGCTTGTTGATTGTGGCATACATCGCCATCCGCTCCGATTAAAAACCCGTCGGGCCAGGGCCGGAGTTACCAGAGCCATCGCGCAGACTGCAGCGTAAAGTGATTTCATCGTGACCTCCGCTGATCATGACAGAGCAGATGTCACTCGATTTTCTTCGATAACTGTCTGCACTCTGCAAACAGCGCAAGGAAATTCGAGTGTATTATGTGGATGATCTGTTGGCCTTCGTCTTGGTCGCAAAAAACCGGTGGTATCGGCTCAGCTGCGCAGCCGCTGGGTTCAGTTGACCAACGAGGGGCTGATCTTTCTGGATCGGATTGAGCCGGTTCTGTCGGACCTGCGCGAGGCCGAGTTAGAGACTGGGAGCGGTAAGGGCGCTTTGGTCGAGGTACTGCCTGGACTACTAAAACCCCCTGCTGCGCCGATTTCGTTCATGCAGGCAGCAACACGCAGGGGCGCAAAGTTCGGGCTTATTCTGAATTGGCGGATCGGGCGTTTCGAAGCGTTTCGCGAAGGCGCGCCTCCGCTTAGGGGGAAAGGTTGGAATTTTTCCCTTTGTATTGAAAACACTTGTGATTAACCTTCCCGCACCTGTTTCAAGGATTTGAGTAACCGCAGCCAGGACTGCTGATAGGGAGACTGTTTAATGGGAAAACGCGACGACTTGATCGCCAAATATGCCGATGACCTGAAAAACAAATGTGGCATGGATCCGGATATGGACCTGCTGACCAAGGTCACAATCGGTTGTGGCCCTGCGATTTACGATGCGGATGCATCGACTGTTGCCGCCAGCCAGGACGGTGAAATTGAGACCGTCAAGAACAACTTCCTGATCAAGAAGCTGGGCCTGTCCGACGGTCCGGAGCTGATGGAAGCGATCAACAAGGCCATGGAAACTTATGGCATGTCCGAGCGTAATAAGTACCGCGCCGTCGTCTACTACATGCTGACCAAGCATTTCGGGAAAGAATCCGTTTACGGCTAACCCGATCCGGCCAGAGACACAAACGCCCGCCTGTCCCCAAGGCGGGCGTTTTGCATTTGAGACAGAGTTTAAGGACTTGCCATTTGAAACCGGGGCCCCGCCCGGTCTATAGTCAGTTCAGTGACCAGGACGGTCAGAACCAGATATTTCCAGATGCGTGTGGTGAGTAGGGAGCACGTGGGGTAGGGAAGGTTCTGCATCGTTCAGAACCTTCCCTTTTTTTATCGCTAATCCACCTGCGTATTCCCCATTGCGCAGATCACATCCCATTCCGCATCACTGACCGGTTGAACAGACAAGCGCGAGTTTCGCACTAACACCATTTCGGCCAGCCGCTCATCGGCTTTGATCTGATCCAGCGTGACCGATTCCGAAAACGGGCGCACGGCCTTGATATCCACGCACTCCCAGCGCGCGTCATCTGTTGTGCTGTCGGGATGGGCCTCGGCGCAGACCTCGACAATCCCGACAATCGCCTTGTCTTTTTGCGAGTGATAGAAAAACCCGCGATCGCCCACGGCCATCTGTCGCATGAAATTGCGCGCCTGATAGTTGCGCACGCCATCCCATTCTTCGCCCGCATCACCCTTGGCGACCTGCTGCTCCCAGCTCCAGGTCGAAGGTTCGGATTTGAACAGCCAATATGCCATCACCCGATCACCCGCTTCCAGGGGATCAGCTCGACCGAAGCAAACAATCCTGCTTTGGCATAAGGGTCACTATCTGCCCAAGCCTGCGCGGCGGCGACGTCTTCGACATCCAGAATGATCAGTGATCCGATCATGGCGTCTCCGTCCAAAAGGGGACCGGCCTGCGAGACAACGCCCGTTTCCTCGATATACGTCAGGTGGGCCGATCGGTTGTCCAGCCGCGTTTGCAGGGCGCCGTCTTTGTCTTTGGCGATCAGGGCGATGAGCATTCTATTCCTCCTTCAGGGGTCGACCCAGCAAAGACTGAATCGCTTGCGCAACACTGTAGGCACCGTCGCTGAGTTCCGCTACCGTTGTGCTGATCGGCATATCCAGCCCTTCGGCTTTGGCAATTGCAGCCATGGCGCGGGCGGTGGCGACACCTTCGACTGTGGTGCCGGTGTCAAAGGGCCGATTTAGACCCAAACTTTGACCAAAACGATAGTTCCGGGACAATTCGGAGGAGCAGGTCAGGACCAGATCCCCCAGCCCGGACAAACCCATCAATGTCTCTGCCTGCGCCCCACGCTGGGCGGCAAAACGCTGCATTTCGGCAAAGCCGCGCGTGATCAGCGCAGCCCGCGCGCTGTCACCCAAACCCGCGCCGATGGCGGCCCCGCATCCGATCGCCATGACGTTTTTCAATGCGCCGCCGAGTTCGGCGCCGGTGGTATCGGTTGTGCGATACAGACGCAGGTTAGCGGTGGTCAGCCTGGCTTGCAGGTCTTTGCCTAAATCCGCGTCGGCGCAAGCCAGAGTCAGCGCAGTTGGCAGACCGCGTGCGATGTCATCCGCAAAGCTGGGTCCGGTTAGCAGCGCAGGTTGCGCGTCCGGGACAGTTTCGCGGATCACAGCCACCGGGCCAAGACCGGTGGACAGTTCAATCCCTTTGCAGCAGGCAACCAGCGTTTTGCCTGCCAAGGCCGACTTGTGTTGCTCCAAGGCTGTGCGCAGCTGTTGCATGGGCACGGAGACCAGCAGCACATCCGTTTGACACGCCTGATCAATTTGCGCTGTTACGTGAATCTGGGGCGGCAAGGTCACGCCGGGCAGGCGCTGTGCGTTTTCAGCCGTTTCCTGCATGGTTCTCGCCTGCGCCGTATTACGAGACCACAAGGTCACCGGCCCGTTGCCCGCAAGCGATATGGCCAGGGCGGTTCCAAACGCGCCGGAACCCAGCACGGAAACGCTCATGCCTTGGCCCCTTTCTTGCCGCTGCCCAACATGGCCGGGCTGGTTTGATCCAAAGGCCAGCGCGGGTGGGCCGTCAGGTCCAGGCCGTCCCGTGCACCGGCCCGAAAGCGTTCCAACCCGGCATAGGCGATCATGGCGGCGTTGTCGGTGCAAAGTGCCAGGGGAGGGGCAGTGAATCTGGCCCCCGTTTCATCGCAAACAGACTCTAATGCTGAACGAATAGCGGAGTTTGCTGCAACTCCGCCCGCCACTGCAATCACGGGCTCTACCGGGGTTTGCTCAAGATAGAGGCCAATGGCGCGACGCGTTTTTTCAGCCAGTGTATCCACGACAGCTTGCTGGAACCCGGCGCAGAGATCGGCCCGGTCCTGACGGGTCAGCCCGCCTTTCTCGGCCACGATCTGATCCCGCATGCGCATCAATGCCGTTTTCAAACCGGAAAAGGACAGATCGCATCCGGGCCGATCCAGCAATGGGCGCGGAAATCGGAAGCGTTTGGGATCGCCTGATCTTGCCTCGGCCTCGACCGAGGGGCCGCCGGGTTGGGGTAGGCCCAGCAACCGCGCGGTCTTGTCGAAGGCTTCCCCCGGCGCATCATCAATGGTGCCGCCAAGGCGGGTGAAATCCTCGGGGCCATGGGCAATCAAATATTGGCAGTGACCGCCTGAAACCAGCAGCACCAGATAAGGAAACGATACCCCGTCAGTCAGGCGCGGCGTCAGGGCGTGGCCCGCCAGATGGTTGACGCCGATCAGCGGCAGCCCGGTGGCGGCACTGATCCCCTTGGCGCACATCACGCCCGACATGACACCACCAATCAACCCCGGCCCGGCCGTCACGGCGATGGCATCAATATCGCCTAGGGCTAATCCGGCTTCATCCAGCGCCTGCATCACGCAGATATCCAGCTTCTCAGCATGTGCACGCGCCGCAATCTCGGGCACGACACCACCATAAGCGCTGTGCAATTCGGTTTGACCATGCACAAGTGATGACAAGATTTCAGCGGGTGCTCCATCGGTTTGCCGCACCGTGGCTGCGGCTGTGTCGTCACAGCTGCTTTCTAACCCAAGGATGGTTAGTGTTTGCACCATTGGCCTGTTCCGTTGCATCATGATTGGCAAGCGGGGTATCACCCTGCGCGGATGCAAACAATCCCAAGGCCAAAGGCGCCGATCGTTGTATTTGTTGATGACCCGCCCGCGTGCTGCCTCGGAGAGGTTTGTGGCGCAGCTGCCAACCCGCACCAGATCACGGGTCGAGGTCATTTATTCCCCTATTCTTGAAATCAAACCGCTGCCGGTTCAGGTGCAGACCGAGGATATCCAGGGATTGATTTTTTCCTCGGCGAATGCGGTGAACGCGGCGGCCTCCTTGGGGGTCAGGCGCGATCTGCCGGCCTTCTGCGTGGGCCCTACAACCACCGGCACCGCAAAGGGTGCCGGATGGCAGGCGCAGATGATGGGGGCCACTGCAGAGGAGCTGGTGGCGATGCTGTTGCGCACCCGTCCCGATAGCCCGTTGTTGCATCTGCGTGGGGAGCATAGCCGGGGCAATGTGGCCGATCGGTTGACGGCACTGGGCCTGACCACCCGAGAGCAACCCGTTTATCAACAGCGTTTGTTGCCGCTGAACGATGAGGCCGCAGCAGCCTCAACCGGTGAAAGGCCAGTCATCGCGCCCTTGTTTTCGCCCCGGACCGCGCGACAATTTGCCGATATTTGGGCCGGAACAGCCCCTTTGTGGCTGGCTGCAATCAGCGAGGCGACCGCGGAGCCCCTTAAAACCTTGGGGTTTCAGCGATTGAAGATCGCCAAAGAACCTACACCCAAGCATATGCGTAAAGCCGTTAAAAAGCTTGTGAAACACGCGATGCGGGTTGAGGGCGAGCCGGGTGCGGATTAACTTGGACCAGTCTGTAGTTCTGGTGATTTTAGAATCGATAAGGGGAATGTGACGGTGGCGGGCAAAAAGAAAACCGATCAGAAACCGGCGGAAACCCCGAAACCGGACGATCTTGTGGACGAGGATGCTGTCGAAGCGGCTGAGTCTTTGGACGATGCACCGCTTGACCAGAGTATCCCTGTTGAAGACCTGACTTCCGAAGCCGAAGCCGAAGCCGAAGCCGAAGCCGAAGCCGAAGCCGAAGCCGAAGCCGAAGCCGAAGCCGAAGCCGAAGCCGAA
>NZ_JBXWMW010000011.1:0-122399 GCF_059610045.1 Ruegeria sp. YTSA168
GCGGGGTGGAGCAGTCCGGTAGCTCGTCAGGCTCATAACCTGAAGGTCAGAGGTTCAAATCCTCTCCCCGCAACCAACGCTTCGCATTGATCACCAGAACACGGTGAGAGGCGTTTAGTTCCCCCTCCCGCAACCAACGCCTCGCACTCATCTGGGAGGAAGTCAGACAACTCCTCTACAATAGAAGAACTGTCTCGCTCAGCGGCGAACGACAGTATCCCTGCCAGATCGCCAACAAGATCGATAACCGGGCCATCCCGATCTTTCGCAGGTGTCAGCACAATGGAGTCGATCATCGACCGGATCAGCTCCGATGCCTCGCTGCGGTGGCTTTCATTGTTTAGTAGGTCGATCAGACGAGCCACCTCCTGACGGTAGCGATTAGCCATGCCCGGCTCAAACAGTGCAGGCCGTTCGGTGATGCGCGAACAAGTGTCTTGCTCAGGAAAAACCGAGAAATCAAAAAAGTCGTCAGAATGATGGTCAAAATGTCGAACAACGCGTTGGCCGGGTACACAAACGCCTTGTCGAGATGCAACCAGTACATTTCCGTGTAGCCGGGCAGATGGTCGAAAAACGATCCAAATTCTGGATCTGCGGACTGCAAGATCGAATTTCGAATGACCTTGCCTACGGAGAAGAGAGCTGTCGTCATAGCAAGGCTGATCGCAACTGATGTATCCCCAGCGCACATGGACCGCCTGTCGCAGCATCCAAGCGAAGCGGAGCTGGAGAAGGTGTTTCAGAAGGCTGGACGGAACTGTGTGGAAACCGCCCGACGGATGAAGATGGACCGTGGAGCCTGCTCCAAGAGGTATCACGAGGTGCGTTTTCTACAACAAGATCCTCGTGTGCCCCCTGCGTTGCAAAAGTTAATGCTGTAGACTCTTGATATTGCGCGCGAAATGTGATGCGTACTAATTTCGTGATTACTAGCCGATCATTCATTTGTGCGGTCGGAGCTAGATTTTCTGAAGCACAGGAACTTGGAGTTTTGAGCGTGCGTGCAATTTTCATATTATTAGCTGCGCTTCTTATGGCGTTTTCCTCTGCCCAAGAGAGCCGGGCAAAAGATCAATTAAGTGTTAGTACTTTCGCGGCGCCTAAGAACTTCACTCCATATCTTTTTTTGCACGACGGAGATGCCGCAAAATTTGATCGAAGCTTAACCTGGGTGAATCCCGATGGCGCGGATGTTTTGGTTATATTTATAGAAGAGCCGAGCGATGTTAGATTTGTTCCGGAAATTCTACATGACCCTCTTATGAAGGTTTTATTGGTCGTAAACACACATCTTTACAGATTGTCAGAAAAAAATTTTGGCGGCGTCATTAAGTCTGATGTATTTTTATTCTCGATAAAGTTACTGAATCTCAAAATGGAAGAAAATGGCACTCCAATTGAACTCCTAGATAACTCCGAGTATCTTTCATGCTTTTCAGCTGGATTGGTGAATTCATTTTATCAATATGAGCATCTGGGCGCCGATTACTTTAAAATTGGCGAGACTTGCGAGGAGGCGATTTCCGGCTAAGGTCTCTAAATTTTATAATCGTAAAAAATATTTTCATTAAACATAGCGAGAAAGTTGTAAACATGGGATTATTTGGGCGTGAAGAAGATCGTTTTGAACATGAGTACGTTTATGATAGTACGTTTATGATCACGGTTCAGGTGCATTTAGAGCAAGATTTTCGATAGAAGCGGCAGGATTTTATTCTGGGGGAAGCCTCGGGTACAACCCAACTGTAGGTTAGGGCCTTTTGCTCTTCTTCCTTCGCCCATGCCTGCAATTTGGGTGTCAGGCGTGCACCAATATGAGCTTTGGCCTCATCCGTGGACAGCAGCGCTTTCGGGTCGCCAAGACGGGTTTTTAGGTCTTTGGTTTTAATGCCCGCCATCCGGCTCAGCGAATAGACCTCTCCCCTCCAGTCCACAGCAACAAAGCCGCGCCGATCTCCACGGGCGAGCCAATAACCTTTACTCTGTAATGCGGCCTCAAAAGACTGCGCGCTATCAGAGCCATTCCAGCATTCGCGGATCAGGGATTTCGTCAGCTTGGGGTCTTGCTTCGTCCGTTTGGCCTGTTGCCATTCCTCTCGCGTGAAGCCGAGAGGATCGCGATTTCGTTTGTCCCGGAAGCCATCCGGTAGCCGCCAGCCATGTTCCAGATACAGTTCTCGCGCCACGTCATTCAAACGGTTCTTGTAGTACGGCAGTTCAATCGCCTTCATCTGATCACCGTCAATGCGGGACCAAACCGCATGCGCATGGCGGCGACCGTCTTTTTCATGGAAGACAATGGCACGGGGCTGATCTTGCAGACCAAGCTCGGTTTCGATCTGGGCAATCGCGGATTCAAACGCCGCAATCGGCACATTTTCCTGTTCCGGCGGGTTGAGGCTCAGGGAGAAGAGGGGCTTTTGACAGCGCGTCCCGCGCGCCACAGCCTCATTCTCCTGCATCGCACCATGCAGATCATCGGACACAAATCCGCGCAGATCGTGCAATTCCACATGCTCATTGTCGCGGGCATTCATCAGATGCCGAGCAAGCTCATGGCCAGAACCGCGAATGTTGCCTTTCAGGATCATGAGCGGCCCTCCGATCCTAAAGCGCGCAGCAGTTCATCCCGCATCACAGCAATGTCGATGCAGGCGTCTCTCAGTTCGGCTTCGATTTCAGGGTGAACAGGCAGTGTTCCGGTGTTTACAGCGCGTGCAAGCTGGTTGAGGTTGCTGGACAGGCGAGAACCGCCCAAAGATGCCAGAACGCGCCCCAGAGCTGCGTGATCGGCAACGGGGGAGGTATTGCGGCGTCGCAGCTTGGTCAGATCGCCGTTAAATAGCACAGCCTTGATATAAGCCCCCAGAGGCACACCATTGGCCGCCGCCTCCAATCGAGCACGCTCTTCAAAGGTCAAACGCAGCGAAAACGGCGCTTCCCGCTTCTTGGTTGATTTGACAGGGCTGCCAGTTGCATCGTTGAATTTCTCAAACATGTCTGTCTTTCAGACAAGCCTGTACCCACATATAATATTATTTATATCAGCGCTTTAGGGAGTAAGGTATGTCATACTCTGCGACAAGTGAGAGGTATTGGTTGCTCGTCCCCGCAACCAAACCCAAACAGCCCGTTCGATCTACAAACAGTCCTCCGAACTGTTCGCTTAACGATCAAACCTCGTCAGGCTCATAACCTGAAGGTCGCAGGTTCAAATCCTGCTCCCGCAACCAGTGTCGGAAAAACATCATAACACCCCGTTCAGACCTCAATTGATCCCCCCGATCAATTGCCTAACGTCTTCAACTCGTCAGACCCATAACGTAAGCGTTGCATCTGACCCCCCCTAAATCACCCCTGATCAAGGACTGTCTGAGATTATATGATGCCACCAAAAAGATACAGGCATCATGAATTGACTGATCAGATGCACATGGTTCGTCGTGACCAAGAGAGCGGCTACTAACACCCGATGCAGCATTGATCGTTGTGGGATCGGAGCAGATACTCTCGTACAAATCAAGTTCCAAGCATATGCATCTTTACCGAGGGCCCATATGCGCCTCAATCCCCCAGCTTGGCGTGCACCTCGTCCAAATCGATCTCACCTATGGGCATCTTGTTTCCGGGGTTCTCGAAATCGTATTTGAACAGCTCGAAATCCTGTTTGTAGATTTCATAGACCAAATGCATCGACAGATCATCGAAATAGTCCTCGACCGGATGGGCGCGTTTTGGCCCATGCCCTTCGGATTCGTTGAACCGCGGAATCTCGGACAATGTCACCGGATGGGCGGTTTCGACGTTCTCCAGTACACCCTGCATCCCGTCATTGAATGCCTCGGTCCAGAAAATCCGGTCATACTGACCGCCATTCACAATGAAGGTCGACACGTGCCCCGACATGGCTGACCAGTGAATGTCCGGGTCCATCGGGCGACGCCAGCGGATCGTGTCGCGCGCAAATAGCAGGAATCGGCGGAAGCTGGCAATCTGGTCGAACTCACCTTTGCCGTCATCGCCGCCAACTTCAATTCCGTAATTGTAGATCAGCGTCGGTACCAGATTGCCCCGATAGCGCTTGCCGTTACGCTGAATGCCGCAGATCTTGTCAAAGAACGAACTAAGGATGCGGGTATAGGGATTGCGCACGCAGGTAAAAGAATAAGACCCGTGGTTGCGCACATTGGTCGCGATCATGCCCTGGCTTTGATCAAAAGCCCATTTGTGCATGCCATCCTTGGCGTCATGGATATCGCCATCAAAAAACTGGCCATGATCCGAGTAATACATGATCTGACCAATGGTCGAGCACGCACATTTCGGCACCACACGGTAAACCATGCTTTCGCTCTCGGTCATCCAGGTGCCGGGAAACCCCATTGGCGTGCCTCCTATGCTGGCTTGCTCTCAGCTTGATATGCCAGCTTTCGACATCAAAAAACCAAAAATATTCTGTTTATTCAATCGCTCATCCTCAGTATCACGGGTGCAGTCGGGCAAAAACGGGAATTGCGACCTCATATGGCAAAGATTGCCTATATCCTGCTGTGTCACAAAGACCCTGAGGCCATCATTGCGCAGGCCGAGCAGTTAACCGCCGCTGGCGACTGTATGGCGATCCATTTCGATGCGCGGGCGCTACACACAGACTACGAAATCATTCGAAGCGCGCTGAAAGACAATCCCAATGTTACCTTCGCCACCAAACGGATCAAATGCGGCTGGGGCGAATGGTCTTTGGTTCAGGCGACCCTGAACGCGTTGCAGGCCGCCGTTGACGCCTTCCCGCGCGCCACGCATTTTTATATGCTGTCGGGCGATTGCATGGCGATCAAAACGGCGGAGTATACGCATCGCTTTCTCGATGAGCGCGACATGGACTTCATTGAAAGCCACGATTTCTTCGCCAGCAATTGGATCAAGACCGGGATGAAAGAGGACCGTCTGATCTACCGTCACTATTTCAATGAGCGTACCCAATCCAAACGCTTTTATGCCGCCTTCGAGCTGCAAAAACGATTCAAGCTGACGCGCGACATCCCCGAAGACCTGCAGATCATGATCGGCAGCCAATGGTGGTGCCTGCGCCGCCGCACGGTTGAGATGATCCTGGAGTTTCTTAAAAAACGCCGCGATGTGATCCGCTTCTTTTCAACAACCTGGATCCCGGATGAGACGTTCTTTCAGACCCTTGTTCGCCATCTTATCCCGAAGGGTGAGATTGAAAACCGCACGCCAACCTTCCTGATGTTTTCCGATTATGGGATGCCGGTGACGTTCTACAATGATCACTTCGACATGCTGTTGGGCCAGAACTATCTGTTCGCCCGCAAGATCAGCCCCGAAGCGCATGAACTTAAGGAACGGCTGGGTGCGCTTTATGCTAGCACCGGTGTCGACTTCCCGATCTCGGATGAGGGGCGCAATCTCTATGCCTTCCTGACCGGGCGCGGGCGCGTTGGTCGCCGGTTTGGAAAACGGTTCTGGGAAGCCGGGAATACCTTGGGCCCAGAGCGAGAGTTATTTCTTGTTGTCTGCAAGAAATGGCACGTGGCCAAACGGCTGGTCGATCAGATCGCGTCTGAGACGAATATACCATGTGTCGAGTATCTGTTCAGTGAACAGGATACACCACTGCCCGATCTGGGTGGGATCGAAACGACGCTGAACAAACGCTCGCGCCACCGGCGTGCGGTTGTGCGAATGCTGTTCGCACATTTCGGATCAAATCAGCTGGTTTTGTGCCTGGATCCCGCCAATCTGGACGTCATTCAGGATTTCTGCAGCGATGCGGCCCGGACACATGTGCTCGAGATCGAATGCGACTATTCCGACGAGTATCTGATCGGTCACGCAAGGCGTGTGGGACTGGCAGGTCAGAACAGCCCGGACCAAACGGTCTCGCGCCTGTTGCCGACGATACGGAATGATCTGGCTTACGAATCCGAACAAATCCGTCAGGCCGGACTGGATGGGTATCTGCGTCTGCGCGAAAGCGCGGATCGGGCCGAGAACGAAGCCGCGATTGCGCAGTTCCTTGGCGTCGGGTCCGACAAGGCGCAATCCATTATGCAGCTGGACTATCTGTTCTCGGACTAAGCTCCGGCGAAACCGCTGCGCCGCCGGAGCGATCAGTCAGATGTCGAACTTCACACCCTGCGCCAGAGGCAACTCTGCCGAGTAGTTTATGGTGTTGGTCTGGCGGCGCATATAGGCTTTCCAGGCATCTGATCCGCTTTCGCGCCCGCCGCCGGTTTCCTTTTCGCCCCCGAACGCGCCCCCGATTTCGGCACCCGAAGGACCGATATTGACGTTGGCAATGCCGCAATCCGATCCGGCGGCTGTCAGGAACTGCTCTGCCTCGCGCATATTCAAAGTGAACACGCATGAGGACAGGCCCTGCGGGACATCATTCTGCAACTCCAACGCCTCGTCGAACGTTTCATATCCCATGACATAAAGGATTGGCGCAAAGGTTTCGGTCTTCACCGTTGCTGTCTGATCCGGCATCTCGACAATGGCGGGTTCCATGTAAACGCCGTTCGGCATGCCTTCGGTGACACGCTGCCCGCCAAAGACAGTACCACCCTCGGCCTCAGCCGCTTTGAGCGCGGCGGTCATCGCAGCGCCAGAGGCCTCGTCCACCAACGGTCCGACCAAGGTGCTTTCGGCCAGCGGATTGCCGATGGGCAGACCCGCATAGGCCTTCTTAAGCCGTTCTAGCAGTTCGTCCTTGATCGAGTTGTGCACAATCAACCGGCGTAGCGACGTGCATCGTTGCCCCGCGGTTCCAACCGCCGAGAACACAATCGCCCGCACTGCCATCTCCAGATCCGCCGAGGGACCTACGATCATTGCATTGTTGCCGCCCAGTTCCAGAATGCATTTGCCGAACCGCGCCGCCACGATGGGCGCAACCGCGCGGCCCATACGGGTCGAACCGGTCGCCGAGATCACCGGCACATCTTCGCTGGAGACAAGCGCCTCACCCAAGTCGGCCCCACCGATCAGAGTTTGAAGCAGATGCCGGGGCGCGTCGCCGAACCGGGCCAGTGCGCGCTCAAAAATCTTCTGACAGGCCATAGCGGTCAGGGGCGTTTTCTCAGACGGCTTCCAGATCACCGGATCGCCGCACACCAGCGCAATCGCCGCATTCCACGACCAGACTGCAACCGGGAAGTTGAAGGCCGAGATCACTCCGACAGGACCAGCCGGATGCCAGGTTTCCATCATCCGATGGCCGGGGCGTTCCGAGGCGATGGTCAGGCCATATAGCTGCCGGGACAGACCAACGGTGAAGTCGCAGATATCGATCATCTCCTGCACTTCACCCAGGCCCTCGGACGTGATCTTGCCCGCTTCCCAACTGACTAATGCGCCCAGATCGTCCTTGGCGGCACGCAACTCCTCACCCAGCAATCGGATCAATTCCCCTCGACGTGGCGCTGGAACAACGCGCCACGCTTTGAACGCGGCTTTGGCATTTGCAAAGATGGTCTCCATCTCGGACGTGGCGGTTTCATGCACCTCGGCCAACACGCGCCCGTCAATCGGGGACCGCACCGCCAGGGTGCCGCCCGTCAGGTCGGCTGTGGTCAGGTCCAGATTTGCCAGAGTGGTTTCCGCAGTCATCACAACATCTTTCATATCTTAGGCCGCCTTGTTCTGTGGGGTTACGTCGCCGGCGCGATAGAGCCGGCCAAATTCGGTGTTCAGGAAATCGGACAGTTTGACCTGTTCTTGCCGGACAAACCCGGTGGAAGGCAGAGCGCCCGTACGCATCAGGTCAACGACGCCCAGAACGCCTGCGGCCGTGGTGACCTGAATGGCGCTCCAGACCTGTCCGTTGATCTCGCGGGCAAAGCTTTTGTTGATCAGGGATTTCTCGCGCAGCGCCCCGTCGATCTTGCCTTTGGCCGTGCAATAAACCAGCACCACATCCTGATCGGTGCGTGGCAAGGCCGATTCAAAGATCTCTTTCAGCAGGTCGCGACGGCGGTCCAGTCCCAGATCATGCAATAACAGTTTCAGAATGTCACAATGACCTGGATATCGGATCGAGCGATACGACACCGCGCGCGCCTTGCCTTCTAACGTTTCTGGCAAGGTGCCCAAACCGCCCGAGGTATTGAAACATTCATACTCCACCCCGTCATGGCCCAGCACTTCATAATCTTCCAGCGGTGCGGTCTTGACGCGTTCGCCGTTTACGATGGCGTCACAGGGATTGCAGTATTCATTGATCAACCCATCCGTTGACCATGTCAGATTGTATTTCAACGCGTTGGTCGGATAGAGCGGCAAGGCCCCGACCCGCATATGCAAGCTATCGATTTCGTCGAATTCCGCGGCCAGCGAGGCCCCGGCGATCCCAACAAAGCCCGGTGCCAACCCGCATTGCGGCATAAAAGCGGTTTTGCTGCTTTTCGCCAGTGCTCGCACGGCCTGGGTCGCCGCGACGTCCTCGGTCAGATCGAAGTAATGCGCCTCGGCATGTTTTGCAGCTTCGGCGATGTTTGGCGTCAGAAAGAACGGAGCGGCAGAGATTACAGCATCAAAACCGCTCAACCCTTGTGTCAATTCTTCGATGTTCGTCGCGTCGATTTGCATCGTCGCAACGCCCAGCCTGGCAATCTCGGCCAAGGCCTTCAGATCATATTCTGCAACTGTGGCACTGTAGTTGGGTGAATCTTTCAATAGCGCGGCAATCATCTGCCCAATTTTGCCAGCCCCAACGATACATACCTTCCACGACATGACTTGCCTCCTCTCTCCGGTTTTCCTTCGAGAATGGCGCAGATAATGGTCATATCGCAGGTGTTATCTTGACGAAATCGATAGCTAGACTGTCATTTCGTCAAATTTTCCGACTATTTGATAACTCAAGCACCAGGCCTGTGAGCAGAGCACTGTGTGTTAAACATTCGTAGCTAATGCAATGACATGATTGCAGAGCGATCCTCGTTATTGTTGCTTCTGAAAGCGCACATACTTGTGTGGGGGCATGTCGCACCAAGCTCATTTGGAAATCTTCTCCTCCAAATTTTGGGAAGGCTGCGTTACCCTCCCAGCAAAAGGCCAGTTTCGATAAGCTTGGCTTTGAACAAAGCTGAGTCGGTCAGGATCCACCACGTCAGGGTGTGTTGCAAAGAAGTCTGGTGACAGACCTTTGTACACATTTGGAGTACCGTTTGACAGAAGCTTGACGGCTTTCAACGCAGACATCGTCGAGGGCATTGAAAAGCTACCGTTGGCATAGGCGCCGCGAATTCACACGTCGTCCGCACAGCCAAAAAACGGCCCACCGGATGGATGGGCCGTTTTTGATTAGCGGGTTTCTCACTCAAACCTGACGTACCGCCCCTTTCGCGGCGCTGGTGGTCAGTTTGGCATAGGCTTTCAGCGCGGTTGAGACCTTGCGCTTGCGCGGTTCTGTCGGTTGCCAGCCCTTTTCGTCCTGCTCTGCACGTCGCTGGGCCAGATCCTCATCTGATACCGCCAGATGGATCGAGCGGTTGGGGATGTCGATCTCAATCGTGTCGCCCTGACGCACCAGACCAATCACGCCACCCTCGGCCGCCTCGGGTGAGACATGGCCGATGGACAGGCCCGAGGTCCCGCCCGAAAACCGTCCATCGGTCAGCAGCGCGCAGGCTTTGCCCAGGCCTTTGGACTTTAGATAAGAGGTCGGATACAGCATCTCTTGCATCCCCGGCCCGCCGCGCGGACCTTCGTAGCGGATGACAACCACATCGCCTTCTTTCACCTTGCCGGTCAGGATGTCGCTGACGGCCTGATCCTGGCTTTCGCAGACATAGGCTGAGCCGGTGAAGGTCAGGCTGCTGGCATCCACGCCCGCCGTTTTCACGATGCAGCCTTCCAACGCGATATTGCCGAACAGAACCGCAAGGCCTCCGTCCTGAGAAAACGCATGTTCCTTGGATCGGATCACACCGCCTTCGCGATCGGTGTCTAGTTCCTTGTACCGGTTCGACTGGCTAAACGCCTGCGTGGTGCGCACGCCGCCGGGCGCTGCTTTGAACAGCTCTTGCGCGGCGGGGTTGTTGGCGATCTTGATGTCCCAATTGGCAATCGCCTCACCCATGGTCGGGGTATGCACCGTGCTGCAATGTTCGTGGAACAATCCGGCGCGGCTGAGCTCGCCAAGGATCGAGAAGATGCCACCGGCGCGGTGGACGTCCTCCATATGCACGTTCTCGGTATTGGGCGCGACCTTGCACAGGCAGGGGACATTGCGGCTGAGGCGGTCCATGTCGGACATGGTGAAATCGACGCCGCCTTCGTGGGCGATGGCCAGCAAGTGCAGAACCGTGTTGGTTGACCCGCCCATGGCGATATCCAGGCTCATCGCGTTCTCAAACGCATCGAAGGTGGCAATCTCACGCGGCAGGAAGCCTTTTTCGTCCAGATCATAGTGACGTTTGGTGATCTCGACGATCCGGCGACCCGCTTCCAGAAACAGCTGTTTGCGATCCGCATGGGTGGCAAGAGTTGAGCCATTGCCCGGTAGCGCCAGTCCCAGTGCCTCGGCCAGACAGTTCATCGAGTTCGCGGTGAACATGCCCGAGCACGACCCGCAGGTCGGGCAGGCGTTTTCTTCGATATGCTGAACCTGTTCATCGGTGAATGTGTCATCCGCGGCGGCGACCATCGCATCGACAAGGTCGATCTTTTTGGTGTCCAGATCAGCGATGTCGATCTTACCGGCCTCCATCGGCCCGCCCGAGACAAAGATCGCCGGAATATTCAGCCGCATCGCTGCCATTAGCATGCCGGGCGTGATCTTATCGCAGTTCGAGATACAGACCATCGCATCGGCGCAATGTGCGTTGACCATATATTCGACCGAATCCGCGATTACTTCGCGTGAGGGCAGGGAATACAGCATCCCGTCATGGCCCATGGCGATGCCGTCATCCACCGCGATGGTGTTGAATTCCTTGGCAACACCGCCAGCCTTTTCAACCTCACGCGCGACCATCTGGCCCAGGTCCTTCAGGTGGACGTGACCCGGTACGAACTGGGTGAACGAGTTGACGATGGCAATGATCGGCTTGCCGAAATCATCGTCCTGCATACCGGTGGCGCGCCACAGGCCACGGGCTCCGGCCATGTTACGGCCATGGGTGGAGGTTCTGGATCGGTACATTGGCATGATGCTGTTTCCCTTTTGCCCCGGTTGCGATATGCGGGGAATGTGCGTTATAGCGCACGTACCATATGTGCGCTATAACGCACAAGAAGATTCGAAAGACAATGGCATGGCTCCGGACGACATAACACTAAAGCTAAGGGATGTGAGGGCCGCTTCGGGGTTGAGCCTGTCGAAAGTCGCTGAGATGACAGGCGTCAGCAAAGCGATGCTAGGTCAGATCGAACGGGGCGAATCAAGCCCGACGATCGCCACGCTGTGGAAGATTGCCAAAGGGTTTCAACTGCCGCTCAGCGCGTTGATCGACACCGTGAATGGTGATCCTTCGGTTTTTAAGACCGTCACCTTTCCCGGCAGTATCGAGGTTAAGATTGTCTTTCCCTTTGATCCAGCATTGGGGGCAGAGACGTTTCACGTCCAGCTCGCCCCCAACCAAAGCCATGAGTCCCCCGCCCATGCCGCTGGTGTGACCGAGGAGGTCTTTGTGCTCAGCGGCACGCTGGACATTCTGAAAGGTGAGGCTTGGGTGCCCTTGCAATCGGGTCAGGGGCTGCGATTTGCAGCGGATCTCCCGCATGGCTATCGAGCGGGCGCTGAAGGGGCGGCGTTTTTGAACATGCATCACTATGCGCAACAGCCAGATGTTCCAGATAACGGCAAGGTTCATTGATGAGCGAGTTTTTCAACAGCCTGACAATTGTGGATGCCATCGGCTCTTTCGGGGCCCTGATCGTGGTTGCCGCCTATTTCGCCACGCAGATGCGATACATGAATTCCGAAGATCTGGCCTTTCCCGTCGTAAATCTGCTGGGGTCCGTTTTGATTGTCTATTCGCTGCTTCAGAACTTCAATCTGGCGTCGATGCTGATTGAAGGCTTCTGGATTGTCATTAGCGTGATCGGTATCATTCAACATTTCAGGTTGCGCCGCGCAGGGTAGCGCGGCGCAACAGGGTTATGCAGCGTTGTGAAGGCGTGGTGTAAACAGGCCAATCCGGCCAAAATCCCGCATGGATTTTGCCGCGGCCAAAACGGCCAGATCAGCCAGCGGTTCAACCAGGATAACCAGCATGTACGCAGCGCCAAAGCTGACGACGGCGGTGAGGTTTTCTGCACCAAATCCTTGGCCGTAGAAGGCCCAGAACGCCACCCAGATGACGACACCGCCCTGATAGGCCGTCGACAGCGCAAGCGCCTGAGAATACTTCAGATCAATGTAGGCCGTATTCGGTGCGATGATGCGATTGGCCAAGGCCTGCAGCGCAAAAAGCGGCACCAGCAGTGTTGTCATGTTCATCCCGAACTGAGGCAGGTCGAAAGGCGCCAGGAAAAATCCCTGAATGAACAGGCCCGCAATCAAGCCGATGGCGGCAGGGGCTGCACCGAACAACAAAAACAGGGTCGATCCCAGAATGAAGTGTACTTCTGACACTCCGACCGGGAAGTGTGGCAATACTTCAAAGAAGGTAAAAACCAGCCCCGTGGTCAGGGCTGAGCGAATGGCGAGGCTGGCAAGGCCGCTGCTTTTCAGGCTGTCCCATGCCAGTTTAGCGGTATAGAGCCCTGCGCCAGTTGCGGTCGCGTAGCTCAGGACAAGTTTGGCGCCATTTACGACGCCCGGTTCGATATGCATAGTTTGGTCTCCTTCCCGTCACACCCGACGGCAGAAAGGTTTAAAAATTGGGCTTTCGCCCGGTTTGCACATGGCAGGTCTCCTGACTTGCGGATTGGCTTCGATCCCGGCCTTCCCAACCGATTGCTTCGGTCAGTGGCCCTGATGGGGCGAAACTCCGCCTACAGTTGCGGGGGCAGCTCCGGACTAGACAGGTATTGTCGCACCGGATTCCCTTTTCATTCCTTGGGGGAAATTCCCCTTTGGAAACCATGTCAGGCAGGTGTCCGGCACCGGGTGCCACCTGTCAAGCAGGCAAACGTGCATGTTTGGAAAAAATTGCCAGTTCCCAGGAGTGCAGGCCTTGGCATGGCTTGCACGTTTGGCCGCTCGGATATAGGGAAACTCAGACTCGCTTAGGGGAGGCTTTGATGCAAGACGATCCGAAAACCCTGGTTTCCACCGACTGGCTTGCCGCCCATATCAAGGACCCCGATCTGCGGGTGCTGGATGGGTCGTGGTACCTGCCGCAGCATGGGCGCGATGCCAAAGCCGAATATGATGCAGGTCATATCTCGGGCGCGCGGTTCTTTGATATCGACGATATTGCCGATCATCGCTCGGACCTGCCGCATATGATGCCTCCGGTCGAGAAGTTCATGTCACGCCTGCGCTCGATGGGCGTGGGGGATGGACATCAGGTGGTTGTCTATGATGGCTCTGGCCTGTCCTCAGCTGCGCGCGTCTGGTGGATGTTCCGCCTGATGGGGCAGGACAACATTGCCGTGCTGGATGGCGGTCTGCCAAAATGGCAGGCCGAAGGGCGCGAGATCGAGGATTTGCCCCCAGTAATCCGGGATCGTCATATGACCGTGCGGGTTCAGAACCATCTGGTGCGCGACGTGACACAAGTGTCTGCCGCCGCCAAGCTGGCTGATCATGAGATCATCGATGCCCGTTCCGCCGCCCGCTTTGCCGGAGCGGAACCAGAGCCGCGCGAAGGTTTGCGCTCGGGCCATATCCCCGGCTCACGCAATGTGCCCTTCGGAACGCTGTTGAACAAGAACGGGACGATGAAATCACCCGAAGAGTGCCGCGCTGTGTTCGAAGCCGCAGGCGTTGATTTGTCCAAACCTGCAATCACCTCATGCGGATCGGGTGTGACGGCGGCAATCCTTAGCCTTGCGCTTGAGCGCATGGGTAAAAAAGACCACGCGCTTTATGACGGCTCCTGGGCTGAATGGGGTGCCTTCCCAACCCTGCCCGTCGCAACCGGAGAGACCTGATGTTCGAAAACCTCAAACCGCAGCCCGCCGATAAGATCCTGGCGCTGATGCAGATGTACCGCGAAGACCCGCGCGATCAAAAGATCGATCTGGGTGTTGGCGTCTACAAGAATGCCGAAGGTGTTACCCCGGTTATGCGAGCGGTCAAAGCTGCCGAAAAGCGCATTCTGGAGGAGCAGGAGAGCAAAGCCTATACCGGTCTGGCCGGTGATCCGGCTTATTCCGATGCGATGATCGGCTTGATCCTTGGCGATGCGGTGCCGCGCGCCAATATTGCGGCCGTTGCGACTCCGGGTGGTACAGGTGCCTGCCGTCAGGCGTTCGAGATGATCCGTATGGCCAACCCTGAGGCGCGCGTATTTGTATCGAACCCGACATGGCCCAACCACCTGTCGATCCTGAATTATCTGGGCATCGAGACGGTCGCTTATCGCTATTTCGATGGCGAAACCCGTGGCGTCGATTTCGACGGTATGATCGAGGACCTAAAAACCGCCAAGGCGGGCGACGTGGTTCTGCTGCACGGTTGCTGCCACAATCCGACCGGCGCGAACCTGAACATGGTGCAATGGCAAGAGGTCGTGAACCTAATCAATGCGCAAGGCTTGGTTGCGATGATCGACATCGCCTATCAGGGCTTTGGCGACGGTCTTGAGGAAGACGCGCAGGCAGCCCGTCTGGTGGCCTCGTCTGTCAAAGAGTGCCTGATCGCGGCGTCTTGTTCGAAGAACTTCGGCGTCTATCGTGAGCGGACCGGCCTACTGATGGCGATCAGCGATGATGCGGCGCAGACGTCATTGAACCAGTCGACGCTTGCCTTCCTGAACCGCCAGAACTATTCGTTCCCGCCGGATCATGGCGCACGGGTCGTGACCACCATCCTGAACGACGACGCCTTGCGCGCCGACTGGGCCGCTGAGCTGGAGGAGGTTCGCCTCTCCATGCTGGGTCTGCGTCAGCAGCTGGCGGATGAGCTTCAGCGTCTGACCGGGTCGGATCGGTTCAGTTTTGTCGCCCAACATCGCGGTATGTTCTCGCGTCTGGGTGCTGCACCTGAACTGGTCGAGAAACTGCGTGCGGACCACGGGATCTACATGGTCGGCGACAGCCGCCTGAACATAGCCGGTCTGAATGCGACTACAGTGCCTATTCTGGCGAAGGCGATTGTAGACGTTGGAGTCTAAGCGGCACTTCATAGCGAAACAAAAGCCGCTCAGATCAGTGCGGCTTTTTTGTTTTCAGAGTCGAGCAAAAGAAAAGGCCGGGCAAGAACGCCCGGCCTTCGAGAGGTTATCTCAGGTCTTAGCCTTTGGAGAACTCCGGATAAGCTTCCATACCCAGTTCTGCCATATCAAGACCATTGATCTCGTCCTCTTCGCTGACACGGATGCCCATCACCGCTTTGAGGATGGACCACACGATCAGAGCGCCGACGAAGGTGAACACACCGTATGCGACGATGCCGGTCAGCTGGGTAATCAGGCTGGCTTCGCCGTAGAAGATTACGGCGATGGTGCCCCAGATGCCTGCGAACAGGTGAACAGGAATGGCACCAACAACGTCGTCGATCTTGAACTTGTCCAGCATCGGGACCGCGAAGACCACGATGATACCACCTACTGCACCGATCCATAGCGATCCGAACAGGGACGGGGCCAGAGGCTCGGCAGTAATCGAAACCAGACCAGCCAGCGCGCCGTTCAACACCATGGTCAGGTCAGGCTTCTTGTACATAACCTGGGTCAGGATCAGGGCAGCAACAGCACCGGAGGCTGCGGCCATGTTGGTGTTGGCAAAGATGCGCGACACGTCGGTTACGTCACCCACGGTGCCCATGGCCAGCTGTGAGCCGCCGTTGAAGCCGAACCAACCCAGCCACAGGATGAATGTACCCAAGGTGGCCAGCGCCAAGTTCGAACCGGGCATCGGGTGAACCTTGCCGTCTTTGTACTTGCCGATACGCGGGCCAAGGATCAGACAACCAGCCAGAGCCGCCCAACCACCGACCGAGTGCACGACGGTCGAACCAGCGAAATCCGAGAAGCCCGCTTCGGACAACCAGCCGCCGCCCCACTGCCAGGAGCCAGAAATTGGGTACATGATACCGGTCAGCACGACCACGAAGATCAGGAACGGCCACAGTTTGATCCGTTCCGCCACGGCACCCGATACGATGGACGCGGTTGCAGCCACAAAGACCAGTTGGAAGAAGAAGTCCGAACCGATTGAGGCATAGTCCAAAGCAGCCTCGGCAGGGTCAACACCTACCGGGTCCAGCACGGTCGGACCGCCAATGGCAAAGAAGCCATTGAAGTCACCCGGATACATCGTGTTGAAGCCAACCAGCCAGTACATGATCGCGGCGATGGAAAACAGCGCCACGTTTTTTGTCATCTGCATGGCGACGTTCTTGGAACGCACCAAACCGCCTTCCAGCATGGCAAAGCCTGCCGCCATGAAGAAGACCAGGAAACCCGCCATCAAGAACAGCAGGGTGGTAAAGATATACTGGGTGTGCAGCGCGGCTTCGCCGGTAGCGGCCTCTTGCGCCAGACCCATCTGCGGCAGCACGACAAGCGCGGCAGCAGGGATGAGAGATTTCATCAGGTTCATTGTCAGTCCTCGAATTTATATGAGTGTCGGCGCTCAGAGCGCCTCTTCGTTTGTTTCCCCGGTCCGTACACGCATGGCCTGCTCGACATCGAGGACGAAAATCTTGCCGTCACCGATCTTGCCGGTTTTGGCAGTGTTGGTGATGGTCTCAACGATTTGGTCGGCCATCGTGGCTGGCACCACGATTTCCAATTTGATCTTGGGTACGAAGTTCACGGCGTATTCTGCGCCGCGATAGATTTCTGTGTGACCGGATTGTGAGCCGAAGCCCTTGATTTCGGTCACCATCATGCCGCGCACGCCAGCCTGGGTCAGTGCCTCGCGCACCTCCTCGAGCTTGAACGGCTTGATTGTCGCAATGATGAGTTTCACGTCAGTCCCCTCTGCTTCTCCGGTCACACCGGCTTGTTTGCACCTGCAGAAAAAGAGCCTGAGGAGGGGCGTTTAGGAACGATTCCCCGTCGTTAAATGGTTCGAAAATGACGCAAAGTTGCACAATTTTTGCACAAAACTTGCCGAACGACTAAAAATTAGGCGAATATGAGAGGGGAAATTCCGGAAAATCGGACCTCTACATAGCTATGTCGTCGGGGTATGGTGTGCCAAAAGAATAACCGGGCAGAGTTTGAGCATGACTGAGTCCAAGCGCCGCAAGCCAAGATTGGTCGCGGATAAACGATACCCGTCGAAGGGGCGCAAGCCTTCGACGACCAAGCGGGCTGCGAAACCGGCGGGCAAGAAATCCACCGCCCGAAAGACGACCACGCGCAAGACGGCTCGAAAGAAGACGCGCAAGCGTTCGGGTGGCAATGGCGGGGGGTTTTTCCGCCGTCTGTTCCGTTGGATCTGGCGACTGATCTGGGGTGTCACATGGCGCGTGGGTGCCGTTATCGCGATGCTGGTCGCTTTGGCCGTTGGCGTTGTCTATACCTCGTTGCCCGATGCGGACGCCCTGCTGGATGGGCGCGCGCGCGGATCGGTGACCTTGCTGGATCGGGATGGCAAGGTTTTTGCCTGGCGCGGAGACCAGTTTGGCGGGGTGATCACAGCAGATACGGTTTCACCCCATCTAAAAAACGCTGTGATTGCGACCGAGGACAAGCGGTTCTATCGCCATTTCGGCGTCAGCCCGCGTGGGGTTGCCAGTGCGGTGCGTATCAACCTGAGCGAAGGGCGCGGGCCACTGTCGGGCCATGGAGGCTCGACCATCACCCAACAGACAGCCAAGCTGCTGTGTCTGGGTGTGCCTTATGATCCGACTGAGTGGGAGTCCGAGGCCGCATATGAAGCGGATTGCCGCCAGGGTTCGCTCTGGCGCAAGGGCAAAGAGGCGATCTATGCGCTGGCGATGGAGGTCAAATACTCCAAAGACGAAATCCTGACGATCTATCTGAACCGTGCGTTTCTAGGGGCTGGTGCACGTGGGTTCGAAGCTGCCAGCCAGCGGTACTTCGGCAAATCAGCAGCCGAGGTTTCTCCTGCCGAAGCGGCTATGTTGGCCGGTCTTCTGGTCGCACCCACGCGCTATGCCCCCACCAACAGCCTGCAACGATCACAAGATCGCGCCCGGCTTGTGGTCGGTCTAATGGAGGATCAGGGCTATCTTTCAGGCGCACAGGCCAGCGAAGCGCGTGCGCGCCCGGCAGAACTGTCTGCCGCTGCCGCTGCGCGGGCGGGCGGCTACTTCGCCGATTGGGTGATGGCCAGCGGGCCGGAGTTTTTCACCCGCAACACCACCGAAGATGTGGTGATCCGCACCACGCTGGATCAGCGCATCCAGAAATCTGCCGAAGAGGCGCTGCAATACATCTTTCAGGAAAAGGTGCGCAAAGGGTCCAAGGCGCAGGCGGCGATTGTCGTGATGTCAGCGGATGGGGCGGTGCGCGCCATGGTCGGTGGGCGCAACACCCGTGTTTCAGGCGCGTTCAACCGGGCCACGCAGGCGCTGCGCCAAACCGGGTCATCGTTCAAGCCGTTTGTCTATGCCACTGCGCTAGAACTTGGGTATTCACCTTATGCCACGGTGATGGATGAACCCTATTGTGTCAACATTCCGGGATCGGGCGAATGGTGTCCGAAGAACTACACGAATAAGTTCTATGGCCGTGTGACGCTGGCGGATGCGCTGAAGAACTCGTTGAACATCCCTGCCGTGAAAGTGGCTGAGGTCGCGGGGCTCGACAACGTGCGGACCGTCGCCAGCGGCTTCGGAATTGCCAGCGATCTGGCACAAGGACCAGCGCTGGCGTTGGGGGCATCGGAAAGCACGCTGATCGAGATGACCGGGGCCTATGCAGGCATCCTGAACGGCGGATCCTCGGTTGAGCCCTATGGCCTGACCGAGTTGAAGCTACTGGGCGAAACCGAACCTGTGATGGTGACAACCACGGGTATCGGTGAGCGGGTGATCAATGACAGCGCCGCGAAACTGCTGACCTGGATGATGGAACGCGTCGTGTCCGAAGGTACTGGCGGGCGGGCCAAGCTGCCGGGCTGGCAGGTTGCGGGCAAAACCGGCACAACACAGGCCGCGCGGGATGCCTGGTTCATCGGATTTACGGCGGATTACGTGGCCGGTGTCTGGATGGGCTATGACGACAATACGCCCTTGTCCGGTGTCACCGGTGGCGGCTTGCCTGCCGAGATTTGGAAAGAGACGATGGTGCGCGTGACCGAAGGGATGACGCCAACACCCTTGCCGATGATCGTGCCAGAACCGCCGGTTCAGGTGGCGCAGCCGCAGCCTCGCCGCAGGCAGGGTGGTTTTGCAGAGGACATCAACAACCTGCTCAAGGGTATCTTTGGCGGCAACTAAAAAAAGGCGGTGCGCTGGGCACCGCCTTTTGAATTTCAGCTGTGGCAGAACTTAGACGCTCGCGTCCAATGCTGCCAGAATGGCATCGCCCATTTCCGAGGTCGAAACCGGCTGAACACCCTCATCCGCCAACAGATCACCGGTGCGCACGCCGTCGGCTAGGACCTTTTCGATCGCAGCTTCCAGGCGGCCAGCCTCGGCGCCTTGATCAAAGCTATAGCGCAGCGCCATGGCAAAGCTGAGGATACAGGCGATGGGGTTGGCTTTGCCCTTGCCCGCGATATCGGGGGCTGACCCGTGTACCGGCTCGTACATTGCCTTGGGGCGGCCATTGGCCATCGGAGCGCCCAAGCTGGCTGAGGGCAGCATACCCAAGCTGCCGGTCAACATCGCGGCACAATCCGACAGGATATCCCCGAACAGGTTGTCGGTCAGGATCACGTCAAACTGTTTCGGGGCGCGGACCAGCTGCATGGCGCCATTGTCAGCATACATATGGCTCAGTTCGACCTCAGGGTAATCGGCGCTGACACGCTCGACCACTTCACGCCACAGGATGCCGGATTCCATCACGTTGGCCTTTTCCATCGAGCACAGCTTTTTGTTCCGGCGCATCGCCAGTTCAAAGGCCGAGCGCGCGGCGCGCTCGATTTCGGATTCGGTATAGCGCTGGGTGTTGATGCCCACGCGCTCGTTGCCTTCCTCGAAAATGCCGCGTGGCTCACCGAAATAGACGCCCGATGTCAGCTCGCGCACGATCATGATGTCGAGGCCCGCGACGATGTCTTTCTTCAGCGACGAGAAATCGGCCAGCGCGTCAAAGCACTGTGCCGGACGCAGGTTCGAATACAGATCCATTTCCTTGCGCAGACGCAGCAATCCGCGCTCGGGCTTCAGGCTGAAATCCAGATCGTCATATTTCGGGCCGCCTACCGCACCCAGAAGAACCGCGTCGACCTCTTGTGCTTTGGCCATGGTCTCGTCCGACAGGGGCTTGCCATGGGCGTCATAGGCCGCACCCCCGACCAGATCCTCGCTCACGTCGAATTCCAGGCCGCGATTGGTGCCGAACCAATCGATGATGCGGCGCACTTCGGCCATAACTTCGGGGCCAATTCCATCTCCGGGCAGGATGAGGAGCGAGGGGTTGGACATGAAGGATCTCCTTGCGTTTGACAGCAAAGGCCCTAGCGCTTGCGCCGCATCGGGTCAATGAGACGTGCGGGCTTAAACACAGGTTCTTGTCGGGAATTCGGGTTTCTTGACCTTATGCGCTGGAAACCGGTCAGAGAGAGGCCTTCAACCCCTCGGTCAGCAGGTCCCAGACACGGCGGATTCGCGGCGTTTGTCGCATCGCCTGTGGCGCGGCCAGCCAGACAGGAAGTACCGGGATATCAACATCCAACGGAAGAACCTCGACCAGCGGGTCGGCCTCGGCCACCTGAACTTGGCTGAACCCTATACCGCATCCGGCGCGGATCAGCTCCCAATAGGCGCTCTGCAAGTCACAGCGCGTGGCAAAACTTCCTTTGTTCGCGGGCCAACCCTGTTGGCGCATTTTGGTGATGATCTGCTCATTGGCATCGAAGCCGACCAGATCATGACCGAACAGATCCTTGGGTTTTTCCGGCCGTCCTGCCCGCTCGAGATACGAGGTGGCGGCGCAGAAA
Organism: Ruegeria sp. YTSA168; assembly: GCF_059610045.1. NCBI lineage: Bacteria > Pseudomonadati > Pseudomonadota > Alphaproteobacteria > Rhodobacterales > Roseobacteraceae > Ruegeria > Ruegeria sp. YTSA168. The sequence goes on from NZ_JBXWMW010000011.1 coordinate 21,175, forward strand.
CACAAAGGGACATCCCCCAGATAGCGCGAGACGATATCCATCTGCTCGGGCCGGTACATGCGCACGGCGATGTCGGCTTCGCGATACAACAGGTTTTCGGTTGCATCCGTGGCGACCAGTTCCAGCTGAATGGCAGGTTCCTGGGCGCGGATTTGTGCCAGAATAGGAGGCAGCAGGTGATGTGACGCAAAGACCGATGCTGTGATGCGTACTGTGCCTTCCAGTTGTTGCGACTGCCCCGCTGCCATCAGACTAAAGGTGCTCATCGCTGAGTGCATTTGCTGCGCCATTGGCAGCAACTGCGTGCCCACCTCGCTCAGCTTAAGCCCGCGCGCATGGCGGTCGAACAGGGACACGCCCAACTCATCCTCAAGTGCGCGGATCTGGCGCCCGAGCGTCGGCTGGCTGCGGTCCAGACGCCGAGCGGCGGCAGACAGCGAGCCGGTTTCGGCCACGGCCAGAAAGCTTTGGATCAGGGACCAGTCGGAATGGGTGATAGATCTGTCCATACAAAAATGAATACACGATCTGCATCTCCCAGCAATTCCATTGATCATTTGTATGATTAGATTGACGGGGTAAGGAGAGTGTTATGCAGAAATCCGTACTCATTCTTGGGGCCAACGGTCGATTTGGCCGCAACGCCAGTGTGGCGTTTCAAGAGGCTGGTTGGTCGGTTCGCACATTCAATCGCAAAGTGGACAGTCTGGAAACGGCCGCGCAGGGGGTTGATGTGATTGTCAACGCCTGGAACCCACCCTACACGGATTGGGCGCGATTGGTGCCTGGCTTGCATCGTCAGGTGATCGATGTGGCGGCGCAGGCAGGGACAACCGTGATCGTACCCGGCAATGTCTATGTCTTCGGCACCGAGACCCCGGGCCCCTGGTACGGAGGTAGCCCGCATCGCGCGCAAAACCCGCTGGGCCGGATCAGGATAGAGATGGAGGAGGCGTATCGAAGCTCATCCGTCCGGACGATAATCTTGCGCGCTGGCGATTTCATCGACACTTGCGCTTCGGGCAATTGGTTCGATCAGATCATGATCAAAGGTTTGTCGAAAGGGCGACTTACGTATCCGGGCAATCCAGATATCCCGCATGCTTGGGCCTATCTGCCTGATTTGACCCGCACCGCAGTGATGCTGGCCGAGATGCGGCACGAGCTTCCTCGGTTCTGCGATGTCCCTTTTCCCGGCTACACGCTGACGGGCAACGAGATCGCACAATCGCTGTCCCGTGTTACCGGGCAGGAGATTGCGATCGCCAAGATGGAGTGGTGGCCCATACAGTTGGTACGCCCGTTCTGGCGTATGGCCCCGCACCTGCTTGAGATGCGATACTTGTGGGACCTTCCACACCAGTTGGATGGCGCATTCCTGTCAGAACTGATCGAGGATGTACCGCATACCGATTTGGATCAGGCGATGCGGTCTGCCATCGCGCATAAACACAGTCTGGTGTCTTCGGTCGCCTCAAAGCCTTATGGGGTTGTGACGTCCACCCAAACCAGCCGGTGACGGCTGGCCTGCTCGGCACTGCCCCTCATCTCGTCACCGGGCTGCGGCCAGAATATGCCCGCATCCACCACCTGCAGATCGGCAGAGGGTAAGACATAGTCGACTCGAAGCGCACCAACCGCTTTCCAATAAACGGTTGCGATCTCGCCTGAGGGGGATTTGGGCAGCGGGTCTTGCAGGCGCGGATCCGACAGCAATGTGGCGATGGCCTGTGTCCGGCCATCGCTGTGTTGCGGGTCAAGATTGGCGTCGCCTGCGATGACAAACGGCGTGCTTGGAACGGGGTCAAGATCGCCGTCCATCAACACAGACCAGAACCGGATTTCATCGCGGTTGCGCAACCCGTTGCGATCTTCGGCGCCGTCAAACACCGGGGGTGTTGCATGGAAGGTCATCAAGCTCAGCCGACCCAGTGGCGTATTGATCGGTACGATCCAGTGTCCGGTCGATGACAAGCGTTGCGCGTCATGCGCTTGCCTTGACGGATAGGGCTTGCCGTCTGAGACGGGTAACTCTGCACCGGGTAATTGCTGCCACAACAGCGTTTCGAACGTCCGCACGTCGGTGTTCAAAATCTCAAACCGTGACATCACCGCGATACCGCCATGCCCGGTAAATAACCCCCAACCCTGCGCGTCTCCGGGGCCGTGTGTTCGGCCATCCCCGTCCAGATCAAGGTCCGTTTCCAGTCCGGAATTTGGCTGAGCCGTAAAGAGATAGGGATAGTCCAACCCGGCTTCACGCAACGCGCTGGCCAGCGCGGTCAGCGCAAAGGCGTCCATGTCCCAATCGATACCTTGAAGCGCTACGATATCCGGGTGCGCGGTTGCCAGCACATCGACAACGGCCTGAACCTGCGGGTCACCCCTCTGGATGTCGCGCAGTAGAAGTCCAGGACCCTTGCGGCTGAGCTCGGTGTTGTAGGTTGCAATACGCACCACGTCTGCTTGCGCCACGACGGGCAGCAACAGCAGGATCAGGGCGCGGATCATGCGGCCTGAGCGGTCTCGGATGTTGAATAGGCGCGTCGCTTTTCGACGATCAACCCGGCAATGCGCAGGGTCGCCATGCCACGCATGATCATGCTGGCGGGCAGGAAGGCCCAGGCGCTCATAGTCCAGATCAGGGTCTGGGGGTTGTTCAGAGAGATCGGATTGGCGAAGTTGGTCAGCAACTTGATAACAGCGGGGATCAGGAAAGGCAGCAGGATGCCGATGCAGATGTTCAGACGGCCATCGCGCTGAAGGCGGTTGACCACGTCTCCGCCTTTGGTGGGGTCAAACAGCGGCAGGTTGGTCCAGACGTTGAACGCCCCATTCCCGGTTGGCCAGCCCCGCAGTTTCACCGCATAGGCGAAGCTGGCAATCGTCACCAGTGCCGCAACATAGGCGATGCTGGCGGTGATGCGCACTAACTCTACCAGCGGCGCGCTGGCATCAGCCGGCAGCATCAGCACGATCAGGCGTACCGGAGAATACGGGAAATCGACTACATTTGCGACCGCCAGACCCACAGAATACGAGAATGTGGTCAGCTGTGTCGGAGCGTAGCCATTCTTGCAGATCAAGGTCAGGAAGGTGACCATCGACATCAGCCCGACAAACCGCAACCGGTTCACCGGTGGGGCGTCGCGGAATTCGATAAAGCTGGGAAAGGCAGAGTTATATTCGGCAAATGTCAAAATAAACGCGAGGATCGCGAGAAAGACCACTATCTCGGTCCCGTTCGTCGATGTTACTGGCAGGTACAACGCGGGGGTTAGCACCAGAAGTGCAACCAATATTCCACGTAACGCCGCCCCTGTTGTGCGCGCAATCACTATCCGAACCCTTTTTCAAACTGGACCAGCCGGTCTTTGCCAACTTGGTTCCAACTTGTGCCCGCCCGTTTGTTAAAGTGACGGATGCCTCGTTTCCGACACCTTGGACGATAAGCGGCATTCCGCTCAAGCCAGGGTGCAGATAACACGTGATTTCAGGCAAAAAGATGGCGCAACTGGTGCGGGATTGCATCATTTTTGACGCAAATCCGGCGTGTATCTCAAAGTGAGACCTAGATGTTGTGGTTTTCAGCGTTCCAACCCCAAAAATGAGAATGGGGTCGCGTATGCGACCCCATAGGGTTGAGTACCCACAGAATCATCCACAGAATCACACCCAGGGGCGGGCCTGACGCGCGTGATCCTCGAATTTGTCGATGTGGTGGTCTTTTTCCATCGTCAGGCCGATATCATCCAGACCGTTCAACAGGCAGTGTTTGCGATGAGGATCGATGTCAAACTCGATAACCACGCCGTCCGATGTGGTGATCTTCTGATCTTCCAGATGCACGGTCATACGGGCATTTTCGCCCTTATGCGCGTCGTCCATCAGCACTGCGTGATGCTCTTCCTCAACCACGATGGGAAGAATGCCGTTCTTAAAGCAGTTGTTGAAGAAGATGTCGGCAAAGCTGGTCGAGATCACGACCTTGATGCCAAAATCCTTAATCGCCCAAGGCGCATGTTCACGCGATGAACCGCAGCCGAAATTGTCGCCTGCCACCAGAATCTCGGTATTGCGATAGGCTGGTTTGTTCAGAATGAATTCTTCGTTCTCGCCGCCATGATCGTGATAGCGCATCTCGTCAAACAGAACGACGCCAAGGCCGGACCGTTTGATGGTTTTCAGGTGAACTTTGGGGATGATCATATCGGTATCGATATTGATCAACGGCATTGGGGCGGCCACCCCGTGGACTTTTTCAAACTTTTCCATGTCTACACTCCTGCGGGGTAGGGCCGCGCCCATGCCTCGCGTTTAAGTCTCTGTTGTTTCACCGGGCGCGTTTTTGACGAACAGCGCCATAAAGACCAATCCAACCCCGTTGAAAAGCATCTCGATACCCAGAAGGATCCCCAGCAGGCTTAGCAAAGCTGCGGGTTCGCTGCTTGCATAAGACCAGATGATACCTGCCAGAATGATCGACAGAATGCCCGAGATCAGAGTCGGTAAGAAGAATTGAGTTCCGCGCATCTGGAAGGACAGGATGACCCGTGCGATGCCGCCTGCCAAAAACAGGATCAACATCACCGTGGCCAGCGTTAGTGTGCCTTCCAGTGGATGAGCCCAAAAGGACCAGCCGAGGAACAGCATCACGGCACCCATGATGAGTGACAGGATCTTGTTACCGGTGCCCTCGACAGTGAAGCCGCCGACAATCTGCAGCGCGCCTGCGATCAGCAGCAACACACCGGTGACCAACGTTACCGCAAGAGATGCGGCAATGGCATTGCCGAGCGCGAACACGCCGAATGCCAAGGACAGCAGCCCCAGCAACAGCCATTTGACCCAGTTACTCATGTCTCAATTCCCTCAAAAGTTGATTAATGAGGGCAGCTTACATCAACTCTCGGACATCTGTAAGACGTCCAGTGATGGCAGCTGCAGCGGCCATGGCCGGGCTCAGCAGGTGGGTGCGTCCGCCCCGACCCTGACGACCCTCGAAGTTGCGGTTCGAGGTCGCGGCGCAGCGCTCGCCCGGTTGCAACTGATCGGGGTTCATCGCCAGACACATGGAGCATCCGGCCAGACGCCATTCGAAACCAGCGTCCTTGAATATCTCGGCCAGACCTTCTTCTTCGGCCTGAGCGCGAACAAGGCCCGATCCCGGCACGACCATGGCGCGCATGCCGTCCTTGATCTTTTTGCCCTTTAGGATCTCAGCCGCGGCACGCAGGTCTTCGATCCGGCCATTGGTGCAGGAACCGATAAAGACGGTATCGATTTCCACATCGCTGAGTTTCTGTCCGGCTTCCAGGCCCATATACTCAATGGACCGGCGGGCTGCATCGACCTTACCACCTTCGAAATCTTCGGGGTGAGGAACCGAAGCAGTGATTGGCAACACGTCTTCGGGGCTGGTGCCCCATGTGACGACCGGTGCGATGTCTTCGCCGCGCAAGGTGATGACTTTGTCAAAATGTGCATCGTCGTCGGTGTACAGCGTTTTCCACCAGTCCATTGCGGCTTCCCACTGTGCACCTTTCGGTGCGTGCGGGCGGCCTTTGACATATTCAAAGGTGGTCTCATCCGGCGCGATCAGGCCCGCGCGGGCACCGCCTTCGATGGCCATGTTGCAGACGGTCATGCGACCTTCCATCGACAGATCGCGGATCGCTTCGCCGCAATATTCGATGACATAGCCGGTGCCGCCAGCGGTGCCGGTCTGACCGATCACAGCCAGAGTGATGTCTTTGGCGGTCACGCCCGGCTGCAATTTGCCAGTGATTTCCACCTTCATGTTCTTGGACTTCTTCTGGATCAGGGTCTGCGTGGCCAGAACATGCTCAACCTCGGACGTGCCGATGCCGTGGGCCAGCGCACCGAACGCGCCGTGAGTGGCTGTGTGGCTATCGCCGCAGACAACAGTCATGCCGGGCAGGGTCCAGCCCTGTTCCGGGCCAACGATGTGCACGATGCCCTGACGCACATCATTCACCGGGTAATAGTGAATGCCGAAATCCTTTGCGTTCTTGTCCAGCGCCTCGACCTGAATGCGCGATTCCGGGTTCTCGATACCGTTCACCCGGTCCGCAGTGGTGGGCACGTTATGGTCGGGTACGGCAATTGTCTTTTCCGGTGCGCGTACCTGGCGCCCCGCCATACGCAGGCCTTCAAACGCCTGCGGGCTGGTCACTTCATGCACCAGATGGCGGTCGATATAAAGCAGGCAGGTGCCATCATCGGCTTCATGCGCGACATGGGCATCCCAGATCTTGTCATAGAGTGTTTTGGGGGACATCTGTCCTCTCCCCGTATGTAATGAGAAATAGCTGGCGAGGTGGCTTAGGCCGCGGGTAGGCGGGCCAGAACCGTGCGGGCAGCCCCATAGAACCTCTCGCGCAGGCGCGCGCGATCTTCTAGATTTTGTTCTTGGGCCACATTGAGTCTCATGGGCACCAGATACTATCCGCTTGAGATTGGTTCAAGGGAAATGGACGGGTCGTCTATCATGGCTTCCAGCAAGTCGCCCGGTTGGCAGTCTAAGACCTGGCACAACTTGGCAAGTGTTTCGAACCTCACCCCTTTGACTTTGCCGGATTTCAAAAGACTCAAATTCTGCTCTGTGATGCCGATCGCCACTGCAAGGTCACGCCCTTTGATCTTGCGTTTGGCCATCATGACATCAAGCCGCACGATTATCTGCATCAAACGAATTCCCGATTCTCGCGATCGATCAATACGGCTTCGGCAAAGATCCATCCAATCAGATAGACAAGCCCCGCGCATAGCAGCATGAGAAGGTCTGATGAGCCAAAACTCACAACTAGGCTACGATCCCCGTTGGCTTTTCCGATGCTTTCAGCAAGGCTGATCAATGTGTTGTCAAAGGATTGGAACACAGCGAGCGCCAGTATCGCCCGTCCCAAACGCTGCACGTTTTCCGTAGTCTCAGGCACGAGAACAGCGCCGCGTACGCAGTCTTTTAGGATTGAGCGCAGGATCCATAGCATTCGGATCAACAATGCCAACCCAATCGCTGCGATCACCGCCAAAGCAATGAAACGGACGAAATGCGCATCGGACCATGCCTTGGACAAAGAAGGAATTTCACCGCTGACGGCTGCGTAGATCGCCAAAGCCGGGATCACGAAGATCGCGCCATTGGTTAGTCGGTTAAGCCATTTCGCCATATGTGTAACGCGGTGTCGCATGAGCTTATCTCCTTCATACAATAAATTATTTTATAACAATAAAGAAAGATTAGAAAGAATGAAATTTTAGGCTCTTATTGGTGCTATGCCCCTGCTTTTTTGGCCAACAAATTATGCATCGATGCACCAGATTCGATTTGAACAAAGATTGCATTCGGGCCTTCATTGAAATGTCACGGGGCGCTTGTTACTTTATGACTATCCCGGCGCCGGGGATTTGGCGGCGCATAGCAAAGGAGGACTATGTCCTGTCTCTACATACTCAGGCGGGTTTGCCTGCCGAAGACGGGGTCGCAGTGATGGCCCACTCTCAGTCAATCAGCGACAAGCTGCTTGAACGCATCCTTTCCTCACTTTCCGATGACAAGGCCGAAGATGTCGTGCAGATCAATCTGCGTGGTAAGTCCTCGGTTGCGGATCACATGGTAATTGCCTCGGGTCGGTCGACCCGTCAGGTCGCGGCCATGGCGGAAAAGCTGACGGATCGCATCAAGCAGGAGTTTGGTTTCACCTCAAAGGTCGAAGGCAAGGATGCCGGCGACTGGGTGTTGATCGATACGGGCGACGTGATCGTCCATATCTTCCGCCCCGAAGTGCGTGAATTCTACCAGCTGGAAAAGATGTGGCAGCCTGCGGGCGGCAGCGCCTCAGCCAATTGAGGCGCCATCCCGGCCTGCATTGAGGGGCCGGAGGCGAGAGAGATATGCGTATCAGCATAGTTGCGGTCGGGCGATTGCGCGCCGGACCCGAGAAAACCCTGCTTGACGACTACCTGACCCGGTTTGATCGAACCGGCCGCGCGCTGGGCCTTGGTCCTGCGCGGGTAATCGATGTTGAGGACAAGAAAAACGCAGGGATGGGCGCCGAGGCCGTATTGCTGCGCAAGGCGCTGCCCAAAGGGGCTGTGATCTGCACGCTTGATGAGCGTGGGCGTGTCATGTCCTCACCGGATTTTGCGCGAAAGCTGGGCAATTGGCGTGATGCCGGGCGGCAGGATTTGGCTCTGATCATCGGGGGAGCAGACGGCATAGACCCCTCGCTGCGGGCCGAGGCGGATTTTTCCATCTCTTTCGGGTCAATGGTCTGGCCCCATATGCTGGTCCGTGTGATGCTGGCCGAGCAACTTTACCGGGCCGCAACCATCCTGTCGGGCGGCCCTTATCACCGGGTCTGACATGGCGCAGCTTTTGATTGTCTATCACTCGCGCACCGGCGGTGCCCGGCAAATGGCCGAAGCCGCGGCCGAGGCGGCGCGAGATGAGGCCGATGTCCTGCTGAAAACTGCGGATCAGGCAGACCCCGAGGTCATGTTAACCGCTGACGGATACATATTCTGTGCGCCCGAAAATCTCGCCGCGATTTCGGGCCTGATGAAAGAGTTCTTCGACCGCTGCTACTACCCCGTTTTGGGTCAGATCGAGGGTCGCCCCTATGCGCAGATGATCTGCGCCGGATCGGATGGAGAGAACGCTGCCCGCCAAACAGCACGGATCGCCACCGGCTGGCGATTGAAAGAGGTACAGCCGCCGCTGATCTTGTGTACCAATGCGCAAACACCCGAGGCGATACTTGCCGAGAAAGTCATCCCCCAAGATCAGTTGGATAAATGTCGTGAAATTGGCGCGGCGATGGCAGCAGGTCTTAGCCTCGGGGTGTTCTGACCCTCAGTTCAGGTCGATCACGGTGGTATTGTCGCTCCAGCCTCCGACATTGTCGCGGGCTTGGATCTGGACCTGTGTGGTGCCTTCTGGAATGGCAACTCCGCCAAGGGACCGGGTGAAGGGCTGTTCATCCACATGCGGGTGATGCAAAACGCGCATTCCCAATTCGGTCTCGTCCATGTCTAGAACGCGCCAGCCATCAGCATAATCGTCCCAGCCTGTGTCCGGGTGACGGATGGTGACGTCGAATCGCCAGGTCTCGCCACTGCGGTGGGCGGTGACCTTTTCGATCACCGGAGCATCGGCAAAGGCGGGGCTGGCCAGCAGGGCGCAAAGAACAAGGTATCTCATATGGTGATCTTACCTTGTCTTGTCCGACATGACGATCACGATCCGGTGTCGAGCAAAATCGTGCGCGATTGCGATGCAAATTCCCGCCGATAGAGCATGGCCATCGTGATCACCGTGCCCAGAATCAACGGGATTGGTCCCAATATCCAAGCCGCCGCGGCCAGGGCAAAATAGGTAGCGCGTAGCCCGCGATTGAAGCTGCGCGCTGCGGTGACACAGATCTCGGCCGCTTGTGCAGCGCGCGGGTAAGCCGTGGGATCATCTGGCTCGTTCGGGACTGCGGCCATCAGTACCGCGCAATAACCGAAAAGGCGATGTGCCCAGACGTATTTCAGGAATGCATTGGCCAGAAACAGAAGGATGATCAATATCTTGACCTCCCATACCAATGCGGGTGCTGTACCCAGCGCCAAATCCTCAGCCAGCCCGGCCAACCGCTGAGGATTGCCCAACAAGGCGAGCCCACCGCCGATGGCGATCATGGTTGTCGAGGCGAAAAACGTGCTTCCCTGCCGCATCGTGCCAACCACTTGCGCATCAAACATGCGCGGCTGCCGGGTGACCATTTCCTTCATCCAATCCCGGCGATAGCCATCCATGATACGACTGACCGAGGGCGTCTGAGCAGAAGCGTTTTCAACCCGCCAACCGATCCAAAGCCAGGACCCCAGCAACAGCAGCAAAGCGCCATAGTCGGGCAGGGAAAAAGGAAGGGATTGAGCGATCCAAGACATGACTGCGACACTACGTCGGGAGATCGAAACTTGCCAGATGCAGAAATTGGTAATATTACTTTACCAAATTGGAGGATCAGCCATGGAAATGCCGCAGCCAAATCCCGATGTGCTTGCGCGAAAGCACAGCGTTCTGGCGCGGTTGCAGCGGGTTTTGCCCGAGGACGCGGTAATCCACGACCCGGCAGAGACACGCGCTTATGAATGTGACGCGCTGACGGCATATCGCTGCCCGCCGATGCTGGCAGTGCTGCCTTCAACCACGCAGGAGGTCTCGGACGTTTTGCGCATTTGCCATGAAGAAGGCGTGCCCGTGGTTCCGCGCGGTGCGGGAACGTCGCTCGCCGGCGGGGCGCTGCCAACGGCAGATAGTGTGATCCTTGGTGTGGCGCGTATGAATGAGGTGCTGGAAACCGATTATGACAACCGCTTCATCCGCGTTCAGACCGGCCGCACCAATCTGAGTGTAACCGGCGCGGTTGAAGAGGGGGACTTCTTTTATGCGCCAGACCCATCGTCGCAACTGGCCTGCGCCATTGCCGGGAACATAGCTATGAATTCGGGCGGGGCGCATTGCCTGAAATACGGCGTGACGACGAACAATTTGCTGGGCGTCAAGATGGTGATGATGGATGGTCGCGTGGCCGAGATCGGCGGGGCGCATCTGGATTCTGGCGGACTGGATCTATTGGGCGTCATCTGCGGGTCGGAAGGGCAGCTGGGCGTCGTGACCGAGGCAACGCTGCGTATCCTGCGCAAGCCCGAAGGCGCGCGGCCTGTGCTGATGGGGTTCGATGACAATGAAGTGGCCGGGGAATGTGTTTCGGACATCATCAAATCGGGCATTCTGCCCGTGGCGATAGAGTTCATGGATACGCTGTGCATCAAGGCCTGCGAAAACTTCGCCCATGCAGGCTATCCCGATTGCACGGCCTTGCTGATCGTCGAGGTTGAAGGATCCGAGGCCGAGATCGATGATCAGCTGTCCAAGATCATCGAGATCGCCAAGCGCCATAACCCGGTAGAACTGCGTGAGAGCCAATCGGCCGAGGAAAGTGCCAAAATCTGGCTGGGCCGGAAATCAGCCTTTGGCGCGATGGGGCAGCTGAACGACTACATGTGTCTGGATGGAACGATCCCGGTGTCCTCGCTGCCAGAAGTGCTGCGTCGGATTGGAGAGTTGAGCGAAGACTATGGTCTGCCGGTGGGCAATGTTTTTCATGCAGGGGATGGCAATATGCACCCGCTGATCCTGTTTGACGCCAACAAACCCGGCGATCTGGAGAAATGCGAGGCCTTTGGTGCGGATATCCTGAAGCTTTGTGTCGATGTGGGTGGCTGCCTGACTGGAGAACATGGGGTGGGTATAGAAAAGCGGGATTTGATGTCGCATCAATACGCGCCTGCAGACCTTGAGGCGCAGATGGCGGTGAAGGATGTGTTCGATCCCAGATGGTTGTTAAACCCGGCCAAGGTGTTTCCACTGGATGTGTCCGAAGCACGCCGCGTGGCGCAGATGGCGGCAGAATAGGGGGCTCTGCCCCCGCCGCGCTTTGCGCGCCTCCCCCGAGGTATTTTTGAACAGAAGAAGTGATATGAGACCTGAGACAGAGATGGAACTGGCCGATATCGTGGCCGGGTTGACCGAGCCGGTGCGTATTCAGGGCGGAGGAACGCGCGGCGTGCTTGGGCCTGAACCGGTTTTGAGTACGGCGGGGTTGAGTGGCATAACGCTTTATGAACCGGGTGCGCTGACTTTGGTGGCACAGGCCGGGACGCCGGTGGCTGAGATTGAGGCAACGCTGGCAGCGGAAGGTCAGCACCTGGCGTTTGAGCCTGCGGATTATCGTGCATTGCTGGACACCAAGGGTGAGCCCACCATTGGCGGGGTTGTGGCCGCCAATATCTCGGGCCCGCGGCGGATACAGGCCGGGGCGTGCCGGGATTTTCTGCTGGGTGTGCGTTATGTCGATGGGCAGGGGCAGATCATCAAGAATGGCGGGCGGGTGATGAAGAATGTCACCGGCTATGATCTGGTCAAGCTGATGGCCGGGTCGTGGGGTACGTTGGGGGTGCTGAGCGAGGTGTCAATGAAAGTGCTGCCAAAGCCAGAGGCGCTAGCGGTTTTGGGCGTTCCGGTCACGCAGGTGTCAGCGACAGTTCAGGTACTGTCGACCGCATTGAAATCCCCGTTTGAGGTGAGCGGTGCCGCTTATGATCCCGAATTGGGTCAGACTCTGTTGCGGGTCGAAGGGTTTGCCGATTCTGTCGCGTATCGGGCCGATCGGTTGCGGCGTGAGCTTTCGAACTTTGGTGAGGCTTTCCAGATCGAAGAGCCAGAAGAGACATGGCGCGCGATCCGGGATGTGGGCAGATTTGCCAACAAGGACGGTGATGTTTGGCGTATTTCCATAAAGCCCTCGGATGCGGCAGAGGTTGCGGCGCGGCTGGAGGCCAAAAACCTGCTGCTGGATTGGGGCGGCGGGCTGGTTTGGGCGCTTGTGGATGCGGGATCAGATATTCGCGCCCGATTGGGCGGCTTTGAGGGTCACGCCACACTTGTGCGAGCCGCGCCCGGGACAATTCAATCAATCGGACGGTTTCAGCCCGAGCCCGAACCGCTGGCCAAGATAACGCAGGGATTGAGGCAGAGGTTCGATCCGAAAGGCGTGTTTAATCCGGGGTTGATGGGGTAGGCAGATGCAAACGACATTCACCGAAGACCAGTTGAAAGACCCGGGAACCCGGCGCGCAAACGAGATTTTGCGGAACTGTGTGCACTGCGGGTTTTGCACTGCCACCTGCCCCACCTATCAGGTTCTGGGGGATGAGCTGGATAGCCCGCGAGGCCGGATTTACCTGATCAAGGATATGCTCGAGAATGAGCGTGTGCCGGATGAAAAGACGGTGAAACATATTGACCGTTGCTTGTCGTGTCTGGCCTGTATGACGACTTGTCCGTCAGGCGTGCACTATATGCATCTGGTTGATCACGCTCGGGAATACATCGAAAACACCTATAAACGCCCGCTCTCGGATCGTGTGTTACGCTGGGTTCTGGCGCAAATTCTGCCTTATCCGATGCGGTTTCGTTGGGCACTGATCGGGGCCAAGCTGGGGCGGCCCTTTCGGTCGTTGATGCCGGATGCGCGATTGCGGGCGATGCTGGACATGGCACCTAAATACATTCCTCCGGTCAGTCGCAATGATGATCCGCAGAGCTTCGCGCCAAAAGTGGCCCGCAAGAAACGCGTCGCGTTGATGACGGGCTGTGCGCAAAAAGCGCTGAATACCGATATCAATGACGCCACGATCCGGCTGCTGACCCGATTGGGGTGCGAGGTAGTGGTGGCTGAAGGTGCCGGCTGCTGTGGCGCGCTGACCCATCACATGGGCAAAAGCCGCGATAGCCATGCCGCCGCCGCCGCAAACATCCGCGCCTGGATGCGCGAGGTGGATGGGGACGGCCTGGATGCTATAGTGATCAACACCTCCGGATGCGGTACGACGGTCAAGGACTACGGCCATATGTTTCGCAACGAGAATCTGGCAGAGGACGCGGCGCGGGTCTCAGGGATGACGATGGATATCAGCGAGTTGCTGATGCAATTGGACCTGCCAGAGCAGGGTGATCGGGGACTGACGGTCGCGTATCATGCGGCGTGTTCCCTGCAGCATGGGCAGAAGATAAAGACCTTCCCCAAAGACCTGTTGAAACGCGCAGGATTCAAGGTGGTCGAACCTGCGGACAGCCATTTATGCTGTGGCAGTGCCGGGACCTATAACCTGATGCAGCCCGAAATCTCAGCGAAGCTGAAAGACCGCAAGGTCAAAACATTAGAAGCCAAGAAGCCCGATATCATAGCGGCGGGTAATATCGGTTGCATGATGCAGATCGGTTCGGCAACCGAGGTGCCGATTGTGCATACGGTCGAGCTGTTGGATTGGGTCACCGGTGGGCCCAAACCACGCGCGTTGGGTGCTGAGCCCGTGGCCCCTGAAGTTCCAATTTTGCGCTGAACCGGCGTGATGCCCCGCCGCATCACGACCTTTAAATTCCCCTGCCGCCCTATTTTCGCCGTACCCGCCCCGTAGGACACTTGGCCGGGGGAATCGGGCGGAGTACCGCGTGCGAAACTGGATCAAAGCAATCGCGCTTTGTGTGCTGCCTTTAGCGGCCACCGCGCAGGATAGTGGGCTAAGAAGCCTTGATACATCTGATTCTGGGCGGGATTGGATGGCTGTTGGGCGACTGGACATCAAAGGTGTTGGGTTTTGCACCGGCACGCTGGTTGCACCAGATCTCGTGCTAACTGCCGCTCATTGCATGTACAACAAATCCACGGGCCAGTTTATCGATCCGGCGGATATGGAATTTCTGGCTGGCTGGCGCTTAGGTAGAGCGCTGGCCTATCGCGATGTACGGCGCGTAGCGATTCATCCCGATTATAATTTCCAAGCCAAGATATCCCAAAATAGCTTCGGTTGTGATGTAGCCTTGGTTGAGCTGTGGCAGCCTATCAGAAACCTATCCGTATCTCCTTTTGAGATCGGTGCCGCGCCAAAACGGGGCCAAAACGTGGGTGTGGTCTCATATGCACAAAACCGGGCCGAAGCCCCTTCGCTGCAACAGGTGTGCTCGGTCGTGAACCGGCAATCGGATGTTGTGGTCATGTCATGCGATGTGAATTTCGGATCATCGGGGGCGCCGGTGTTCCTGTTTTCTGAACCAGAACCGAAGATCGTTTCGGTTATCTCTGCAAAGGCCAGCATGAATGGGGAAAGTGTGGCAATCGGTACAACTGTCGATAAGGCGTTCGAGTTGTTGCAGGCTGAACTTGAGGCCGGGCGTGGTATCGATTCATCTGCTTTGAACGGCAGTGGCGGCAAAAATGTCGGAGCGAGGTTTATCAAGCCATGATTAAGACGATACTCACGGCTCTTTTCAGTCTCGCCCTTTTGGCAACAATAGCTGAGGCGCAGGCCAACAAACGCAAACTGACGGATCGTGAGGACCTGTACGGGTGGGAGGCGATCGGGAGGCTCGACGTTGGCACACGGTCGTTCTGCACCGGGACGTTGATTGCGCAGGATCTGGTTTTGACGGCTGCGCATTGTGCTTTGGACAGGGCAACCGGCAAGCCCTATGAGCCCGGTGAGGTCACGTTTCGCGCGGGGCTGAGCAATGGCACTGCGCTGGCTGAACGCAAAGTGGTGCAAATCGTGTCCCATCCGGGCTATGACGCGGGCGCAGCTTTGTCCGTTGAAAACATTCGCGATGACGTTGCGCTGATGCGGCTGGAAGAACCGATCCCCTATTCGATTGCCGATCCGTTTGCCCTGCATGACGGGCGGGTGCCGAATGGGGAAATCAGCATTGCATCCTACGGGCGCGGACGGGCCGAGGCGATCACGCGTGAACGATCCTGCAGTATTCTGCAACGGCGTCTGGGGCTGATCACCTTCAATTGCGATATCACCTTTGGTTCTTCCGGTTCGGCGATTCTGGCCAAAAACGGCGCGCGCTGGCAGATTCTGTCGGTTGTTTCGGCGGTCAGTGTACGCGGTGGCGAGAAGATCGGGTTCGGAATGGAATTGAAGAATGTCGTGTCCGAGTTGAAGGCGATCATGCGCAGCAATGCACCCAAACCCAAGGCCTCGATCCGCCGGTTGCAGGTGGGGTCGGATAAATCCAGCTCGGGCGCGAAATTCATCAGCTCGGGCGGGGGTTGAACTTCATCAAAATGCTACCCATGTGAATCCTACCGGGCCGCCACAAATGGGGTTCGGTGTTTGAAATCGCCCGTCCAATTGGAGGGCAAAACTCGTAAATCGCTCAAGGATGAGGATACGACACATGCGTACTTTTGATTTTGCACCGCTGCACCGCGCCACCATTGGGTTTGACCAGATCGCAGACATGATGGACCGCGTTCTGACCAATGACGTCGCACAGCCCAGCTATCCCCCATACAACATCGAAAAAACCGATGTCGACACCTATCGGATTTCCGTGGCTGTTGCCGGTTTTTCCGAAGATGATCTGTCTGTCGAAGTGAAGGAAAACTCGCTTATCGTGGCAGGTAAGAAAGCCGCCGAGGACAAAGAGCGCAGCTACCTGCACCGTGGCATCGCCACCCGCGCGTTCGAGCGTCGCTTCGCGCTGGCCGACCATGTCCGCGTCACCGGCGCGAGCCATGAAAACGGCATGCTGAACATCGACCTGAAGCGCGAAGTACCCGAGGCCCTGAAACCGCGCCGGATCGAGATTTCTTCGTCCAAAGCAATCGAAAAGGATGTGGTTGACGCAAAGGCGGTCAACTAACACCTGAAAGTTCTGCGACAGTCGCCTCCTCCCTGATTGTCGCAACACACGTCTCGCGTTCCTCCAGACGCGGGGCGTTGTTGTCTTTGAGCCGAAAAAAGCTGGAATGAGTCAGGCTATAGGCCAGAAAACCAAGTCAGATTGTCATCACGAAGCGACGAGTCAAAAAAGAGGCGCGTACTTCCAGTTGTCAGCGTCCGGCGTCACCTCGTCCAGGTCATAGCCCGATTGTTGCAGACGCTTGGCTATTTCCAGCCCATCTTGTGCAGCTTGATCGACGTATTTGCGGCCCAACGCCGGGTCGTGATTGGTACCATGGCCTCGCATCAGATTCAGCCCATGATTGAAGCGTCCGACCGGGTCGCCGGCCTCGGCAGCCTTGCGATCCCATTCGGCCGAGGCGTCTGGGTTGTATTCACCGCCCAGGCCGTTGTTTTCAAGCTGACTCATCCAGGTCATTGCTTTGGTATATCCAGCTTCGGCGCATTGCTCCGTCAGTTTTCTGGCCAATTCATAATTGTCGTTCTTTGTCGCGTTGATGCCCAGTGAACAGGTGATCGAGTCGATTACACCCATTTCGATCTTTCGGATCAGCATCTCGCGCCCGGTGTCTTGAGGGTTTAAAACCCCAAGCTCATCTTCAACGACTTCGCGCGGTTCAGCATAAGCGGTGCCCGCCAAAAGAATGACGATGATGGTTTTCCAAGAGTGTCGCATTGCAATGTCCTCCGCGCAGATAAAATACCATTCTTTTCATCTCCGGTCACTGTTACGAAAGTAGGAGACATCAGTGTTCCGGCGATGTGTTGGAATGGGACGTTGGGTTCTTGCAGGGCCTGAATGAGCGGCCGGGTAACGTTGTCACGGATCGGTTCGTAAAGAAAAACCCCGCGCCTTGTGGGCGCGGGGCTTATCTACGTTTCTTCCGAAGCTTAGTTCCCAGCCGTCACCGACCCGATGGACCAGAACATGGTCTCGCCCGAGGCGTCATCAACGCCGTCATTGTCGGTCATGACAAACGCTTCGCCCGAGGGCAGGATGGCCAGACCTTCGATCTTGTCCAGAACATAGCCCCCGGTTGATGTCAGGTCGGGCAACAGGTCGCGGACCTCTTCCTTGCTGACAACAGGCAGTTCGCCGCCCAGCGGGGCTGGGGTCATGTCAGACAGCGGGATGCGATAGACCTTTTTGGTCACGGCGCGGTGGTCATGCTGGTTGTCGCGTTCGATGACATAGACATGATCTCCGAATGCCACGATTTCCGATAGACCGACCCAACCTGTGTCCGGGTCCGCTTTGGGATAGTGCACAGCACCCCATTCCTTGGTGTCCAGATTATAGGCAACCAGCTTCACGTGGTTTTCCGGGTCGTCCTTCCATTCGCGCTGAACGGCCATCCACAGGGTGTCGCCCACCTTGGTGATGCCCTCAAAGCCAAAGCGCTTTTCGACGGCCATCAGTTCCGGTGGCAGGCCGATTTCACCCTTGCGGTCCTTGATCAGGCCATCCGCCGAGACGTGATAGATCGCGTGGGGGATAACGCGGTCGGTGCGGCCTTCGGAGGCGACATAGAAACCGCCCTCGCCGTCCAGCGTGATGCCTTCCAGGTCCAGCTTCTGCGCAGGGTGACCATCCTGACGGTGGATGCGGATCACATCGACGATGCGCGCCGGGGTCTGGCTTGGGTCGATCTTGAAGATCGAGGGCTGGAAGCCATAGAAGCTGTCATTGACCGCATAGATCATGCCGTCTTCATCCGCCACCAGACCGGACAGAGCACCCCACCCGATCAGCTCATCCGCGCCTTCGGACGTCAAATGCGGATAGTTGGCAGGCGCCTCCTGATACTCAAAGATCGACACATGCGCGCGCGGGCCGCCATCTTCGATCAGGTCTTTTTCATTGGCGGAGACCAGCAGGTTGCGATCCGGGATCGCCACATAACCTTCCGGGCCGACACCCGAGGGCAGCAGCTGTTTGAGCACCGGGTTGGCCGGATCGGTGGCATCATAGACACCCACGACCGAGGCGCGCTCGGCCCCGACAAAGATCATTGGCGTGCCGCCAAAGGTCGCCGCGGTCACGCTTTCAGGCTCCACGCCTTTGCTGTCCGAGCGTTTGTCGGGGTAATGGCCAATCTGGATAATCGCTTTTTCGAATTCGGTGCCGTTTTCGTAAACAACGGTGCCGTCCTTGTGGAAGATGGTCCAGCCACGCGAGCCACCTTCGTAATCACCTTCATTGGCAGTGGCGAAGTGGTTGTCGTCGATCCATTTCACCGCGTCCGGCTCGCGCAGGCGGCCAGGTTGGCTTTCGGTGAAGATCAGCGCGCCGCGTTCGTCGGTGGCGTCGATGCCGTCCAGATCCACACTGCCTGCCGAGAAGTGGCTGATCACAGTGCCATCCTTGTCGACAACCGCGATGTGGTTGTTTTCCTGCAGCGTGATGACGGTTTCGCCAAGGCCGTTGATGTCAACGAACTCGGGCTCGGGATCGGTGGGCGCTACGTCGGCCAGACCGGTCAGCGAGGCCAACTTCATGCCCGAACAATCCAGCGCGCCGTCTTTCAGCGGCACCAATGCCAGCGAACCGGCGGGCAGCTGCGGGATAACACCGTCGTTCAGGTCTTCGTCACGCTCGTTTTCAATCGCCACGGCGACAAAGCTGCCATCGGGGGCGATGGCGACGCTGTCGGGCTGACCGCCCAGATCACAAGCGCCGGTTTCCGCCTTGCCCGCGATATCAACCGAGATCAGCTTGCCCGAAGGGGCGGTGTAGCTTTCCGATGTGTTCACGCCAACAAAGGCCGTTGTACCAACAATCCCTACCGAGGTCGGCTCGCCACCAACCTCCATCGCGCCCAGCGGTGCGGGGTTCGCTGGATCGGTGATGTTGACCATACCGATCACGCCTAGCGGGCTGTCGGTATAGACCAGCGTCATACCATCGGCGGTAGCCGCAATGATCTCGGGCGAGGTTTCGCGGGTGGTATCCGCGCCTTCGGCCATGTTCTTGACGACCGGGAAAGATGCAATTCGGTTGAAATTCATTTCTGCCATGGCCTGACCGGCGGTCAGGGCCAATGCAGATGTCAGGCAGACAAGGCGCAATGACATCGGTAAATATCCCCTCTTGATTGGACATCAGAGGGATGGCCGCCGTTGATTGCGTTTTTGTGACGATTTAGATTCAGTTTAGTGACAAGCGCGTTAAGACTGGCCACCGCACCAGAACGATGGCCAGGTCAAATCAGACCGACAGGCAGATGTATTTCATCTCAAGGTAGTCTTCCATGCCGTGATGGCTGCCTTCGCGGCCCAGACCGGATTGCTTGACGCCGCCGAACGGGCCCAGCTCGGTCGAGATGATGCCGGTGTTCACGCCCACGATGCCGTACTCAAGCGCCTCAGCCACTTTGTAGACGCGGCTCAGGTCTTTGGCATAGAAATAGGAGGCCAGACCAAAGATCGTGTCATTGGCCATCGCAATTACGTCATCTTCATCCTCGAACTTGAACAGCGGGGCCAGCGGGCCAAAGGTTTCGTCCTGTGCCACCATCATGTGCTGAGTTACACCAGTCACGATGGTCGGCTGGAAGAAGGTGCCACCCAAATCATGGGGCAGGCCGCCGGTCAGAACGGCGCCGCCCTTGTCGGTGACGTCCTTGATATGCTCTTCGACCTTTGCCACCGCATCGGCGTTGATCAGCGGGCCGGTTGTGGTGCCTTCGGTCAAGCCATCGCCAACCTTCAGCGCCTCGGTGGCGGCTTTCAGCTTGGCTGCGAATTCATCGTAAACTCCGGCCTGCACATAGATGCGGTTGGCACAAACGCAGGTCTGGCCGTTGTTGCGGAATTTGCACATCATCGCGCCTTCGACAGCGGCATCCAGATCCGCATCGTCAAACACAATGAACGGCGCGTTGCCGCCCAGCTCCATAGAACACTTCATCACCTGATCCGCCGCCTGCCGCAGCAAGATGCGCCCCACTTCGGTCGAGCCGGTAAAGGTCAGCTTGCGCACGCCGGGGTTTTCGCAAAACTCCTTGCCGATCTCGCTGGCGCTGGAGGAAGGAACGACATTGAACACGCCAGCCGGGATGCCGGCCTGTTCGGCCAGCAATGCCAGAACCAGCGCCGAAAGGGGCGTTTCCGCCGCCGGGCGCGCGACAAAAGCGCAACCTGCAGCCAAAGCCGGGCCTGCCTTGCGCGTGATCATCGCATTCGGGAAGTTCCAAGGCGTGATCGACGCGGCCACGCCAATGGGTTGCTTCAGCACCATGATCCGTTTGTCGCGCTGATGGCCCGGTATGGTCTCACCATGGACCCGCTTGGCTTCTTCGCCGAAGAACTCGATGAAGGATGCGCCATAGGCGATCTCACCCACAGCTTCAGCCAGTGGTTTCCCTTGCTCGGCTGTCAGAATCTTGCCCAGATCCTCGGCGTTTTCCGTCATCAGATCGAACCAGCGCCGCAGGATCACGGCGCGTTCCTTGCCAGTCAGCTTGGCCCACTCCTTTTGCGCGACCTCAGCCTGCGCAATCGCCCCAGCAACCTGAGCGCGGCTGACATCCGCAACCTCGGCCACCACATCGCCGCGTGCGGGGTTGGTGACAGCAAAGGTGCCATCGTCCCCATCCACCCACTGCCCGCCAATATAGGCTTTGGTCACCAACAGGTCAGGGTTTTTCAGGATGGATTTTAGATCGGTTGTTGCGTCCAGCATGGGTCAGCCTCCGGCAGGTCTAGTGTTGCGCGCACTCAATCAGGTGGGGTGAGCATTGTCTATGTCCACTATAGCCATCGGATCAATCCAGATTTGATCAAATTACAGTCGGTGCCCGGCAGCTTCGGACCTATCTTTTTCGTTGCGAGTTTGCCAAAGTCTGGTGGAAATTTGGACCCAAAGGGATGTAAATGATCGTAACATTCCCTATCTTATTGGGTAATTAGATAAAAAAGGGACAGCAGAGATGTCGAACCAGCAATTTGAAGCGCTGATTGAAGAAACGCAAAGCAAAGTGCGCGAAAGCCAGTCGCAGATCCAGAATTTGACTTCACGGATCGAAGCGGCCCGCGCCAAGATCGGCACGGCCGAGGCGGATATCGACATCGAAAACGCCACGCTTGAGGATGTGCATGCCCACACTGAGGTGATGAACGCCAATATCGCCGAGCTAATCATGGGTTTGGACGATGTCACCAGCGCCTTTTCGAAGGATTTCGACGATATGCGTTCGAAAACCGGATGGGAGTCGTTTGTCGGTGTCTTCTCTAAGGGCAAATCTGAGTCGATGCGGCAAGAGCGGATGCGCACGGCCAATATCGACGACAAGTTGCAGGATCTGATCGCCAAATCCGATGTGATCGTGAAGCTGCTGGAAGGCCAGCTTTCTGTGCTGGAAGAGCAGCGTGTGAAGGTCGAGGACAACCTGACCGTCACGTTGGACGACCGCGAGGCGACTGTTGCGGAACTCGAGGCGCTGCGGGCTGAGATTCAGGGCATGGACCCGACGATCATCACCTTGGAGAACAAGATCAGCGTCGAACAGGACGCCGCCGCGCGCACCCAGCTGGAAACCGAACTGGCCGAACTGAACAAGCAATACAACGCCAAGGTTCAGGAAGAGCAGGTCAAGCTGGCCAAATCGCAGACACTTGAGCGCTATATCGAAAAGGGCAAGACCTGGGTCGATTCACTGCAGAACCAGGCGGCGACGCAGATGGTGCTGATCAACAAGCTGCAGACAGACACGCAACAACGCGTGGTACTGTATGACGCCCTGACCAAATCGCTGAAAACCGCGCAGCAGCAGGACGTGGCCCACCGCATCAACGAGATCGGCGTGCAGACGGACCAAGAGGCGCAAACCGCCATGGCCGCCATCGGTACCGCGACCAACCAGAAAATGGCCGACATGCTCGAGGCACATGAGGGCCACATGGTCTTTGCCCGCGACGTGCTGGAGAAAAAGGCCAAGGCGGATGAACGCTTTGCCCGCCGCTTTGCCTCGATTGTCGAGAAGCATGATAAGAATTTGTATGGGGGCTCTTAAGGAAAGGGTCGGCTATGAGTGACGGTGAAAGACGTCCTCCTCCGACGCTATCGCGCAAGGACATTGACCTGCCGGATTGGGTTGAGACGGCAATGATCCTGCGGTGGTTCGCCATTGGGATTGGCGTCGTTCTGTACTGGATCACAGAGTCCTATTGGGCCATTGTGTTGAGCATTTTGGTATTCTTCGCGATCGGTCATATCGTCTATCGCCTCTACCGGAAAGAAGATCCTGTTTCCGCTGAAATCGCGTTCTACAACGAGAACGATGGCTACCATTCGGGTGACGGCGATGGCGATGGAGATGGTGGAGACTAATGAATACTAACCCCACCCAAGACCATGTCGGCCTGACTGACACCTTCGCCTCGCGCCGCTATTTTCGCAAATTTGAGGTGATCACCGTCCACCTCCTGCGCGTGGCCGCGACGATGGAGGCGGAGGGCGCGATCAGCAAGCAAGAGGTGCGGATCGTGTCGCGCTACCTTTCGGGTCTGCTCTACACCTTCCGCGCGCTTTCCATGAAATACCTGCTGGTCGGGCGCGATACGGGGCGGTTCTTTGGCAGCCTTGCGATGGACAAGCGCGACAGCGGGTTCCCCGTTGTGACCGAGCTGCTGACCATGGCCAATGACGCGCAGCAGGCGCAGGTGCATCTGGCGAACATGCCCTCGGAAGACGATCTGAAAACCGACATGGTGCGGACGATCATCAGCGACCGGGAAATTCCCACCAAGCTGCAATTCGCCCTGTCCCAAAGGCTCTATTATGAGGAATTGCTGAAAGGAGAGCTGTTCTGGGCGCGCAACGATCCCGAATGTCACTGGATCGGGAATGAGGGTGAACGGCGGAAGTTCCTGATCCATTGGGCGGTTTATGACAGCCAGATCAATCTGCCGGTCATCTACCTGATGCAGTTGGAGGATAGCGGCAAGACGGCCCTGCCCAAGGACCAACGCCGCTGGCCCGAGGTGCAGGCGCATCTTATGGCGCAATCCTTGGGCGGGTTGAAACTGGTGACCATCGCCAAGGGCTTCGATCAGGATTTCGACGACCTGCATCCCAAACACCTGCGCCGCATTCATGTGGGGCCAATGTATTCCTCGGCCTTTACCGAGCAGTCCGGTCCCTTGCGGCAGGTGCTGGAGGGCGCGCAGTCGCCACAGGGGCAGGACTGGGCGCTGGCATGGACGACTGAGGAGCTGGAAAGCGAAGAGGTGATCGAGGAACGCGCCGGGTGGTTCTCGACCGTCGAGCGTGAGGTGTTTGCGCTGGACCCGTTCGGCGGGCAAGGGGCCGAGACCGGAGCGACGCGCACGCAGCGCTCGATCATTCTGCCTCAGCGCCCGTTTCAGGTACTGGCCGAGCGCAACCCGCCGGGCTTTGCCGATGTGCGGAAATTCGTGGTCAGCAAGACGGGGCAGGTGTTGCGCTATTAGATTTTTTGCCTCCGGCGGAGATATTTTTGAACAGAAGAAGAATGGGCGGTTTTTGAGATGAGTTTGACGTCAGATCAGATGGAATTGCGCGAAGACGATATTCGCAAGCATTACCCGGCGGCAACGGCCTTGTTGAGCGGGTTCGAACACGCGCCGCGGATTGCCAAAGCCCAGGAAGCAACTGTTGAACGCTCGCCGGGTATATCCACCGGGCGTCGCTTTCGGTCGACGACTCCGGGGTTAGTGACACGCCGAACTGCGCGGGCGGATGGTGTGCATCTGGTTGAACGGATCGAGGCCTCGGACGACGGGGATGTGTTGGTTTCTCCACCACAAGCGACCACGCAGCAAGCGATCAGGCGCGCGATTGCGATCTCACTGGCCGTTGCTGAGGCTTATGCGGAACAGACCCCGCTGGCCGACCTGAAACGCGCCAATCTGGCCGGGGATTTGCCTGTTGCGCGCAAGACCGAGTTTTCGAATCTGCTGACGGCGGAGGCTCTGATCACGTTGCACACGTTCGGCAATGCGTTGGCCTATCTGATCTCCTCGCATCTGGGAGAGACCACCGTCGATATCGGCGAGATTGAAGAGGTCCTGACCGACAATGGCCAGCTTGCGTTACACGGAGCCTTGTGGGAGCTGGACCAGATGCTGGCCAAACACGCGCCCGACGACGCCCATCTGATCGCGGCCACCAGCGCCTATGCCGAGCAACTGATGGAGAAGTCAGCCCTGCGTGCCCAATCCGCAGGCCATCTGGCCCCGTTCCAAAACGCGGCCTGGCATATTGAGGCCGATGATCTGACCATCCGGGGGTTTGAACCCGCCTCGAAGGCGAAATCCACCACCCTGACCATGACGTTCAAGAAACCGAACGAGGTGGTCGGCAACCATATCGCCAAGTATCAGGCGATGAAGCTGGCCAAGATGGTGATGGCCTATGATTTCGACCGCCGCCTGAACCCGTTCGCGGAACTTGGCGGGTTCATCTTTACCTTCATGGGTGACGGCAAGCCGGGCACCGGCAAGACCACCCTGATCCAGATGATGGCCGGGCTGATCAACGACTATTGTCAGAATGCGGGCTATCCGTTCCGCTATCAGAACCTGAGCACCGACAATATCGACAGCTATCAGGGCAAATCCGGCCAGAATGCCAAGGCGTTTATCAACACGATCATCGACCCCTCGGTCATCGGTTTTGGCACCATCGACGACATTGACCAACTGGCAGGCAAGCGCGGCGACCGGCAGTCCTCGGCCGGACAACTGGAAATCACCGCCGTGCTGATGGAGAGCTTTGCGGGTGCCAACACCGTCGTGCGCGGCAACTGTACCTTTGGTATGTTTTCGAACTACCCCGAGAATGTGGACGACGCCCTGCGCCAGCGCGCGGGCGCGCGGTTCCTGGTGGACGGTCCGCAAACGCGCGAGGATTACATCGACATCCTGCACCTGCTGATGGGCCGCAACCACGACATCCCGTTAGGTGAACACGAAGCCTATGCCGCGCAGGAGATTAAAAAGGCCGTCGCCGCCAGTTTCGAAAGCCATTCCCGCCCGCATGAGGATGCTCTGTTGCAGGTCTATGACCGGGTCTCGGGCGAGATTGGCCAGATGGACACCATCGCCAAGCTGGGCACCTACCTCAAGGCGATTCAACAGGCGGATGAACGGTTCACCGGCCGCGCGATCAAGAACATCACCGACGCGGTCAAGGTCCGCGCGATGGATTTCGAACTGCCCGACGAGTGGATGGAAAACCCCGACCTGTTCCTGTTCCGCGACTACGACACCAAGAAGGCCATGATCGAGGACCTGCGCCAGCCGATCACGGTGGACATGGTGCTGCAGGAGATCAACCGCTACGCCGACAGCGAGTTCCGCTATGCCGACAAGAGCGACGAGGTCGCCATTGAAAACGCGGTGCGCGAGATGGGCCGGATGGAAGAGGCCAAGCGGCGGTATCTGGAGGGGAAAGGCAGATGAGTGCTGAAGCTTGGGCTGCGTTGGCTAACACTGTTATGGCGGGCGCTGCCGTTGCGGCAGCAATAGCCGCATTTCGAGGCTTGAGCACCTGGAAAAACCAAAACATCTGGACAGCCGACTCTGATCTGGCGCGCCGCATCATGATTGCTACATACCGATACCGCGATGCGCTTTATTCGGTTCGTCACCCCGCTATGTCGAACTCTGAAATGCGTATCGACGAGGCTGAAGCTGACGGATTGCCGGATGCAGAACTACGTCGGCGGGGAGTTATCAACGCTTACGCAAAACGTTGGGAACGCCACTCGGAAAAACGAAACGAACTCGACGCTTTGTTGCTAGAGGCAGATGCAGTCTGGGGAAAAGAATTGTCCAAACTCTTTGAACCTCTAAAGACACTTGAACATGAGCTATTTGTCTACATTAAGCTTTTTCTGGACGCTAATTACTACGGGGATACTGAATTAGCGAAGTCCTACCGAGAAATCTTAGGAGAGAAACGCGATATCCTTTATGACCGCTTGGATGATGAAAAGGATGTATACCGGCAAGATTTTTTCAAGGCTTTGAAGCCGGTTGAGGTATTCGTTCGAGGAAAACTAGGCAGAGAGCAAGTGACATGATCCGCCTCATCGAAAAAGGCTTGATGTTCGGCAATCTCGTCCACATCTCCAGCCCGGCTCTGGTCGAGCGGTATAACCGCGCGCTGCAGCATCTGGCAGGCAAGACCACGGCGCTGACGGATTTCCATGTCGATATCTCGGGTTATTCGCCGGAGGTGGGGATTGAGCTGGAGGATGAGCTCTACCTCAACCCCAATGGGATCAACCGGCAGTTCATTCTGCTGACGACCGAGCAGAAACGCGCGCCTCTGCTGAACGTCAAATTCTCGACCTCGCGCGATATCCTGCGCGAGTTCATCGAAATGAACGAGGCGCAGCTGTTTGCCCTGACCGCCACCGATGCCGTGGCCGGAGAACTGGTG
Source organism: Ruegeria sp. YTSA168 (assembly GCF_059610045.1). Lineage (NCBI taxonomy): Bacteria > Pseudomonadati > Pseudomonadota > Alphaproteobacteria > Rhodobacterales > Roseobacteraceae > Ruegeria > Ruegeria sp. YTSA168. Next base: position 47,930 of record NZ_JBXWMW010000011.1, read on the forward strand.
AACTCGGCTTTCAAACTCACCACCCCTGCGGACCTGCTGAACCTGCGCAAGATCGAGATCGAAGCCGATACCGCAGGCGGCACCCTGCGCAAGGCCGAGCAACTGGCAGGGATGGTCGAGCGGTTCAAGACAAAAGAGGACGCCTGGTTCGACGATGTGTTGATCGCGAAAATGATCGAGACAGCCAAGGAAACCGGCGACGTTACTCGCAACCCTGTTCGCCTGCGTCACACCGCATTCGAGCAGCGCAACTTTTGGACGGCGCATTTCGGTGGCTTGTACCTGTTCCCGGATCTGGATCACCCGGCGGCGATTTGCATGGGCGAAAAGCCCGACGATATGCCGATCAAATATGTCTTTGACCCGTCGCAGCGAAACCAAATAGCCAAATTCCTCAATTACAACGATCTTGTCGAACCCATCGTCAAGGCGCGCGGCGTGGACGCGGCGGCGATCCTTCAACAAAAGATGGATTTCCTGACCGTTGCCGCCGCCGCAGATGCGGATGTTGATCTAACGGGGTTGGATCGCAGTGATATGCGGCGTCTGGCGCGCACCCATGCGGACCGTTTGCCCGATGCCTATCACGGTTTGGCCCAGCTGTTGCGCTGGGCCACTGACGGAGGGCCTTGGCCGCGGATCACCTCGGACCATCCGGCCTATTTCTACACATTGCGCGCGGCGGATACGCCACAGCGTGATCTGGTCAACATGCTGCTGGCTGAATTGGCCCCCCTGGACCCGCGCCAGTTGTTCATCTGTCACAAAGAACTGTTCTACAAAACCTACACGGGCTGGTCGGAACCAAAGAAAGCCTATGTTGCTGATTTCCTTGAGCGCGAGTATCAGGTGGACAAAGCTGGCGCTCGCGCTGCTCTGTTCGGGCATGAACCAGATATGTCGGGCGAGGATCGGGTCAGCGAGGATGTGATTGCGCGGGTTGGGCCTTGGGGCTCGATAAGGAAAGGCTAAGATGTTCGGAGCGATGCGCCTGTTTCTGATCCTGCTGGTGATCCAGACGGTTGCCTATTTTGTGCTGTCTCTCTACTCACGCAGCGCACGCCGCCGCAAGCTGGAGACCTGGTGGGATGAGAAGGGCAAGCAAGGCAATAAGCAGGCCTTCGTCGAACGCGGTCTGCACGTGTATGACAATTCGTTCCGACGCAAACTGATCTTGGGTGTCTATATAGTGCCGTGGGTGGCGATTGGCGCGCTGATCTATATTGTGAATTATATGTGAGGGTTAGGGCATGGCCTATTTGAAATGGGCATTGATCATCATCTTCTGGGGCACGATTGCGGTGGTCCTGCAGTACTCCCTGCCACAGCGCGATATCGTTTGGATCGTCAATACCTATGAGGAGCGGCAGGATCTGAACGACTGGACCCGTATCTTCTGGTCAGAGCCGGATGATCAATCTACAAGCCTGACCAACCGTGATGTGCAGTTCATTCAGGCCGTACGGTCCAATGGCAAGCCCATTGTTTACCGTAATGAGGACACCGGGTGGGGTTGGCCACCCTACTTCAAGGTCGATACGGCAAACCTTTATACTGAAGCCAACGTTGCGATTTCCGATAAGGATGATCCGGAATGGGTTGCTGTCACACACTATGGTTGGCGCAACGAGTTCATGTCGATCTTCCCCAATGCCATTTCCATCAAACATGTTGATGGCCCAGATGTACGCCTGATCCCATGGTTCAACATCATCTTCCTGACCGTTTTCTTTGCCATTGTCTGGGCAATTTGGGTGCGCTGGCGCAGGTTCCGCCAGCGCCGCATTGACCCGATGTTTGAGAGTGTTGAGGATAGTCTATATGCGGCGGGTGATGCGATTGAGGAACGGAAAAACGGGTTCCGTCGTTGGTTGGATAGCTGGAAATCCAAGTAAGGTGTAGCCCCGTATCACCGCACAATGAACTCTGCGTGAAGCGCTCCGGCGGCTTTGATCGTCTTCAGGATATCGATCATGTCGCGGGGCGACACGCCGAGCGCATTCAGCCCGGCGACAACTTCAGACAAGGTCGTGGCCTCGGGGATTTCAGCCAGGCCTGTGCCCTCTTCTTCCTCGATTCCGGCGACGGTGCGGGGCACCACGACGGTCTCCCCTCGTGCAAACGGGTTGGGTTGAATGGCGATTGGCGCCTCTTCCACGGTCAGGGTCAGATTGCCTTGTGAAACCGCAACCCTGGAGATACGAACCTCTTGCCCCATGACAATGGTGCCCGATCTCTGATCAACCACCACGCGTGCTTTGGTTTCCGGTTCAACAAGTATGTTTTCAATTCGCCCGAGCGCGTGGGCGGTTGATACCGATTGCGTGGCCGCGATGTTCAGTTCGACCGTGCCGGAATCCCGCATTATAGCCACCGCGCGGTTGAATTCGGCGTTGATCGCAGTTTCGATCCGCCCGGCGGTGGTGAAGTCCGGCTCGCGTAAGGCCAGGCGCATTTGCGTCAGGGCCGAGAGGTCGAAGTCAATTTCTCGCTCGACCCGCGCACCCGACGGGATGACACCAGAGGTTGGAACGCCTTGTACGACCGAGGCGGCATCGCCTTCGGCAACTGCCCCACCTGCCAGAACCGTACCTTGTGCCACAGCGTAGATCTGACCATCCGCCGCATTCAGAGGGGTCATAATCAGGGTTCCGCCAAGCAGGCTGCCGGAATCGCCGATCGCCGAAACGGTTACGTCGATCTGCCCACCAACGCGCGCGAATGGGGGCAGGCTGGCCGTTACCAGAACGGCTGCGACGTTTTTGGGTCTGAAATCTTCGCCGGTAACGTTGACGCCCAAACGTTCAAGGATGTTGGACATAATCTCTTCGGTAAACGGCGAATTACGCAGGCCGTCGCCAGTACCATTCAGACCAACGACCAAGCCATATCCGACCAGGTCGTTGCCGCGTACACCGTCGAAATCCACAAGGTCCTTCAGCCGGATTGCCCCAGCAGAGGCAAGGCCGGGAAGAAGGAGGATCAAAAGGAAAGCAAGAATTCTCATCTCAGGAAGTTCACCAGCGACAGGTTGGCATTGCGCACCGTAACCGAATAAAGGCTTTCCAGCTGAAACTGGACAGTTTGCAGCTGCGCTGCTGTTTGGTATGGGTCGGCCGCGATCAGGGAATTCCGGCTGTATTCAAAACCCACGCGCGATGCGGCGTTTCGTGTTGCGGCTTGTTCGACCCGGGCCTCAGCCGCGCCGACCTCGGCCCGCAGCTTGACTGTTTCATCTTTTGCATTGGCCAGATCGACACCCAGCTGTGTGAACAGGCTTGTTCGCAGGGTCGGAGACCACGCCAACGCGTCTTCCGATGCCAGCGCGGCCAGTGCCGTGTCGCGCAAAGCCGCCTTGAACGTAGGATCGGTTGCCGTGATTGGTATGGTAATCCGTTCATTTTCCGAAATTTGCATCGGAGCAAAAGGCGTATCAGAGCCTTGATAGATCACGGCGTCAAAACCGGCCGGATCATTGAACCAGTTCTCAGCTGCTGTGCGGATATCGGTCATCGTCGTCAGACCAGCAAGCTCGGTTTCAAGCGCGCTCAGCAGGGTTTCAGCCGAGGCCAGCGGAGAAACATCGGTTGCCACGCCAGAATACAGGCTGCGCCCGCCGACGCGTGTGTTCAGGGCCGAGATCATCGTATCCAGTTCGTTTCGGGCCTGAACCGATGCCTGCTCATGTGTGACAGTCTGGATTGCAGTGCCGAAGGCCAGCAAACTTGCCGACATTTCCCCCAGTGAGGTGTCAAAGGTGGTCAGGCTCTGCTGCATCACGTCTGTAAACAACCCGGCCTCGGATGTTGCGATCTTGTAGGCATCCAGGCGGGCAAGATTGCGATCAAGATCCAGAAGATGCGAAAGATCACCACCAAGATGCCCTGAGACATCCTGAACCTTACCGCTGGACATCTCATAAGACAGTGTTTCGATCTGGGTTTTGATCTCAGAGGCGCGTGTACGTAACGTCATGCCGCGCGCCAGATCACCTATTGCGGTCAGTGTCATGCTTACAACCTCAGTAATGTTTCCATAAGTTCATCAACGACCGTCATCACCCGTGCATTGGCGGAATATGCCTGTTCGATTTGCATCAGGCGCTGCAGTTCCTGATCGGTATCCACGCCCTGTTCGGCTTCGATCTGGGCCATCTGCTGCTGGGCGCCAGTTGCGAAGGTCACGCGCTGCTCGGCGCGATGCGCCTGCGCGCCTGCTTCGGACAGCAACGCTTCGGTCACTTCGGCGGCGCGCAGGTTGCCGGTGCCAAACAAGGAGCCTGGGACAGGTCTTGCGTCGCTCAGTATAGCGCCAAAAGCTTGCAACTGCGTCGAATCGCCTGGGTTGCCGGGGGTGGCTGCGCCGAGACCTGCCCGCAGTCGCCAACTGTCGCCTCCAGCATCCGGATCAACGATCGTATTCAGCGACAGGCGTGCGGCCAGCCCGGTGACCATCGCAGGATCAAACCGGCTGCCATCATCGGTGAACAGCCCCGGATCGGTTGCGGTCGCAGTCGGGTCAAGGCTGGGTGTTTCAAAACGTTCAATCAGATCGCGCGCGACCGTGTCCAATTGAAGCTGGGCTTCAACCGCCAGCTCATCCCGGATGGTAAATTCGGCGGCCAATGCCCCGCCTCGTATTTGTGCCGTATCGCCGCCGGTGCGAATGGGGTTTCCGTTCATTTCCAGGTCCGACAACAGCCCATTGCCAAGTGTCATATGGGGTTTTGTTTCGCCGGTGGTGTTGAAGTCAAACTGTGACGCTTTGCCTTCAAGCAGGATCAGGCCGCCATCGGAATAGAGCGAGACCTGATCGTTGTCGCGTGGGATCACATTGACCGGGATCAGCGTGTTCACCTGATCAATCAGAATCTGGCGTTGATCCTGCAAAGCGCCGATATCACCGCCCGAATTGCGAACGGCTGGGATCTTTGCGTTGAGGTTTTCTATATCCTTCAGCGTCTGGTTCAGGCTTTCCACCTGTGCCCCGATCCGCCGATCTGCATCCGAGCGCGCCTGACGCACGCCTTCCGAGGCGGCATTCAGCTCATTGGCCAGATCGCGGCCCGCGCGGGCAGCCTGGTCAAGCCGTTGCGCAGAATCCGGCAGGCTGGATGCGGTAATCAGGCTGCCGTCAAAGGCCGCAAGTCGGGCGGCCAATGACGTTGCATCATCCGCAGGACCGACAAGGTTTGCGAATTGCGACTGAAACGCCGCCAATGAAGACTGCTGTGCCAGATCCGCGTCGGTGGCGCGCCGATTGGCAACCAAGACCGGGTCTTGATGACGGATCACGCCGACAGCGCGCACCCCATTGCCCGAGATCGGGCTGGTGGTCAGTTCCAGTGACCGGCGCGCGTAGCCGGGCGTGAGCGCATTGGCGACGTTGCCGGATACGACGGCGGCGCCACGGCTGGCCGCAGTCAGACCGCCCAGAGCGTTATGTAAAGCTGTCGACATGTTCATTGCGCCGTTCCCTTTCTATGGCTGAAATCCGCTACTACCGTTTGAGGTTTGTTGTTTCCTGCAACATCTCATCCACGGTTTGGATCACCGTCGCGTTCGAGGAATAAGCGCGCTGGGTTTGGATCAATGATGTCAGTTCGGTCGCGACATCGGTCGTCGATTCTTCGCGGGCGAATGAGATCAACTCACCCGTGGGCCCCTCACCGGCATTCCACAGGAAGAAGGTTCCGCTATCGCGTGAGGGTGCGTAGGTCTGACTGTCCAATGCGGTAAGTCCGTTTGGATTGGGGACATCCGCCAGCGGGATCTGGAACATACGGCGGCTGACGCCGGTATCATAGAGCGCGTAGACATACCCGTTTTCATCCACCTGAACGCTTGTCATGGTGCCGACCGCTGCGCCATCGCGAGTGATGGAAACCGGGGCGAAAGTGTCGGACAGTTGCGTGATGCCATCCGCGTCGCCGATCAGACCGATGTTCACCTCCATCGGGCCGCCCGCCACATTGACGACAACACTGCCTGTGGCTGGATCGTAAGCGCCGCCCGATACGGCCGTCACACTTGCCAATGTCCCCCCGGCGGTGCGGCTGTCGGTGAAAGTGAGGGTATATTCCCCGATCACAGCGCCGCCCGATGCCGAATCGCGCAAGATCATCGTCCATTCGTTACTGGACCCAGTTGCCGGGACGGTTGGAACCAGTTCGATATCGATGTTCTCGGATTTGCCCAGATTGTCAAAGTATTCGACTGATAAGGGTTGAGTGTCGCCGGGTGAACCGGCGTCGGTTGCTGTGGCGGGCAGGTTCATCCGCAGGTTCATCTGTGTCGTTGGCGCGCCCGACAGTTGATTGACGCTCAGCTGTACAGGCTCCAAAGCTGCGGGGGTATCGCGCGGAACCGGGGGAATTGTACCGTCGGAATTTGCGCGCCAGCCCAGCAGAACCAAACCGGATTCGGTTACCAGATAGCCCTGGTCATTGGTACGGAACGAACCGGTTGTGGTCAGCAGCATCTCATTCGAACCACCCGCGATTTGCGAGCTATGGCGTACGGGTAGCATCCCACGCCCGCGCACGGCCAGATCGGTTGAGTTGTTCGTTGTTACCAGCGACCCACGCTGGTCGATCATGCGCTGGCTTGTGGTTCTGACCCCGCCGGCGGAATAGCTGCCGCCCTGGCCGGACGTGACCATGGAATGAAAATCCGTCTCGACCCGTTTATATCCAAAAGTCGATGAGTTCGCGATATTGTCCGAAATCGTAGCCAGCCTGTTGGCATTTGCCTTCAGCGCGGCGACACCGGCATTTAGCGAAGAGGAAATTGTCATCGGCACGCCCTTCTGTTGCGTCAATCAGTGATGCAACAGCTAACGCACCGCCCCTTAACAGCGCGCTAACAGGTAAAATGCGTTCTATCCTTTATGGGTCGCGCAAAAAGATCACCTCGATCCGGTTGTTGCGGGGCGCCATCGGGTCATCGCTGTGCAATTTGCGGTCGGCATGACCCGTCACCCGATCCAGCCGGGGTGGCGAAACGCCCTTATCCTGCAGCATTTGGCGCATGGACTGCGCACGCGATGTCGACACATCCCAGGCTGGATCATGGGCCAGAACCACCGGAGAGGCGCTGACATGACCTTCTACCGCAATGGGGTTGGTGACCAGATCTGATGCGCGTGCAATCAGCAAGGCCAGCGCCCGCATCACCGGTGTGGGTTTGTCTGTACCCGATTCGAACAAGGGCTGATCTTCGGTATCGAACAGCTCGACGATCAGGCCCTCATCCGTCACCCGCGTGACGATATGTTTCAGCAGCTTGTCCGACACTACGCTTTCGCCGGTGCGACCTAAGAGCTGCGCCTCCAGCGTCGAGAAATCCTGCTTGGCGCCTTTGCCATCGGCGTCCAAACCGGTGGTCCCGCGCGCCTTGCGGGCATCGGTTGGGAACCGGGCGGTGGCCCCTTTGCCATCCATGACCAGGGTTTCTTCTGAAAATACACTGTTGCCGCCAAACGCCCCGTCACCCCCGCCTGAATCGGGGCTGATCGGGATTGCAGGCGAGAAGTAATCCGCCAGCCCCTTGCGTTGCGTTTCGGTCGTTGCGTTCAGCAGCCACATCAACATGAAGAAGGCCATCATGGCCGTGACGAAGTCCGCATATGCGACCTTCCACGCGCCACCGTGATGGCCATCGCCACCCGACACACGCTTCTTCTTGATGATGATTGGCGCCGCATTGGTCTGCGCACCCATCTCCACCACCTTTTTTATCACCCGGATAAAGGCTTAGCAGTGCAGGTCTTAAGGGCGGTTTAACACTTAAAACTGTTCGGATTTCACCTTACATCGGCAGGCTGGCTGAGGCGCGGCGCAGAATCAAAGACAGACGATTAAAGCTGTTTTCAATCCCCTCAGGATCGGCTCTCCCCAGGAAACCATCCAACTCCTGATGTACCTTGACGGCCTGATCCAGTACCGGGTCGGCGCCTTCGGTATAAAGCCCCGCTTTGATCATCACTTCGGATTGTTCGTAGCTGCCGACCAGCCTGCGGGTTTCGGTGATCATCTGATTTTCAGTCTCAGACGCTGCCGCTGGAAGGGATCGAGACACCGAGCGACTCAGATCAATCGCCGGAAAACGGCCGCGTTCGGCGATGTCACGGCTGAGCACGATATGTCCGTCCAGTACCCCGCGCAGAATGTCGGCGACCGGTTCGTCCATATCTGATCCGGCGACCAGAACGCTGAACACGGCGGTGATGTCGCCTTGTTCCGGCGTGCCGGGCCCGGCGCGTTCGCAGAGCCTTGAGATGAGGGGCGTGACCGAAGGAGGGAAACCACGCAGCGAAGGGGCTTCCCCCATCGCAACGGCAATCTCGCGATGGGCCTCGGCAAAGCGGGTGACCGAATCGGCTAGAAACAGAACGCTCAACCCCTGATCACGCAGATATTCGGCCACCGACATGGCCGACCAGGCGCACCTCCGTCGCGCCAAGGCGGATTGATCTGACGTGGCTGCGATCACAACCGACCGTTTCATTGCCTTAGGGCCAAGGGCATGGGTGACAAACTCATTCACCTCGCGCCCGCGCTCACCCACCAGGGCTACAACGACCGCATCGGCCTGCATTGATTGCGCCAGCGTGGCCAGCAGGGTCGATTTCCCAACGCCAGAGCCCGCGAACAGACCAATGCGCTGCCCGCGGACGATGGGAAGCATGGTGTTGAGCGCGGCAAGACCGGTCGCCATCCGGGCCCCCAATGGCTTGCGATCAACAGCGGGTGGCGGAGGATGCATGATGTCGCGTTCCTGCGTACCACCCAAAAGCGGTTTGCCATCCAGCGGTTTGCCGAACGGGTCTATCACCCGACCCAGCCAATGCATCCCAGGTGCAAAACCCGGCGAAGGGTCTAGAATCACCCGATCCCCCAGGCTCACGCCATCGGCTGTGCCTCCGGGCATCATGTGAATATGGTCTGTATCCACATGCAACACCTCGCCGGTCAGATCGGGCCCGGAGCGGCGGTGCAGAGTCAGCAAATCCCCGACGCACGCTTTTTGGTTCAACCCACTGATTTCTATGGTGCCTTGTGCAACGCCAGACACCAGTCCGACATGACGTGCCGTATTCATCCGATCAAATTCGCATTTCAGAAGCATAGGGTCGAGGTCTGACATCGTGGGTTCTCCAACTGAGTTCTGAAAACTGTTTCTAAAGGAATCGGGGTTAAGCCTTGATTGAAATTGATCGAGGGAGAAGCCCCGATGTTCTATGACCTGAACGTCTTTAAGACAGCGCACGCAATGGCAACCCATGCTGGACAACGGCAGGCCGTCATCGCGCGCAACATGGCCAATGCAGATACACCGGGGTACCAGCCCCGCGATATTGAGGCCTTTAAATCAGCCTTCGAAAACACCGGTCCACAAACGCAGATGATGGCCACCCGGCATGGGCATCTGAATGGTGTCGGCATGACCGGGCACAGCTGGGCTGAGTTTGCAGCCGACCCCAGCGGTGATCCAAATGGCAACGGTGTGTCACTGGAAGAAGAGATGCTGAAAGCCGTCGACGTCAAACGGCAGCATGACAGGGCGCTGGCCATCTATAAATCCTCGATGAACGTTCTGCGCACCAGTCTGGGTCGCGGGTAAGCGGAGGGTGAGATGAGCGATTTTTCCCACTCCCTCACGGCCTCGGCCAGCGCTTTGCGAGCGCAGGCGGCCCGGCTGCGTCACGTGTCCGAGAATATCTCGAACGCGGATACGCCCGGATACCGGCGCAAGACGGTTCCGTTTGAAACGGTGCAGCAGGACGGCAAAGCCATGGTGCAGGCCGGGCGCGTGCAATTGGATCGTCGCGATCTGCAACGCGTGCACGACCCAAGCCATCCGATGGCGGATGAAAGCGGGCACTACCTGGGCTCAAATGTTGATCTGATGATCGAGATCGCCGACGCGCGCGAAGCGCAGCGCAGTTACGAGGCCAATCTCAAGATGTTCGACCAGACGCGCAAAATGTCGTCGTCGCTAATGGAATTACTCCGGAAATAAAGGAACGCCAGAATGGATATCCGATCCCTTACCGCCGCGCAGAACTATGCCGGCGCACGCCCCGCCACGCAGGCCGACCCTGATCACAGCGCTATGGCGCAGGGGATGCGCGCGTCTTTTCAAGACTTTGCGGCGACGCTGAAACAGAGCGAGCAGATATCGCAGGCCGCGATGACCGGACAGGCGGATCCGCACGCGCTGGTGCAGGCGCTGGCCCAGACCGAACTGGCCGTCGAAACTGCGGTTATCGTGCGGAACAAGGTGGTCGAGGCCTATCAGGAAATCCTGCGGATGCCGGTCTGAGCGATGCTGAGCGAAGGTTTGTTCTATGACATCGTGCGCCAGGCGCTGTGGATCGCGGTGATCACCTCGGTTCCCATCCTCGCCGTGGCGTTGGTGTCGGGGTTGGTCGTTGGTCTGTTCCAGGCGCTGACCTCGGTCCAGGAAATGACCCTGACCTTCGTGCCCAAACTGATCGCAATCGTCATCGTGTTCTGGATTTCCATGGGCTTCATGACCCAAACGCTTGTCACCTTTTTTACAGGCACCCTGGTGCCGCTGATCGCCGGAGGTCGCTGATGGATACCGCCTATGTCACTTTATCCCGTCAATCCGGGTTGATGAACGAAATGCGGCTGGTGGCGAACAACATCGCCAACGCCAATACCACCGGCTATCGTCAGCAGGGGTTGGTGTTCTCGGAATTCATTCGTGACATGCCCAATACGCCGTCCCTGTCCATGAGCCGGGCCGAGGCGCGCAATACCTCTCTGCAACAGGGGGTGTTGACTGAGACCGGAGGGCAGTTTGACTTCGCCATCGAGGGTGAGGGGTTCTTTATGCTCGAAACGCCCGACGGCAATCGCCTGACGCGGGCGGGCAGTTTCACACCAAATGCGCAGGGTGATCTGGTGGCCGCGGATGGTTCCGCCGTTCTGGACAGTAATGGATCACCGGTGTTCATTCCCCCGGATGCGGCGACCATCGATGTCGGCGCGGATGGAACGCTCAGCGTAAATGGGCAGTTGTTGGGGCAGATTGGCGTCTATCGGGTGGCTGATCCTACGACTTTGGTTCGTGAAGGCAACACGCGCTTTCGGCCTCAGGGCGATGTCGATCCGGTTGATGAACCCGTTGTCCTGCATCGCTTTCTGGAAGGATCCAACGTGAACGCGATTGAGCAGGTCACGCGCCTGATCGAGATTCAGCGCGCCTATGAGCTGGGTCAAAGCTTTCTGGAAACCGAGGATGCGCGTGTGCGCGGGGCCCTCGATGCGCTGATGCGCTGACCTGAACAAGGAGAATTTGATATGCGTGCTTTGAAAATCGCAGCCACAGGCATGACGGCGCAGCAGATGCGGGTGGAGACGATCTCGAACAACCTCGCGAACATGAACACCACCGGTTACAACGCCCGACGCGCCGAATTTGCCGATCTGCACTATCAGCAGATGGCACGCGCTGGCGCAGTCAATGCGTCGGACGGAACGGTTCTGCCGACAGGTATCCAACTGGGTCTGGGGGTTCGCCCCGCCGCTGTCTCGGTCCAGCTGGCGCAAGGCGCGCTGTCGGCCACGGGTAGTGACCTCGACGTTGCCATCGAAGGGCGCGGTTATCTTGAGGTGACGCTGCCAAATGGGCAATCCGCCTTTACGCGCGACGGTAGCCTGAAGCGATCCGCCGAAGGGCTGATCGTCACGTCGGACGGGTTCGCCGTGGCGCCTGAGATCACGATCCCCGATGATGCGCGGTCGATCTCGATCAACGCCTCCGGTGAAGTCTACGCCTATTTCGACGACACACCCGAAGGGCAGTTGCTGGGTGAGTTTTCGCTGGCCAGTTTCTCCAATGCCAAAGGGCTTGAGGCGATTGGCAGCAATCTGTTCAAAGAAACCGAAGCCTCGGGCGCGCCAATCCAGGGTGTGCCTGGCGAGGATGGGCTTGGCACCTTGCGACAGGGATACCTGGAAGACAGTTCAGTCGACGCCGTGCGCGAGGTCACTGAACTGATCGAAGCGCAACGCGGGTATGAGATGAACGCCAAAGTCATCACCGCCGTCGATCAGATGATGAGCGCTACGACACAGGTGCGCTGATGAGGGTTCTTGGTCTGATCTTTCTAATGGTGGCGCCGATAAGTGCACTTGCCGATATAGTGGTCCCGACCCGCACGATACGCGCGAAAGAGGTCATTTCGGCGGCTGATCTGGAATTGAAACACGCTGATATGCCCGGCGCGGTAAGCGACCCCGAGGAGCTGATCGGGTTTGAGGCACGGGTCGCCTTGTATCCGGGCCGGCCGGTACGTGCGGCAGATGTCGGCCCGCCGGCCATCGTGGATCGGAATGATTTGGTGGTCTTGGTCTTCAAGCGGCAACCCCTGTCGATCACCACCGAGGGGCGGGCCCTTGGGCGCGGTGCCGTGGGTGAACGTATCCGGGTCATGAACCTGTCGTCCCGCACAACGGTCACCGGTCTGATCCGGCCCGATGGTCAAATCGAGGTAAAGTAATGTCTAGACTGTCTAAACCCTTTCTGCTGACGATTTTCGCGCTTTCGGCCTGCAGCCGCTTTGATCACCTGGGCAAACCGCCCAGCTTTACACCCAAAGACGACTCACCCGAGCAGGTGGCGATGCTGTGGCCGGGATTGCCTTTGCATACTCAAACCCAGCGCGCGGTCGATAGATCATCGCTCTGGAGTGGTGGCCAGCAATCCCTTCTGGGTGATCAAAGGGCGATCAAGAAAGGCGATATTCTGACGGTCGTCATTGAGCTGGACGAAGAGGCGGAATTCTCGAACAATACCAGCCGCTCGCGTTCGGGTTCGGAATCCCTTGAGGTTCCTAACCTGTTCGGCCTGCCTCAGCGTGCGGAAGACCACTTGCCCGAAGGGGTAACGTTAGAAGATGCGGTTGGGATTGAATCCGATTCCGCCAGTTCCGGCCGCGGATCGGTCCGGCGAAACGAGAAGCTGACCTTGCGGGTCGCCGCGACCGTTCTGGATGTGTTGCCAAACGGTGTTTTGTCGATATCGGGATCGCAGGAACTGCGGGTCAACTTTGAACTGCGAGAGCTTTTGGTTGCTGGCTATGTCCGCCCCCAAGATATCTCGCGCAAGAACGAGATCACCTATGACAAAATCGCGTCCGCCCGCGTGTCTTACGGTGGGCGCGGCCAGATCACCGATGTTCAGCAACCTCGTTTGGGTCAGCAAGTGCTCGACTCGCTATTGCCCTTCTGAGGATTGCATATGATGAAGATCTTGCTTCCAGTCGTGTTTCTTGTGCTGGGTCTGGGCGCCGGGATTGGTGCCGGTGTGTTCTTGATGCCTGAAAAAGCACCCGAGGCTGTTTCCGAGGAAAAAGAGACCAAGGAAAAGCCGGATAAAGGCGACAAGAAAGACAAAAATGATAAGAAAAAAGTATCAAAAAAAGCTGCGAAAGACGATGAGGCAGGCGGCTTTGAGTATCTAAAGCTGCCCAAGCAGTTTGTTGTTCCCGTGGTCAAGGATGACCAGATCACGGCGATGGTAACGATGTCTCTCAGCATCGAGGCTGATCCGGCGATCACCGAAACATTTTATGCTATCGAACCCAAATTGAGGGACAGGTTTCTGCAGGTGCTTTTTGATCATGCCAATACCGGCGGATTTGACGGGATATTTACCGAGTCCGACAATCTGACCGTGTTGCGCAAAGCGCTGCTGGAAGTTGCGCGCAAGGATTTGGGCTCATATGTCTCTCAGGTTTTGATCATGAGCGTGAACCGGCAAGATAGCTGATTTCGTTCTTGCCTGACCGGTCACGGCCAGGCCTTTAAAGGTTCGAGCGCGTCTTGTCTTTTGCTTTTTGCTGCGCATCACGCATGGTCTCGGATACAGATGCGATGGCCTGCTGGCGCCCGAACGCAGTCCGAAGTTGTTGCATCGCGACCAGTTTCTGAGCACGCACACGCGCCAGCTCCATGTTCAATTGGCGGCGCGTCGCAGATTCCCAGGCATTCCAAAGGATATCCGTTCCGGTAACACGATAGCCTTCGGCCCCTGCACTGTCCTGTCGTGCCTGTGTCACCTGATTGTCCAACCGCACCAATTGTGTCTGTACCTGTGCTTCTGCCTCGATCACCGGGCGCAGCGCCTGATGGTGCTTCTGAAACATGGCATCGGTTGCCATCTGCAAGGCCGAGAGTTTTTTCAGATTCATCGGATCTGACCTTTCGCCCGTTTGCGCATTGCTTCGGCAAATCGGATCGCAGCCGCGACAGGGCGGTAGTGTTCCTCTGGAACTTCCTCGCCGATATCCACCGTTGCGTGCAGGGCACGGGCTGTAGGTGGGTCAGAATGGATGGGAACACCGGCCTCACTGGCGGTCGATCTGATTGCAGCTGCGACTTCGTCCACACCTTTGGCCACGCAAACGGGTGCGGAACCCGGCGTGCGCGACCATTTGAGGGCCACGGCGAAATGGGTCGGGTTGACAATGATGACATCCGCCGTGGGCACGTCAGACATCATCTGGTTGGTTGCAATTTCCTGAGCGCGTTGACGCCGCTGTTGTTTCACATGCGGATCACCTTCGGCGTCTTTGGTTTCGTCCTGTATTTCTTTGCGGGACATGCGGTTTTTGCGCATATGCTCGGCATATTGCCAAATGTAGTCGATGACGCCGATGGCGAATGCGATGGTGATCACGATGAATAGAAACCGAAACAGAAGGTTCATCATCAGCAGGATAGATGATATCGCAGGCGCTGCGCTTGCCGAAACGATCTCGGTCAGGTTTGCCTTTAGGAACAAGGCCAGACAGATACCGTAGATCAGCAGTTTCGAGAAGCTTTTGGCAAACTCGAACAACCCGCCGCGCCCGAATTTGTTTTTTGCATTCGAAACGATCGAAATGCGCGATATCTTGGGTTTCAGTTTGGTCGGCGCAAAGATTAGCGCGCGCTGGGCGATCAGGCTCAGCAGGACAGCGGCCGCAGGGATCGCAAAAAGCATGGATACTGGTATCAAGGCTCCTCGCAAAAGTCCGGCTACTGGTGTGGTGGCTGGCCCGGTCGTCAATAGCTGCGCCAGAGTATCCGACTGATCAATCATGACCATAAACAATGTGCCCAGATGCTGGGCCGTGTACTGACCGGCGGTTAACAGCGCGATGATCAGCCCGGTATAGCCGGCGACCACGGACAGGTCGCTGGATTTGGCCACCTCACCCTTTTCACGTGCTTTTAGCAGTTTCTGGGGGGTGGGTTCAAATGACTTGTCACTGTCATCATCCGAGGCGCTCATGGTGTAGCTCCGGCCGGGTTGATCAGAAAGCCGTTCAAGGCGTCAGACCAAACTGACAGGATCAGCGGCGCACCGGCAAAGAGCAGAAACAGGCCTGCGAACGTGATCGCAGGGGCCCCGACAAAGGCTACCATAAGCTGCGGCATCGCTCTGTTGATGACGCCCAGCGCCAGGTTGTAGATCAGTGAGGCGATCACGAACGGGGCCGCCAGCGCAAACGCCAGATTGAAACTGGACGAGATCTGAGCGACCCCCCATTGCGACAGGTCCGAAGAGGCGGGAAGGCTGCCCATCGGGAACATCGCATAGCTGTGGATCAGGAACTGGGCGGCGCGGATATGAAGCCCCAGGATGACGGCCAGGGTCAGCCCGGCCAGCATCAAAAAGTACCCCATCGCCGGAAGAGGGTCAGCTGCCCCACCCAGTAGTTGCGAGAGCGAGGTGGACTGCGCGGCGATGGCTCCAGCGGTTTGTAAGGCCAGAACGAACAGGCGCAGCCCGATACCAAGGACCATTCCGACCAGAACCTCCGTTCCCACCAGGCGCACCATGGGCAAAAAACCGGGCGCAAGGTCTGGCGGTGTAACGGCGGATAAGATGATCAGTGTGAAGGCAATCGAAATGCCCAGTTTCACACGCACGGGAATGCTGCGTTCGCCAAAGGCGGGCAACAGCGACACGAAGGCCGAAACCCGCAAAAAAACCGCAAACAGATGCCAGAGGTTTTGGCCGATCGGCCCCAATAATTCTGGCGGTAAGGCGATCATGCAGGAATGGTTCCGACCAGGGACGGGCGTGCCTCTAGCCCGATCTCTTCAAACGACAGAACCGGGTTTGCAATGCCCCGCGCCTGCATGATTGTGCGCAGCAACCGACGCCGCCGGGTCGAGGTTACGACGGCCGGAAACAGCCCGTTATCTGCAGACTTGGCAACGCTGCTGACCACGCCATCGGCCAGTTTGTTAAACAGATTGGGGGGTAGCGCGACATCCAGCCCGGCATTGGGCGCGTCGATCTGGTAACTGGCGAACGCATCCTCCCACTCCGGGGCGAGCTGGATCAGGGGGATCGATCCGTCTTCGCGTTTCATTTCGGCGACCAGTTGGAAGCCCAGCCGTTGGCGGACAATCTCGCAAATCCCTTCGGGTTGGGTGGTGGTCAGCCGTGCCTCGGCCACGCTTTCCAGGATCAGGGCCATGTTGCGGATCGAAACGCGCTCGTCCAGCAACAGCCGGAGAACCGCGTGCAACGTGTCGATCGGAACTTTGTCCGGGATCAGTTCGTCCAGCAGTTTCTTATTCGCCTCGGCCCGCACCGGATCGCTCAGCCGGGTCATTTCAGAGAGCAGACGCCGCAGTGATTTCAGCGTCAACAGGCGCGAGAAGTTCTGTTTGATGATCTCCAGCAGATGGGTCGCCAGTATTTCGGGGGGTGAGACGATGGTGGCGCCGCTCAGCGCGGCATCTTCCTGATCTTTGGGCAATATCCAGCGTGCAGGGGCCCCGTAGACAGGTTCAGTCACGTCATTGCCGTCAGGCAGCAGGTCAAACCCGTCCTGCACCAGCGCAAGGACCAGATCGGGATTCAGAACACCACGCGCCTGTTCCACGCCCTGTACCTTGATCACATAGGTACCGGTTGGCAGGTCGGCGCGGTCGGTGAGGCGAATTTCGGGGAGGATCAGGCCGAAGGTCGAGGCGACATAGGTTCGCATATTGGCGATTCGCGCATCCAACCCGGTGCCCTGGTTCAGCACCATGCTGACCAGATCAGGCGCAAATTCCAGATGGACATCGTCGAGGTCCAGAATATCCCCGATGGCTTGCGATACGGGCGCGTCTGCCTCGTTCGATTGAGGTTCTGGCGCAAGCGCCTCTGCCTTTTGGCTGCGGTGGACGTGGTACGCCGCATAGCCAAGCACGCTCGCGCCGAGGATAAAGGGCAAAAACGGCAGGCCGGGCACCAAGGCAAACAGAACCATCAGCAGCGCTACCGTGGCGAGCGCTGCGGGGTGCTTGCCCAGCTGTGAGAAAATCGCGTTGTCGGTGGCCCCTTGGGTGCCGCCGCGCGCCAGCAGTAGGGCAGAGGCGATTGAGATGATCACAGCCGGAATTTGCGAGACCAGTCCGTCACCCACCGTCAGGATGGCATAGGTCTCGAACGCGGACGCCACCGGCATTCCATGCACGATCACGCCCATCACCAGCCCCATGACAAGGTTCAGCAGGGTGATCAATAGCCCGGCAACAGCGTCCCCTTTAACGAATTTCGAAGCCCCGTCGAGCGAGCCGAAGAAGGTGGTTTCCTGTTGCTCACGCTCGCGCCGCTCCTTGGCTTGCTGGTGGTCAATAGCCCCGGCGGACATGTCGCTGTCGATGGCCAGCTGTTTGCCGGGCATACCGTCCAACGCAAACCTTGCCCCGACCTCGGCCATACGGGCAGCGCCCTTGGTGATGACCATGAAGTTCACGATCAGCAGCACGCCGAACACCACAAGGCCCAAAAAGATGCTGCCGCCCATAACGAAATTGGCAAACCCTTCAATCACATCCCCGGCGGCGTTGGGACCGGTATGGCCCTGACCGATGATCAGCTTGGTCGAGGATACATTCAACGACAGCCGCAGCATCAGCGACGCCAGCAGGATCGTCGGAAAGGACGAGAAATCCAGCGGGCGTTCAATGAACAAGGTCAGCGTGAAGATCAGAATCGCCAGCGCGAAAGAGGCGGCCAGCCCCACATCCAGCACCCAGGCGGGCATGGGCAGGATCATCATCACGATGATCGTCATCAGCGCCAGCGCCAGCAAAACGGTGGGCGAGAACAGGGATCGGGGGTCGATCTTGAGCAAGCTGAACTCCTAGTTGAAGGCGATGAAGGCCGTGGCGCCGCCGCCGCTTGGCACCAGTGATCCCAGCATTCCCTGCCCCGATTGCGTGGGCTGAAGCGGGATCAGCGGGGCGGCAGCGTCGGTGAATGGATCGCGTGACATCGCTGCAGTTTGTGCCGCGGGTGCTGTATCCAACTGGGCCAACACGGTCTGGAATCGGCCTTTGTAGGCGCGCGCCAAATCAGGTGTGCGCGAATGATAGGCCCCCGCGGCGGCAGGCCAGGACCCCAGTTCCGTATACAGGTCCTTCAGAAATCGCGCGGCATAAAGGGCATTTTCATCCGGATTGAACATAGCGTCGATGGAGCGGAATGCCGCGCCGTGCCAACGATAGTTGAGTTGAAAACATCCGACATCAAAGCTGCGTTTGCCCGCTTTGAACACGTTGAACACATAAGATTTAGCCTCGATTTCGGTATCGAACCAAACCCCTTGCCCTTCGACATTGATGGTCCAGGGCCAAGGGGTGTAGTGGTCGCCAAAGCTGCGACCGGTTTCAACCCGCGTTATCGCGCGCAGCACATCCAGCGGAACATCTTCGGACAATGACGCCCTGCGCGCCGCCTGATCGCAGATATCACCGGTGCGCGCATCGGGCAGGGCAAAACCCGCCTGTGCGGTCAGCACTTGCGTCACTAAAAGAGAAAACAAAAATTGGCGTGTTGGCATTCTGCCGGTCCGGGATTCTGATCTGTCCCGGCCAAGCTAGCCAAGCATTGGTTTACAGGCGGTTATCGGCGGTTCATTTTCGGTCGATGCGCCGACCGAATACCACGCTGGTATTGGTGCGCAAAACGCCGGGGATTTTGGCCAGATCATCGACCAGAATATCCAGATCTTCGATCCGGGGAGCCTCGGCCGACAGCAGAAGGTCAAACTCGCCATTGATTGACAAGCAGAGTTTGACCTCGGGGTAGGTTTCCAGCCGCTTGATGATACGGGTGGTTTCCTTTTGCTGCACTTCAAGCAGTACAATCACCTGCACCCGAGGCGCGTCATCGGCTGTGTTCAAAACAACGGAATAGCCCGCAATCACGCCGCGTTCTTCCATGCGCTTGATCCGCTCGTGCACCGTGGTGCGGGCCAGGCCCAGCTTTGCTGCGATGGTCGTGGTAGTGTCGCGGGCGTTGTGTTGCAGAGCTGCGATAATGCGGCGGTCAATCTGATCCATGAGGTCTCCGGCATGGGGTCATATTGGTGTAAAGCAGGTTTGCACCGCGGCTCAAGGTTTCTGCGTCGCTTGGATGTGGTCGGACCGGGGCCAGATCGACAGGGCGGTGATCAGACCCAGACTGGCAGCACTGCCCATACCAGCCAGCGCGATTGTTGCCCCAAACCGTGTCATCAGCCAACCAGCGAGCGGGTACAGCACCAGCCAGCAGGCGTGAGTAAGTGTGAATTGGGCGGCGAAGGCGGCCGGGCGATCCTCGGGCTTGGCCGAACGGGTCAGCAGGCGGCCCGACGGCGTCATGGACATGGAATACCCAAACCCGGCCAGCACCCAAAGCCCGGTCAGCATCGGCAGTGACAAGGTTGTGGTGCTTGATACGATGGCTGCAAGCACCATCGTGGCCGTTCCAATTGTCGCACCGGTCAACATGACCCGTCGCTCCGGCACCTGATCCAGCAAGGGCGGCAATAGAAACGCTGCGATCATCGATCCCCCGCCGAAGCCCGCAAGGGCAATGGCCACAGCGCTTTCGGGCAGGCCCAGATCGGATCGCACCAGGACCACCGTATTCACGATGACCATCGAACTGATTGCCGCAGCGCACCAACTCAGCGCCAGCAAACCGCGCAGGCGGGGTGTCGCCAGATAAAGACGGATGCCGCGTGTGGTCCGGTCATAAATGCCTTTGCGTCCAGATGGTTTGGGCGATGGGAGGATCACCGAGACCACCAGAAGGGCCGAGGCGATAAAGCCGAGGCTTGTGCCCAGAAACAGGGTGTTGAAGCTGACAAACAGCAACAAAAGCGCCGCCAGAGTCGGACTAAGCAGGCTTTCAAGGTCATAAGCCAGGCGCGACAGAGACAGAGCGCGGGTATAGTCGTGCTCATCCGTCAGCACATCGGGGATCGTTGCCTGAAAGGCCGGGGTGAACCCTGCCGAGGCCGATTGCAGCACAAAGATCAGAACAAAGACCTGCCAAATATCCGTAACAAAAGGCAGGCACAGTGCGGCGGCTGCGCGAACAAGGTCAAGAACCACCAGCAGTTTGCGCCGATCAAGCTGTTCCGCAAAGGCTGCCGCAAGTGGGGCGATGGTTACATAGGCAATCATTTTGATGGTCAAAGCCGTACCCAAGACCAACCCCGCGGCCTCGCCCGCCAGATCATAGGCCAGAAGGCCAAGCGCGACAGTGGCCAACCCCGTTCCCGTCAAGGCAACGACCTGCGCGGCCAGCAGGTGGCGATAGGTTCGGTTGTGCAGGACGCTGAGCATAGGTCAGACATGCTCCGTAAGGGGTATGGGTTTCAATTGCCCCCATCGTGTTCGGTTGGGATACGACCATCGGGGAGACTGGCCATTATGAGCCACTATCCAACAATTTAGGCGGATAACAAGACGCGTTGACCTTACAAGCCGGACGGCGTTGAGTTTAGTGTCCAAACCGCCTATCTCGGGGTGCGAGACCGCACAAAGGATAAATCCGTGGCGAACCATCTGTATAAGAATGACCTGCCGGACGGGCTGGACCTGGGGCCTGTCGTGGCCATCGACTGTGAAACCATGGGGCTGAACCCGCATCGGGATCGCCTGTGCGTGATCCAGATGTCCGGAGGCGATGGCAACAGCCATATTATTCAAGTCGAAAAAGGACAGACTGAGGCTCCGAACCTGTGCGCCATGCTGGAAAATCCCAATGTGTTGAAACTGTTTCACTTTGGTCGGTTCGATATCGCCGCGATGTATCATGCGTTTGGGGCGCTGGCGGCTCCGGTCTACTGCACCAAAATCGCCAGCCGTCTGGTGCGCACCTATACCGACCGTCATGGGCTTAAGAACCTGTGTCAGGAGCTGATCGGCGTCGATATCTCGAAACAACAGCAGATGAGCGATTGGGGCGCCGAAACCCTGACCGATGCGCAGTTGGATTATGCCGCGTCAGACGTTCTGTACCTGCATCAACTGCGCGACGCGTTGGACGGGCGGCTGGACCGCGAAGGTCGGTCCGAGATGGCGCAAGCCTGTTTTGACTTCCTTCCAATGCGTGCGAAACTTGACCTCGCAGGCTGGCCCGAAACGGATATTTTTGCGCACTCATGACTGATACCGAAGCTTTCCTGAAAACAGCCCGACAGGTTGTCACCGATGAGGCCCGCGCGTTGGACGTGTTGGCCGACAGTCTGGACGCGCATTTTGTAGAGGCGATTCAGATGATCCTTCAGGCCACGGGCCGTCTGATCGTCAGCGGGATCGGTAAATCCGGCCATATCGGTCACAAGATCGCAGCAACCCTGGCCAGCACCGGTACGCCTGCCTATTTCGTGCATCCCGCCGAGGCGAGCCATGGCGATCTGGGCATGGTGTCGAAGGGCGATGTGGTTTTGGCGATCTCGAACTCTGGCGAAGCGCCGGAACTGGCCAACCTGTTGGCCTTTACCCGCCGGTTCGGCATTCCGTTGATTGGTCTGTCCAGCAAGCCTGAAAGCTCACTGATGAAACAGGCCGATGTTCATTTGCTGATCCCATCGATGGGTGAGGCCTGCGGGTTCGGCATGGTGCCTTCGATCTCGACGACATTGACCCTGGCCATGGGCGATGCGCTGGCGATCGCGTTGATGAAGTACCGTGATTTCAAGCCCGAGAACTTCCGCGACTTCCACCCCGGCGGTAAGCTGGGCGCGCAGTTGAGCAAGGTGCGGGACCTGATGCATACGGATATGCCGGTTGTGACCTCTGAAACTCCGATGAGTGATGCCCTGCTGGTCATGAGCCAAAAGAGCTTCGGCGTTGTGGGGGTCACTGACGAGGCTGGGCGCCTGTTGGGCATCGTCACGGATGGTGACTTGCGTAGGAACATGGATGGCTTGTTGGAGAAATCCACCCAGGAGGTGATGACCCGTGACCCGATGACCATTGCACCCAATGCTTTGGCCGAAGAAGCGGTGGCCATCATGAATGACCGCAAGATAACCTCACTTTTTGTGGTCGACCCGGATGCAGGTGGGCAGGCGCAGGGGCTGCTGCATATTCACGACTGTCTGCGCGTCGGGCTGGGTTAAGGAGTGGCAGAGGTGGACCGCTATTCCCGCATGGTACAGTTCCTGAAGGTTCTGTTGCCGCTTGCGGCCATTTTGCTGCTGTCCACCGTATTCCTTTTGTCGCGTAGCATTGAAACCAATGTATCGGGCCCGTTTACGCAGCAGGATATCGATGCGCGTTTGGCTGAACAGGTGGTCACGCAGCCCGATTATCGCGGCACCACCCGCAAAGGCGAAGACGTGCAGATCGGTGCCACAAAAGCAACGCAAGGCACAGAAGGGTCGATGCCAACAGCCTCAGAGTTCCAGGGTCGGTTTGGGTTGCTAAGCGGTGGCGCAATCACGCTGGATTCGAATTCAGGCATGATCCGCCCCGACAAAGGCACAGCGACCTTTGTGGGTGATGTGGTGATCAGAACAGCAGATGGCATCGAAGTTACCACCGATTTGCTGAACACCGCTTTGGACGAAATCCGGGGGGATACGCCGGGTCAGGTCAACGGAACCGGCCCCATCGGTGATTTTTCCGCGGGTCGCATGACGTTTGGGGCCGAAAAAAAGGACGGCCCGGTCCATATTCTTTTTACAGACGGCGTGAAGCTGGTGTATGAGCCTCAGAAAGCAGAAAGATAACCTGTGTTTGATTTTCGTTTCGTCCTTTTGAGTTTTGCGCTTGTAACAGGTGCTGTTTCTGCAACTGCGCAGCAGGCGCAGGTGGCTTTTGGTGCCACGCGCGCGGACCCGACCCTGCCGGTCGAGGTGACCTCGGAAACCCTGAATGTGAACCAACAGGACGGCTCGGCCGAGTTTGTCGGCAATGTGGTTGTCGTGCAGGGCGAAATGCGGCTGACGGCCGAACGGGTTCTGGTGATCTACAACCAGGAACGATCCGCCATTGAACGGCTGGAAGCGACCGAGAATGTGGTTCTGGTCAGCCCGCCCGACGCTGCCGAAGGTGATTGGGCCGAATACACTATCGACAGCGGCGTGATCGTGATGCGGGGCAATGTGTTGCTGACCCAAGGGCCCAGCATCATCAGCGGTGATCAGATGAATGCAAACCTGACCACAGGCACCGCAACCATGACCGGCCGGGTCAAAACGATCCTGCAGCAGGGGAACAACTGATGGCGCGTCCCCAACTGTCGGTCGCCGAAGGCAATTCCGGGCTTCGGATTGAAAAGCTGCGTAAATCCTATCGGAAGAAAACCGTTATCCGCGACGTGTCGATGACGCTGGACCGGTCCGAAGTTGTTGCGTTGTTGGGCCCAAATGGTTCAGGCAAAACCACAACATTCTATTCTGTGGCCGGGCTGGTCTTTCCCGAAGCAGGCACAGTGACGATTGACGGCCAGAATGTCACCACCTTGCCGATGTACCGTCGCGCCAGGATGGGGATCGGTTATCTACCGCAAGAGATGTCGATTTTTCGGGGTATGAGTGTTGAGGACAACATCGCCTCGGTTCTTGATATCACCGTCAACCATGCGCACCGCCGCAAAGAGCGACTGGAAGAACTGCTGTCGGACTTTTCCATCGAACATCTGCGCCGCGCGCCGGCGCTGGCCTTGTCCGGTGGCGAACGGCGTCGGGTCGAGATTGCGCGCTGTCTCGCTGCTGATCCGAAATACCTGCTACTGGACGAACCCTTTGCGGGTGTTGATCCGATCAGTGTGGGCGATATTCGCCACTTGGTCGCGGATTTGAAAAAGCGCGGGATCGGGGTTTTGATCACCGATCACAATGTTCGTGAAACGCTGGAAATCGTCGATCGCGCCTATATTCTGCACGACGGTCAGGTGCTGATGTCCGGCACGCCGGGCGAAGTGGTGGAGAACGAAAACGTGCGCCGCGTCTATTTGGGCGAAAACTTCCGTATTTCATAGACTTGCGCGGAATTGCGCCGGGCGCATGCTGGAAATCGCGTATATACGCACTTGTTTTGATTGACTCTTCCGCCGCCTCTTGGCTCAATTGGGCCATGGCATTTATTCGGTTCCAGACTGGATCTCGATGTCCCTTCCCCGAAGGGTCGGGTCAACAGCAACCGATCAGAATGTCGATACCCCCCACCCGATAAAAACAAGTACGTTGCGCGATGCAGCGTCAGAATGGGTGTGAATTGTGAAGGAGATCACATGCGTTACCAAATCAGCGGAAAACAGATCGACATCGGCGCGGCCCTGCAAAACCACGTGCAGACCGAGCTGGGCGAGGTCGTTGGCAAATATGCCCAGCGTCCGACTGATGCCAACGTCGTCTTTTCCCGTTCAGCGCATGAATATGTTTGCGAAACCACTGTCCATTTGTCGACGGGCCTGACGGCGCAGGCCAAAGCCCATGCGACCGAGATTTACGCGGCGTTTGAGGCGTGCTGCGACAAGATGGAAACACAATTGCGCCGCTACAAGCGTCGTCTGAAAGACCATCACAAAGATCGGTCCGAGCCGGTTGAACTCTTTGGAGCGTCCTCTTATATCCTCGCCTCTGACGAATCGGACACGGCTGATGAACCCGAATCGCTGCAGCCCATGATTGTGGCTGAGATGGAAACAAAGATCCCATCGCTCAGCGTCGGTGAGGCCGTTATGCAAATGGAACTTGCCGGCGCCCCGGTGCTGGTGTTCAGGAATGAAAACAAGGATGGGTTGAATGTCGTGTATCGTCGGGATGACGGTAACATCGGCTGGATCGATCCTTAACAGGCAAGATTGAAAAGGCGGGGTCCCGCATTTGCCGGGCCCGCTACGGAGCATGATCATGGAGCTTTCGAGCATTCTGAAGCCCGAAGCAGTACGTGTTTTGTCAGCAGCTTCCAGCAAGAAGCGGCTGTTCCAGGAAATCGGTGAGGTCGCTTCGGCGACGCTGGGTCTTGAGGCCCAGTCCATCGTTGATTGCCTGTTGGAGCGTGAAAGCCTTGGCCCAACAGGTGTTGGCCATGGCGTGGCCCTGCCGCATGCACGCCTGCCCGAGATCACCGGCGTATCCGGCGTATTTGTGATGCTGGAGAAACCGATCGATTTTGGATCGGTGGATCGTCAGCCGGTGGACATCGCCTTTTCCCTGTTCGCCCCTGAAGAGGCGGGCGCAGATCATCTGAAGGCATTGGCCCTTGTGTCACGTACCCTGCGTGACAGTTCGGTCTGTGCTAAGCTGCGGGCCAACCCTGATCCGGTCAAGCTCTATGCTATTTTGACCGAAGCACAATCGATGCAAGCTGCTTAGAGACCTGATGGAATAAAAAAAGCCCCCGAGATTCGGGGGCTTCTTTTATTGGGTGTATTCCCGGATCAGCCGCCGGTTCCCATCTCCAGCGTCCACCAGATTTTCCCGCCATCTTCCTGATGCCAGGCAAAGCCCATCTGAGTCGCCTTGGGGTCCATGATCACCGAACGCGGGCCGGATTCCTGCATCCAGGCAGCAAGTGTTTCTGTTTCAGTTTCATAGGTTTCCGAAATCGCCTCGCCCAGGAACGTCCCGAAATACCCGACCCGAGCGGCGCGGTCGATGGGGGATGAGCCGTCCGACCCAAAATGCCAGGGGCGATTCTGCCGGGCCATATCCTTGGAATGTGTCGCCGCAGCCGCGTTGAGCTGTGAGTTGAGCTGTACAGCCTGCAACCCTTGGGCCTGACGCAGCGCATTAACCGAATCCAGCATCCGGAACTGCAGCTTTTCGGGGTTGCCGCGAATTTTATATACGGTGGGCAAGGGGCGGCCATCAGCACCCAAGGTGGTGGGCCCAGTGGTGGTACATGCCGCCAGCGCGACAAGGCAAAGCAAGAGTAAAGAAACGATACGCGTCATGATCGACCTGATGATTGTGTCGTTAACGGGCATACCGTGCCAGACGGTGCGGGGCAAACGCCCAATGTCACAGGGCCGCATGATTCTGCCGGTTTGATTTGCGACTGAAGCATTCTGGCAATAGAATGCCCAAAAATTCAGAACTCGCCCTCGCAAAGGACCGCACTCATGGTCAAGAAACGCATTTCCTCTCAGACCCGTCGGGGTTTCCTGTCTGGCGCGGCTGCCGTGGTGGCAAGCCCGGCGTTGGCGCAGTACATCCCGGGCGATCCATTGCGCCCTGCGCCCGAGCCCGAAGCTGCCGTGCGCCGCAACGTCTCGGGCTTTCGTGCGCTGGAGTGGCAGCCTTACTTCTCGAACACCAGAAACGGGGCCATTCTGGTCGATACGGTGTCGCGGGCGCTGCATTATTGGTCAGATGACCAAACTGTGTACAAACTCTACCCGTCATCGGTGCCGTTGACCGAAGAAATGACCCGACGTGGCCGCACCAGCGTCATCCGCAAGGTCGAGGGCCCAAGCTGGGCGCCGACCCCGTCGATGAAGAAGCGGAATCCTGAATGGCCCGACTATATCCCACCCGGACCGGATAACCCATTGGGAACACACGCTTTATATCTTGGGTGGAAGTACTACCGCATCCACGGAACGCATGACACGCGCAAAATTGGCCGGAAATCATCGAACGGCTGCATCGGTCTGTTCAATGAAGACATCGCCGAACTGTTTTCGATGGCCAAAGTCGGCACGCAAGTGTTGCTAATTTGACGACATTTTCGCGCAGCTGGTGGCTTGGCGTTCAAGTTGCAATTGCATTCCAACCGCTTTGCTGATTAGAAAAAAACCACGAGGTAAGTCTTAGATGCGCGTTCCAAAAAACTGGAATCGCGCAAATTCTGGAGGTTAATATGAAAAAACTCGTTCTCGCCGCTGCTCTGACTGCTGCTGCTTCGACCGCATATGCGGGCAACCTGGAAGAGCCGGTTGTTGAAGCACCTGTTGTTGTCGAAGAAACTCAGGGTTCTTCGCAGGGCATCCTGCTGCCTCTGATCCTGCTGGTCGTTGTGGCCGCAGCTGTTGCAGCTGGCTAAGCTCACGAGCTTTATCCAGAGAAAAGGCGGTGGAGCGATCCACCGCCTTTTTTCATGCCTGAAAGCTGGGGCTGATTAGTCCAGCCAGCCCTTCAGATTGTCTTCGATGATCTTGCCCAGCGCTGAGATGTGCGAATCGTCGTCATTGAGGCAGGGAATGTAAGTAAAGCTTTCGCCGCCTGCCTCTTCAAAGCTTTCCTTGATCTCTTCGTTGATCTCTTCCAGCGTTTCGATGCAATCGGCGGAAAAGGCCGGCGCGATCACGGCGATGTTCTTTTTGCCCTGACGCGCCAGATCAGCCACGTGATCCACGGTATAGGGTTTCAGCCACTCCTCAGGCCCGAAACGGGACTGGAAGGTGGACACAATCTGATCATCCGACCAGCCCAGGCGTTCTTTCAGCAGTCTGGATGTCTTTACGCATTGGCAGTGATAGGGATCGCCCTGTTGCAAATAGCGTTCGGGCATCCCGTGATAGGAACACACAAGCACATCTGGCTTGGCGTTCATAGCGGCATAGGCTTGCTCGACTGACTGCGCCAATGCCTCGATATAGGTGGGTTCGTCGTAGTAGGCCGGTACGGTGCGGCTGGCTGGTTGCCAGGTCTCTTCCATAAGGGCGCGAAAGAACTGATCATTGGCCGTTGCGGTCGTCGCCCCGGCATAGTGTGGGTAAAGCGGAAAAAACAAGATGCGGTTGCAGCCCTCTGCCACCATCTGGCGTACCTTGGACTTTGTCGACGGATTGCCGTAGCGCATGCAGAAATCGACCATCACCTGATCGCCATAGCGCGCCTGCATCGCATCGCGCAGCTTGGCGGTTTGATCCTTGGTGATCGTCATCAACGGGCTTTCGCCCTTATCGTGGTTCCAGATCGATTTATACGCCTCGCCCGAGCTGAAGGGCCGTTTGGTCAGGATGATGCCCTGTAGGATCGGCTGCCATTTCCAGGCCGGGTAGTCGATCACGCGGCGGTCCGACAGAAACTCGTTCAGATAGCGCCGCATCGGCCAGTAGGTGTAATCATCCGGCGTACCCAGATTGGCCAGCAGAATACCCACGCGCCCCATCTTGACTTTGGGGTGATCGGCTGGAGCATGCGCAGGGCGGATTGCATCGAACATTTGGGTCTTCCTGAGTTTTTACATTCTGGCCTGAGATAAAGGGAAAAACCCAATCGTCAATCGGGCAGTTTGCCCTCATCCGTGTTCAGCGCGTCGGCAAGGCGCATCTGAGCCGATCCCGGGCGCAATGGTTTGGGTTGGTTGTCATCCGGTGACCATCCGGTCAGACAGATCATGTCGAACGTGGCGGGCAGGCGGCCATCAGGCGTGGCAAAATGATCGGCATAAACCACTTGCGCACGCGCAAATACCTGTTGGCGGGTAGGTGACTTCAGTCGGTCAGTCAGCACATTGGTCTCTCCCATTGCCCGCAAATCATGCATCAGATGAGTCAGATCGCGATATTCGGCCGTCAGAGGCACTGCATCTGCCACGGGCAAGGCCAGACCGGCCCGCTGAAGCAGCGCGCCCAGGTCCCGAAGTTCTGCCATGGGGGCGATCCGGGGGCTGAGCCCGCCTGTCACCTCAATCTCGGCCTGACCGAGCGATGCGCGCAACTGATGCAGGGTCTCCCCACCCAGACACACAGCCAGCAACAAGCCATCAGGGCGCAGGGCGCGGCGGCATTGGATCAATTGCCCGACCGGATCATTGGCCCAATGCAGCGCCATCCCGTGAACGATCAGATCATGTGCGCCTTGGGTCAGGGCAAGGGTTTCGTCATCTGCGACGATCCGAGCGTCCGGCAATACGTCATGCCAGATATGTGGAAACGGAGTCACAATCGCCGGTGCCGTAAAGGTTCTGTTAACCATGCTCAGCCGATCCTGAACCTCGCCCACGGCGGCGCGGTGCAGGAACAGGGCACTATCCTGAACCCGCGCGCGGCGGCGCGACAGGGTTGGACGATCAAAAAGCGAGGGCGCATTGGACACTGGCAGCTTCATACCCCGCAAGTATCGCATTTGGCAGCGCGTGCAAACCGCGTTGCAACTGGTCTACCCACCCAGATGCCTGAGCTGCGGTGCCTTGACCGACTCGGATTTTGGCCTTTGCGGACAGTGCTGGCGCGACACGCCATTTATTGGCGGGACGGTTTGCGACAGTTGTGGTGTGCCGGTCCCGGGCGAGGGCGATGGGTATCGGATCGACTGCGACGATTGCCGAAAGACACAACGCCCCTGGCAAGACGGTCGGGCCGCCTTGTTATATGAGGGGCGCGCAAAGTCTCTGATCCTGGCACTCAAGCACGGGGATAGGCCCGAACTGGCCCGGCCTGCCGCACGCTGGATGGCACAGGCAGGGCGTGACCTTATCCGGCCTGACATGCTGATCGCTCCGGTTCCGCTGCATTGGTCCCGCATGATAAAAAGGCGTTACAACCAATCCGCGCTTCTGGCCCAACACCTGGCCGCTGAAACGGGGTCAAAGGTCTGCCCGGACCTGCTGGTGCGCCACAAACGTACCCCTGTGCTGGACGGTAAAACCGCTGCGCAACGGGCTGAGGTTCTGGCTGATGTCATCGCGCCGCATCCCAAGCGACGGCAACAGATCTCGGGGCGCGATGTCCTGTTGGTCGATGATGTGATGACATCCGGAGCGACGCTTGCGGCGTGTACGCGGGCGTGCCGCGCTGCCGGGGCAAATCATATTTCCGTGTTGGCGCTGGTACGCGTTGCCAAGGATGCCTATTTCGCCCAAGATTGAGCGAAACCCGAAGGGACGGAAACATGAAACCGGTTGAAATCTATACATCGCCGCTTTGCGGCTTTTGCCATGCCGCAAAGCGCCTGCTGAAGCAAAAAGGCGTTGAATTCAAAGAAATCGACGTGCTGATGCACCCCAAGCGCAAGCCCGAAATGATCCAGCGCGCGGGTGGTAAACGTACTGTGCCGCAGATTTTCATCGGTCCTGACCACGTGGGCGGCTGTGATGACCTTTATGAGCTGGACCGCCAGGGCAAGCTGGATCGTCTTTTGGCGGCCTGATGAAAACCGCCCTGCTGCAAATCACCTCAACGGACGACCCGGCCGCGAATCTGGATATGGTTCGCAACATGATGGCCGAGGCCGCCGCGCAGGGCGCGCAGTTCATCCTTACGCCCGAGGTCACGAATTGCGTGTCCAACAGCACCACGCGGCAGTGCGCGGTGTTGCAGCATGAGGAAGACGATATCACTCTGGCCGGTCTACGGGCACAGGCGGTCGAGTTGGGCGTTTGGCTGCTGATCGGGTCGTTGGGGGTCAAGACCCACGACCCGGATGGCCGCTTTGCGAATCGCAGCTTTATGATCAACCCGCTGGGTCAGATCGTGGCGCGGTATGACAAGATTCATATGTTCGACGTGCAGGTCACCGAAACCGAGACGTTTCAGGAGTCAAAAAACTACCGCCCCGGCGAACACGCGGTTGTAGCCAAGACTGATTTCGGCAAGGTCGGCCTGACCATCTGCTACGACATTCGTTTTCCTCATTTGCATGCCGCGTTGGCGCAGGCCGGAGCGCGTATCCTGACGGTTCCGGCGGCGTTTTCTCCCGTCACCGGAGCGGCCCATTGGGAATCGCTGTTGCGGGCGCGGGCGATTGAAACTGGCTGTTGGGTGCTTGCCCCGGCGCAAACAGGTGCACATCCCACCACGCGGGGAAAGACCCGCCATACCTACGGTCACAGCATGGTCGTGGCTCCGTGGGGAGAGGTCGTCATCGACGCAGGCACCAATCCGGGCATTCACTTTTTCGATTTGGATGATAGTTCTGTGACAGAGGCGCGCCGGCGTGTACCTTCGCTGACGCATCGCCGCCCTTTCGACGGACCCTGATCCAGAACGGACCATGACAGACGACACCAATGCCCTAGCGGTCACGCTGTTCAGCGAGATCCTGACCGCCGATCAGCTATTGCGCAACCGGCTCAGCCGGGTGCTGCCCAAGGGCATGGAAATCTCGCATTTCTCGGTGCTGAATCATCTGGTCTTTGTCGGAGACGAGCGCAGCCCGGCGCAATTGGCCAACACATTCCACGTGACCCGAGGGGCGATGACCAACACCTTGGCCAAGCTGGAATGGGCCGGATACATCCACATCCGCCCTGACTGGGACGACGCCCGCCGCAAGATGGTGGCCATCAGCCCCGCCGGTCGCCGCGCGCGCGATCAGGCGATCGCGTCGATCGCCCCTCTGATCAATCGCGTAGTCGGAGAGCTGGGGTTGGAGCGGGTTCGGAGTACACTACCGGTGTTGAGGGATTTGCGGTTGCAGTTGGAGGGGGAGTAGAGTCACCCCGCCTTCACACTCGCCGTCACATAATTCACGCTCAAATCCCGGTCCGAGATCGACCAGTTCCACAGGATCGGGTTGAACACGAACCCTTTGCGGTCCACCGGCTCCAGCCCGGCTTGGCGTAGCAGGTCAAACAGCTCATCGGGGGTGATGAACTTGTTCCACTCATGCGTGCCGCGCGGCAGCCAGCGCATGACGACCTCGGCCCCGAAAATGGCCATCGCATAGGATTTCGGGTTGCGGTTGATGGTGGAGCACACCTGTAACCCGCCGGGTTTCAGCAGTTGCTGCGTGGCGGTCAGGTAGGATTGCGGGTCGGCCACGTGTTCGACCACTTCCATGTTCAGCACCACGTCGAATTGTTCGCCTGCGGCGGCCATATCCTCGGCCGTGGTGTGGCGATAGTCGATCTCCAGCCCCGATTGTTCGGCATGGATGCGGGCGACGGGCAGGTTGCGCTCGGCGGCATCTGCGCCCACGACCGTCGCGCCAAGGCGGGCCATCGGTTCGCTCAGCAAACCTCCGCCGCAGCCGATATCCAGCAGGCGCAGGCCTTCGAACGGTTCCGCAGCCTTCAGATCACGGTCAAATTCCCCGGCGATTTGCTGTGTGATATAATCCAGACGACACGGATTCAGCATATGCAAAGGCTTGAATTTCCCGTTCGGATCCCACCATTCCGCGGCCATCGCCTCGAATTTTGCGATCTCGGAGGGGTCCACCGTGTTCGGATGCGCTTGCATTCCTGTCTCCGTATGCTCTTTTACGCTTAAGGACTATATAGGGCCATAATGGACAAGTACCCGGACCAAAAGCGCGCAGTGCAATATTTGTACCCGCAGATCGACCCGTTCGATCAGCGATTGGTCAGCGTGGGCGAAGGGCACCAGATTTATATGGAACAAAGCGGCAATCCTGACGGGCTGCCAGTAGTGGTTCTGCATGGCGGTCCCGGTGGTGGTTGCAGCCCCGCGATGCGGCGCTATTTCGATCCGCGCGTGTTCCGGGTGATTCTGTTCGATCAGCGCGGATGCGGGAAGTCGCGCCCCCATGCGTCAGTCGAGGACAATACGACCTGGCATCTGGTTGAAGATATTGAACGCCTGCGGTCGCTTCTGGATATTGACGAATGGACGGTGTTTGGCGGCAGCTGGGGCGCGACTTTGGCGCTGATTTATGCGCAGGCCCATCCGGATCGGGTGAGCCGCCTGGTGCTGCGTGGGGTGTTTCTGGCGACCCAGGCTGAGCTGGATTGGTTCTATGGTGGGGGTGCAGGCAGGTTCTGGCCCGAGCCATGGGCGAAGTTCACTTCGCTGCTGGCCGAAGATGAGCTGTCGGACACGATCAAAGCCTACAACAAACGCCTGTTCTCGGGTGATCGGGCGACCGAGGTCTTGTATGCCAAGGCTTGGTCCGCATGGGAAAATGCGTTGGCATCGATCCATTCAAACGGCGTGGTGGGCGAAAGCCCCGGCGAATATGCTCGGGCCTTTGCGCGGCTCGAAAATCACTATTTCACCAACGGCGCCTTCTTGGAGAAGGACGGGCAGATTCTGGATCAGATGGACCGGATTGCACATATCCCTGGCCATATCGTTCAGGGCCGGTACGATATGATCTGCCCGCCTCAAGCGGCGTGGAGCCTTGCGGATCGCTGGCCAAATGCCGAGCTCAAGATGGTACGTCAGGCCGGGCATGCCCTTTCCGAGCCGGGCATCAGCGCCGAGCTTGTGCGCATCATGGACCGTGTAGCGGAGGGGTGGGCATGACCCGGATGGATCGCCGTGCTTTGTTCGCTTCGGGTGCTGCGGCTGCATTGCTGGCGGCAACGGGGGCGTCTTTGGCGGATACACCCAAGGCTGGCGGGACCTTGCGTTTGGCTGTACCGCGCGATGACAGCCTGGAACAGGTCGCCCGTGGCGCTGTGTTCGATACCCTGACCGAAATCGCGCCCGACGGGACGCTACGGCCCGAGCTTGCGACTTCTTGGCAGACCGATGCGGATGCCCGCGTCTGGACGTTCAATCTGCGAGAGGGCGTTCAATTCCACGATGGGTCTAACCTGGAACTAGCGGATGCTCTTCCCGTGTTGGCCGAATTTGGGCGGGCAGAGGCCTTGTCTGCATCTGCAATGCGCGTTGAGCTTGCGACGCCAAACACGGGGCTGCCGTTCCTGTTGGCAGACACAAGGTTTGTGATTACGCGGAACGGTTCAGGTGTGACGCCCTTGAAACTGGCCAACGGCACGGGCTGTTACCGCGTTGAAAGGGCCGAAGATGATCGGAATTTTCTGGGGCGAAAAGTGGCCGATCACTATAAGGGCAATACCGCCGGATGGGCCGATAAGATTGAGGTCATCGTGATCCCCGACGCGCAGGTCCGGGCCGAGGCGTTGCGCGATGGCTATGTCGATATCGCAGCTGTGCCTGCCGGTGATCAGCTGCGCGACAAACGCGGCCTGCGATTCTTCCCGAATGACAAGGATATGTCGCTGGCTGTTGCGCCGCATGTCGGGATGCCCAGACAGATCGGCAAGGCTGCGCTGGATGATGGGCGCATCGCCGAAAGGTGGTGGCTGGCGTAAATTCGATCACGTTTTGCGCCGGGGGTTGCAGACTCGGAAACTCCTGCGTATATGCAGTTGCAACAGCGGCGCGTTGGACTTCGGGTTCAAGGCTCCACCGGAAAATTCGACGGGCCGCGCGCCCGTTTTTTTGTGCCCGATTGAAGGGTAGAGAACCTGATGACAAACGACCTTATAGCCAAAGCGGCCATCGACCGGCGACTGGCCGAGATCATCACCCCCGTGATCGAGGATCTGGGGTATGAACTTGTCCGCATCCGTTTGATGAGCGGCAAGACCACCACGATGCAGATCATGGCCGATAAGCCCGATGGCGGTATCGAAGTGGATGACTGCGCCGAGATTTCGAACGCGGTCAGCGCCACACTGGATGTCGAGGACCCGATTTTGGACGCTTATACGCTGGAAGTGTCCAGCCCCGGGATCGATCGGCCCCTGACCCGTCTCAAGGATTTTGAGACTTTCGAGGGATACGAGGCCAAGATCGAAACTACCGAACTGATTGACGGTCGCCGCCGATTCAAGGGTGAACTGGCTGGGATCGAAGGGGATGAGGTTCTGATCAACATCCCCGAAGGGCCTGAAACCATCACCATCGGTCTGCAATTCGACTGGCTGAGCGACGCCAAGCTTGTGCTGACCGATGATTTGATCAAGGAAATGCTGCGCCAGCGCAAAGACGCCGGTGCCCTGAACGAAAACGCTTTCGACGAGATTGAGACCGAAGGGTCCGAAGAGGAGACGAACTGATGGCAATCACCTCAGCCAACCAGCTGGAGCTGCTGCAGACCGCCGAGGCCGTGGCCCGCGAAAAGATGATCGACCCCGGTCTGGTTGTCGAAGCGATGGAAGAATCGCTCGCGCGTGCCGCCAAGAGCCGTTACGGCGCCGAGATGGACATCCGCGTCAGCATCGACCGCAAGACCGGCAAGGCGACCTTTACTCGCGTCCGCACCGTGGTCGAGGATGAAGAGCTTGAGAACTATCAGGCAGAGTTTACCGTCGAGCAAGCCAAACAATACATGGAAAACCCCGAGGTCGGTGATGTCTTCGTCGAAGAAGTGCCTCCGGTTGAAATGGGCCGAATTGCGGCTCAGTCCGCCAAGCAGGTAATCCTGCAAAAGGTTCGCGAAGCCGAGCGGGATCGTCAGTACGAAGAATTCAAGGATCGTGCAGGTACCATCATCAACGGTGCCGTCAAGCGCGAGGAATTCGGCAACGTCATCGTCGATCTGGGCGGTGCCGAGGCTGTTCTGCGCCGCAATGACAAGATCGGCCGCGAAAGCTATCGCCCGAATGACCGTGTGCGTGCGTATATCAAAGAGGTTCGTCGCGAAGTACGTGGCCACCAGATCTTCCTGTCGCGCACTGCGCCGGAATTCATGGCCGAGCTGTTCAAAATGGAAGTGCCGGAAATCTATGATGGTATCATCGAGGTCAAGGCCGTGGCCCGTGACCCTGGTTCACGCGCCAAGATTGCCGTGATTTCCTATGACGGTTCCATCGACCCCGTCGGTGCCTGCGTTGGTATGCGCGGTAGCCGCGTGCAAGCCGTTGTGAACGAGCTGCAGGGTGAAAAAATTGACATCATCCCGTGGAACGAAGATCAGCCGACTTTCCTGGTGAATGCTCTGCAGCCTGCCGAGGTCTCCAAGGTTGTTCTGGACGAAGAAGCTGGCAAGATCGAAGTTGTGGTCCCCGAGGAGCAACTGAGCCTCGCCATCGGTCGCCGTGGTCAGAACGTGCGTCTGGCCAGCCAGCTGACCAACCTGGACATCGATATCATGACCGAGGCCGAAGAATCGGCGCGTCGTCAGAAGGAATTCGAAGCTCGCACTCAGCTGTTCATGGAAACGCTGGATCTGGACGAATTCTTCGCCCAGCTGCTGGTGTCGGAAGGGTTCACCAACCTCGAAGAGGTGGCCTATGTCGAGATCGAAGAACTCTTGGTCATCGACGGTGTGGACGAAGGCACCGCACAGGAATTGCAGACGCGTGCGCGGGAATTCCTGGAGGCACAGGCCAAGGCGGCGCTGGATGCGGCTCGTGCGCTGGGCGTCGAGGACAGCCTTATTGAATTCGAAGGCCTGACACCCCAGATGGTAGAGGCGCTGGCCAAGGATGATGTGAAGACGCTGGAAGACTTCGCAACCTGTGCTGACTGGGAACTGGCCGGTGGCTGGACCACGGTCGATGGCGAACGCATCAAGGATGACGGTGTTCTGGAACCCTTCGGCGTCACGCTGGAAGAAGCGCAGGATTTGGTGATGACAGCGCGCATCATGCTGGGTTGGGTTGATCCGGCCGAGCTGGAGCAGGCTGAAGACGAAGACAGCGACGTTGCAGAAGAGGAGGCCGAGGCCTGATTTCAGGGCCTCGGGTGCGCACATGGGTCGCAGTGGCGTCCATAAGGATCGGGCCGACGGGCCAGAGCGGAAATGCATCGCCACGGGCGAGGTACAGCCCAAATATGGGCTGATCCGCTTTGTCGCCGGACCAGATGGGCAGGTCTATCCGGATGTCGCGGCGAAACTGCCGGGGCGCGGGGTTTATGTGGCGGCAGATCGCACCGCATTGGACAAGGCCGTTGGCAAAAAGCTGTTCTCGCGCGGGTTCAAGGCGCAGGTAAGCGCACCCAAAGACCTGATCGACGAGGTGGAAAAGCAGGTTGCACGCCGGGTGATCGAGCTGTTGAGTCTGGCGCGCAAGTCTGGTGATGCGGTCGCGGGTTATGAAAAGGTCAAGACCTGGCTGGACCGTGAAGAGGCGCAAGTGCTGCTTCAGGCCGCAGATGGATCGGGGCGTGGCAAGTCGAAACTCAGCACGCCGCACTTTGGAAAATACATCGGTTGGCTGACGGCAGACGAATTAGGACAGGCATTTGGGCGCCAAACGGTGATTCATGCGGCCTTGGCCTCTGGCGGACTCGCCAAACGTGTTGTAGAGGAAGCGCAGCGCCTGCGTGGCTTGCGCGAAACGGATGACGGCGGCAGGGGCCGCGCGGAAGGGTAAGAAGCTTTATGAGCGATAATGACGGCAAAAAGACATTGGGTCTTCGTGGCGGGGCGCGCCCCGGAAATGTGAAACAGAGTTTCAGCCACGGACGCACCAAGAATGTCGTGGTGGAAACCAAGCGCAAGCGCGTGGTGGTTCCCAAGCCGGGTGCCAGCAAGCCGGGTGGCGGTGCTGCGCCGTCGGGTGATCCGTCGCGTCGTCCTGCAGGCATTTCCGATGCGGAAATGGCACGCCGTATGAAGGCATTGCAGGCCGCCAAGGCCCGCGAATCCGAAGAAGCGGCACAGCGTGAAGCGCAGGAAAAAGCGCGTGAAGAAGAACGTGCCCGCCGTCGTGCAGAGCAAGAGGCCAAGGAGCGCGAGCAGCGCGAAGCTGAAGAACGCGCTCGCGCCAAGGCCGAAGAAGAAGAACGTCAGCGCAAAGAGGCTGAAGAAGCCGCCAAGCGCGCGGCTGCGGCTCCGGCTCCTGAAGAACCAAAAGCCGCGCGCAGCCCGGCTAGCAAACCTGCGCCAGCAGCGACACCACGCAAGCAGGATCGCGAGCGTGAGCAGCGCGGCAACCGCGGCAAGGGACGTGATGACAACCGCCGCTCGGGCAAGCTGACACTGGGTCAGGCGACCGGCGGCGAAGGCAACCGCCAGCGTTCGATGGCAGCCATGAAGCGCAAGCAGGAGCGCGCGCGTCAGAAAGCCATGGGCGGCACGGTCGAGCGGGAAAAGGTCATTCGTGATGTTCAGCTCCCTGAGGCGATCATGGTTTCGGAACTGGCCAACCGTATGGCCGAGCGTGTGGCCGATGTGGTCAAGTCGCTGATGCAGATGGGCATGATGGTTACACAGAACCAGACCATCGACGCCGATACTGCGGAACTGATCATCGAAGAGTTTGGGCATAAGGTGACTCGCGTCTCCGATTCGGATGTCGAAGACGTCATCAAAGAGGTTGAAGACAGCGAAGACGATCTGCAGTCGCGCCCGCCGGTCATTACCATCATGGGTCACGTTGACCACGGGAAAACCTCGTTGTTGGACGCTATCCGCGACGCGCGCGTTGTGGCTGGAGAGGCCGGGGGCATCACCCAGCACATTGGCGCTTATCAGGTAAAAACCGATGGCGGAACGACACTGAGTTTCCTGGATACACCGGGCCACGCGGCCTTTACTTCGATGCGTTCGCGCGGGGCTCAGGTCACGGATATCGTGGTTCTGGTTGTTGCCGCCGATGATGCGGTGATGCCGCAGACGATCGAGGCGATCAACCACGCCAAAGCGGCCGAAGTGCCGATGATCGTGGCGATCAACAAGGTCGACAAGCCAGATGCAAACCCGGACAAGGTGCGCACCGATCTGTTGCAGCACGAAGTCATTGTCGAGAAGATGTCGGGTGAAGTTCAGGACGTCGAAGTGTCCGCGATCACCGGCCAGGGTCTGGACGAATTGCTGGAGGCCATTGCGCTGCAGGCCGAGATTCTGGAATTGAAAGCCAACCCCAACCGCGCCGCCCACGGTGCCGTGATCGAAGCACAGCTGGATGTGGGCCGCGGCCCCGTCGCCACTGTTCTGGTTCAGAACGGCACACTGCGTCAGGGCGATATCTTCGTCGTGGGTGAGCAATACGGTAAGGTTCGTGCGCTGATCAACGACAAGGGTGAGCGCGTCAAAGAGGCTGGCCCCTCGGTTCCGGTCGAGGTTCTGGGTCTCAACGGTACGCCCGAAGCGGGCGACGTTCTGAACGTGACCGAGACCGAAGCGCAAGCGCGCGAGATTGCCGCCTATCGCGAGCAGGCCGCCAAGGACAAACGCGCCGCCGCCGGTGCCGCGACGACCCTTGAGCAGCTGATGCAGAAGGCCAAGGAAGACGAGAACGTCGACGAACTACCAATTCTGATGAAAGCAGACGTTCAAGGCTCGGCTGAGGCCATCGTTCAGGCGATGGAGAAGATCGGCAACGACGAAGTGCGCGTGCGCGTTCTGCACTCGGGCGTAGGTGCAATTACCGAAACGGATGTCGGCCTGGCCGAGGCTTCCGGTGCGCCGATCCTTGGCTTCAACGTGCGTGCCAATGCGTCGGCGCGGAACACAGCGAACCAGAAGGGTGTGGAAATCCGGTATTATTCGGTGATCTATGACCTCGTGGATGACGTGAAAGCTGCCGCATCCGGCCTGCTGAGCGCCGAGATCCGCGAGAAGTTCATCGGTTATGCCGAAATTCGCGAAGTCTTCAAAGTCACTGGCGTTGGCAAGGTTGCCGGCTGTCTGGTCACCGAAGGCGTTGCCCGCCGGTCCGCAGGCGTGCGCCTGCTGCGCGACAATGTGGTGATCCACGAAGGCACGCTGAAGACGCTGAAACGCTTCAAGGACGAAGTGACCGAGGTTCAGTCGGGTCAGGAATGCGGTATGGCATTTGAGAACTACGATGATATACGCCCCGGCGACGTGATCGAGATTTTCGAGCGCGAAGAAGTCACTCGAACGCTGGACTAACTCGGTTCACGAAGAAATTTGAAGCAGCGGTCCAATCGGGCCGCTGTTTTTTTGCGCGGCGAACTTACGGTGCATTGTTTGAGGCGTTCTGCTTCCGGATGGTATCAATCACCATGCAACCTCGGACCTGCTGCCAAGTTGATCTGATCCAATGGCAGGTGTGCGGACGGAGCGGCTGTCAGTATCTTAAGGCTCAATAGCCGCTTCAGCTTGCGGCGAGGCTTTCGGTGCTGAGATCTCCCTTCGCTTCAGGATCCAAGCTGCAAGCGCTTTCAACCCAACGCCCGTCCGGAACTCAAACTCTTCGTAGTGAAAATTTCGAGCATTTACGCCACACTGCGCCAAGCCTTTCCTGAGTGTATCACGCAGCGAAACGGGACCGCAGAATGAGACACGCATCTTTGACAGATTGCCGTGAACACCTTGGGAAATCATCTCTGCTGAAAGTCTCTTTCCCTCGTTCGAGGTGACCAAGTGCAGGTCAAGGTTAGATTTCGCACCCGCAAGGGCCTTCAGCTCCGAAAGATGTGGTGCTTGGTCCCTGGATTTTACGCAGTAAAAGAGATCAACGTGCTCGGCGCTTTCTTCAAGAGCATGTGCCCAAGCCAGAAACGGGGTAATGCCGATGCCCCCGGCAACCCAGATCTCTTGCGTTTTTCCAGTATGTCGAAACCTGCCAAAAGGTCCCTGGACCCGTACATCCTGACCAATCTGAACCGCGTTCTTGAGGCTAGCTGTGAAATCGCCGAGTGCCTTGATCGTTACCCGCAGCGAGCCGTTTTCATCAATCTTCGAAAAGCTGAATGGATGAGGCTCCGCCTTGCCCGCGCCAGTGAACCGCAACACACCGAACTGCCCCGGTTTGGGGCGCATTGGTTTCCCTTCAGGTGACAATGTGATGGCCATGGCGTCACCCGTGGCTTCAATGTCTACGATCTTGTAGCCGTAGCTCGGGCGCATCGTTTCTGGCAGAAGCATCCAGATGTATGCCGCAAGCCCCACCAAACAGAAAAACCCGGTATAGAGCCCTGACGGGTCGCTCATGGCAAAGGGCTTCATGATGAAAAAGAAATGGAATGTCCCTGCGGCGAACATCGCTCCCATGGCTTTGTGGGTCCATTTCCAGAGGTGATATGGAATGAACGTCGCAACCGACACGACCACGAGGATCAACAAGCCATAAAGGCTGATCTCGCCTAAGGTTTCCGCCAATTCGTTAAGTGCAGTTTCGCGGCCCAGGCCGCTCATGTCCGCATCAATCGTATCGTGCAGCAAAAGCGCTATCATGACGAGGATGCCTGCCCATTTGTGCAAGACGTAAACGCGGTCCAACCCACCAAAGAAGGTTTCAATCCCTCGCAACCGAGTAGATAGGATTTGCCCCCAAGCCATCAGGGTCAACGCTGCAAGACCAAGAAACTGTGAAAAGAGGGCAACCTTGTCAGTCACATTCGGCAGCGAAAAGAGTTGAAATGCGGGAAAGAGCGCTGTCGCCGCAATGATCAAAAGTCCAATAGGGTTCATGATAATGTCCTAAATTGCCGCTTTCTGCGTCGAAGCAACCAAGCTATCTGCCATGAGATCATCTAGAAAAACGCTTATGAGCTGCAAACGTCCTGCGACATCTGCCTTCTTGTAGACAGAGGCGCATTGCGCCTTCACCGTTCCCTGCTTGGTGTCACGAATCTTGGCCATTTCCGCGATGGAAAACCCTTTGATTGCCAGAATTGCAATCTCACTTTCAGCATTGGTCAGCGACCAGTCCTTGAAGCGCGATTCCATGACCTCCGTGAATGCGCCAGAAGCGATCTTGATCTGATTTTCCAGTTGGTCATGCCGCGTCAGCAATTGACGGAGTTCATTGCCGGTAAACGCCAACCCAAAAAACAAGGCGATCGTCACCAACGCCTCGAGAACGTCGCTTTCCGCGAAGCGGTTGAATGAGGAAGGCCAAAGCAGATCCCACACGATGTCCATCAGGAAATACGCACAACAGATGGCTTGAAGCGCAAAAAGGGACCAAAGAACCGCAACACGAGACATATTCAAACCTTCATCCTTGGCAAAGGTGCGCCCCTTTTGGAGGGCACACACGAAAATGTTTAATTATTTTCTCCTTCGTCGTCATCCTCGTTTGCGTCTTCACCGTCCTCGTCATCATCCTGGTAGGCGTTGAGCACCAAGCTGGTTTCCGGCGAGACCTCGAACTCGAAGGATTGACCGCCGATCGTGGCTTCGACTTCGATTTCTCCATCCTCCGTTTCGATCTCGGTGATGGTATATCCCTGTGCTTCCAATGCAGCTTGGATAGCAGTCTCCGAAGACCCGAGTTGATCACCAATGTTGACCTGCGCAAGCGCAGCGCCGGGGATAAGAAGCGATGCAAGAAGAGCCGTTTTGCCAAGGTTGGCCATGTTGTTTTCCTTTCATTGACTGATGTCACCGCGTTGTGCGGTTGCTTCTACATCGGCGGAATAGTCACCGGGAAAAATTGGACTTTCGGGAGGTTTTGAGCGGCCTAGGCCGAATGTTTACGAATGAAATCGGCCATTCGTGCGGTCCGCTGCATCGGTGAGTTTGGGCTCCAAGCTGACATTCGAAGCTCTGCACAAAAGTGTGGTTTGTTATGGTTGTATCGGTTTGCGATGCGGCGAAAATCTCGCCGAAGTCCAATACTCTGCCTACTGTGACACCGCCAAAAACGTCCTCGAATGCATGATGATATCAAAATGGTGCATCCCCTTTTGCAGGTCGAAACTGACGGCATGCCCGGCTTTGCGCAGCAGTTCCGCATAGTCCCGGCTTTGGCGGATGAACTCGGGCGTGTCCCTTTCGGCGACGGTCACGTGGTAGCGCGGACCGGGACGAGGCAGGTTGCGGATGGGCGACAGGTCATTTACCTCGACCGGGGTCAGTTGCAGCGGGTCGTTCACCGGGGTCAGGCTGATCGGTTCCAGATCATAGACCCCGCTGATCAGGATCACATCACGCACCCGCAACCCGGCGCGGGCCAGATCGTTGGCTGAACGTGCCATGACCATACTGGCCAGATGCGCGCCTGCGCTGTGCCCTGATAGCGTGATCCGCGAGGGATCAAACCCAAGCGTTTCGGCCTGCGAGGCCAGCCATAACAGCGCGTTGCTGCATTCTTCGACCATATCCCCGATGCGGGCGTCGGGGGCGAGCGTGTAGTTCAGCGTCGCAAAGGAGTGTTCAGCCTCGATCAAGGTCGGGGCCATCATAGCAGACTCGCGCTGGCTGAGCGCCTGCCAATATCCACCATGGATGAATACATGGAGCGGCGCGCCTGCGCCTTTGGCCGGGAAGAAATCCAGAACCTGAGTTGGGCTTTCGCCATATGCAAGGTTTTCTTGCACGGTCATTTGCGCGCGGTGTTGTGCACTCAGGGCGGCATAACTGTTCAGATAAGGCGTGAGGTCGCCGCCGACCATGGAACTGGGGGAATATTCCTGCTCCAGCTCGGACTTGGAAAACCCGCGATACAGCATCACCTACTCCTGATCTGTGTACATCAACTCGGTACGTACATCGTAGAGATCATGGAAGAACCGCAGATCCAAGGCCTTGCGCAAGAAGGAGACGCCGCTGGATCCGCCTGTGCCCGGTTGGTTGCCGATCACGCGCTCGACTGCAGTGACATGATCGAAGCGCCAGCGCTGGAACAGGGATTCCACATCCATCAGCTTTTCTGCCAGCGCATACAGCTGCCAATACCGGCCCGTATCGCTGTACACTTGCGCCCAGATTTTCACCACGCGAGCGTCCCCTGAATAGGGTTGTGCATAGTCGCGGTCCAACAGGTCTTGCGGTACATCGAAGCCCTGGCGCGCAAGCATATGCAACACCTCATCATACAGCGACGGTTTTGTCAGGGCCGCGTTCAGCTGCTCCATGACCTCGGGATCATGTTCATGAACCTTCAGGGTCGAGGCATCCTTATTGCCCAGAATGAATTCGATCTGGCGGTACCCGTAGCTTTGAAAGCCGGACGAACTGCCAAGGGCCTGACGGAATG
The DNA here is from genome assembly GCF_059610045.1 of Ruegeria sp. YTSA168. Lineage (NCBI taxonomy): Bacteria > Pseudomonadati > Pseudomonadota > Alphaproteobacteria > Rhodobacterales > Roseobacteraceae > Ruegeria > Ruegeria sp. YTSA168. The sequence goes on from NZ_JBXWMW010000011.1 coordinate 91,695, forward strand.
TCATGTAATCGGCAGGTGTCATGGTCAGCAGGGTTTCCCATGCGGTGATCAACTGCCGTTGAATGGCTTTGATCCGGTCGATGTTCTTCATCGCCGGGCCGAATTCATCCTGCTGCAAGAAGCGTCGTACTTCGACCAGTTGGTGATGCATCAGTTTCAGCCATAGCTCACTGACCTGATGGATGATGATGAATAGCATTTCATCCGGCTGGGCCGGGTCCTGAAACGTACGTTGCAGGTTCAGCAGGGTCTTGAGTTGCAGAAAGTCGCCATAGCTTTTGCGGTGGGTCTCGGCGAAATTGGTGACCAGTGAGTCCTCAATCCCGCGTTCAAGGTACCGGTCTTCATTGGCTTTATCGCTCATGCTGCCTCCCCACGCGCGCTGTTTGCTACGTGTGTAGAGGCTGCGTTTGCAACTTTCCAGTGGTTCAAGTCCAGTCCAGAACAACCTTGCCGGATTGGCCGGACTTCATGGCGGCAAAGCCTTTGTCAAAGTCGTCCACGCCATAGCGATGGGTGATCACACGACTGACATCCAAACCGTTCTGCAACATGGCGATCATCTTGTACCAGGTCTCAAACATCTCGCGGCCATAGACACCCTTGATGGTGATTGCCTTGAATACGATGCGGGACCAATCGACCGGGGATTTGCCAGGGGGGATACCCAGCAGAGCAATCTTGCCGCCCATCACCAAGGCTTCGACCATCTGGTCCAGCGCGGCCTGAGACCCAGACATTTCCAGACCAACGTCAAAACCCTGTTGCATCCCAAGCTCGGTGATGACGTCGTTCAGGTCCTCGGCGGATACATCGACAGGGCGCACGGTTGGCACCACATGTTTGGCCAGCTTTAACCGATCGGCGTTGATATCAGTAATCACCACGTTTCGAGCACCCGCATGGCGCGCAACGGCGGCGGCCATGATCCCGATCGGGCCTGCGCCAGTGATCAGAACATCCTCGCCCAGCAGATCGAAACTTAGTGCGGTGTGAACGGCATTGCCGAGCGGGTCGAGGATGGCGCCGATTTCATCAGGCACCTCATCGGGCAGCGGGACGACATTGAAGGCGGGCAGCTTTAGGTATTCAGCAAAGGCACCTTGTTCATTCACGCCGATCCCGCGGGTGCCGGGATCCAGATGGAACTTGCCTGCACGGCTTTGGCGGCTGTCGGTGGTGATCAGGTGACCTTCGCCAGAACACCGCTGCCCAATCTCAAGCGCGGTCACGTTCCGCCCGATCTCGACAATCTGACCGGCAAATTCATGGCCTGTGATCATCGGAACCGGCACGGTATGAGACGCCCAGTCATCCCAATTCCAGATGTGAATATCCGTGCCACAAATGCCGGTCTTGTTGACGCGGATTAAGACCTCGTCCGGGCCGATCTCGGGCACTGGGGCCTGCACCATCCACAACCCCTCTTCAGGTTTGGATTTCTCCAGCGCTTTCATCGTGTTGGGGCGCATCAGATCACTCCCAGGTCCTTGCCGACCTTGCCAAAGGCAGCCAAGGCGCGATCCAGTTCCTCGCGCGTCAGGGCTGCATTCATCTGCGTTCTGATCCGCGCTTGCCCGCGCGGGACAACCGGGAAGAAGAAGCCCGAGACATAAACGCCTTCCTCAAATAGCTTTGCCGCCATATCCTGTGCCAGCTGAGCCTCACCCAGCATGACGGGGATGATCGGATGTTCCCCGGGCAGCAGATCAAACCCCAGCTTCTCTAGCCCGGCGCGCCAGTACTTGGCGTTGCCGAACAGTTGGGCGCGCAGCATGTCACCTTCTTCGACCAGCCGAATTGCCTCCAACCCGGCGGCGACGATGGAGGGCGGCAGCGAGTTTGAGAACAGATAGGGCCGCGCCCGCTGCCGCAGCAGGTCGATTACTGGTTGGCGCGCAGCGATGTAGCCGCCGATTGCCCCCCCAAGTGCCTTGCCCAGGGTTCCCGTCAGGATGTCGACTTCAACACCGAAGTGATCTGGCGTGCCAGCCCCGTTCGGCCCCATGAAGCCAGTCGCGTGGCAATCGTCGACCATGACAATGGCGTCGTATTTGTCGGCCAGTTCGCGGATTTTCGGCAGGTTGGCCAGATAGCCGTCCATCGAAAATACGCCGTCAGTGGCGATCATGATATGTCGCGCGCCGTCCTCGCGTGCTTGTTTCAACCACGCCTCGAGATCGTTCATGTCGTTGTTCATGTAGCGATAGCGCTTGGCCTTGCACAGGCGCACGCCGTCGATGATCGAAGCGTGGTTAAGACTGTCCGAGATGATAGCATCCTCGGGGCCCAGTAACGGTTCGAACAGCCCCCCGTTTGCGTCAAAACAGGCAGCGAACAGGATTGAGTCGTCCTTGTTCAGGAACTCGGCCAGCTTCTGTTCCAACTCCCGGTGGATATCCTGGGTGCCACAGATGAACCGAACGGAGGCCATGCCAAAGCCTTTCGGCTCCATCGCATTTGTTGCTGCGTCGATCAGTGCGGGATGATCCGCCAGACCCAGATAGTTATTGGCGCACAGGTTGATCACCTGTTTGTCGCCTACCGTAATCTCACCGCCCTGAGGCGAGGTGATCATGCGTTCGCGTTTATACAAACCCTCGGATTCGATCTGTGCGAGTGTGTCCGTGATGTGGGACAGGAATGCATCTGCCATGGCGACCTCCGATCAACTGAGTCGCATATCTATCATAACGGATACGTTTCCCAAATAGGGGAAATACAATATTCAGGAAAAATATCCGCGAAGACGGATTTCACGGATCAGGCGTTCTTGACGATCAGGAACACGCGCGCTGCATCAATCGCTGAAATGGAATGCACAATGTCGACCGCATATCGCGCGGTATCGCCTTGGTGCAGTTCGGAAACCGCCGCGCCAGAGGTAATACGGACAGCACCTTCAAGCACGGTCAGCTGTTCCCGTGCCCCCCGCGCATGCGGTTGGCTGTTCAGCGCCCCACCGGCTTCGAACTGGATATCGTAGACCTCATGCCCTCCGGCCTCTTCCGGGGGAGAGAGGATGCGGATGCGGCATTTCTCGCCCATATTGTCGATGCTGGGCACTTCGGCCTGACGCAAAACTTCGATCTGGTCGGTGCTGTTGGCATCGTCCAGAAGGCCCGCGAAATCGACCTGCAAGGCGCGGGTCAGGTTCCACAAGGTCGAGATGGTGGGGCTGCTTTCGCCGCGTTCGATCTGGCTGACCATGGACCGCGAGACGCCGCTGAGATTGGCCACCGCTTCCAGCGAAAGCCCTTTGGCCCGGCGCGCCTCTTTCAGGCGGGCGGGCAGGCGGGTCAGGATATCGTCTGTGTTTTCCGTCATGACGGAATCCATGCGTGTTGCGAGAGCGGATGTCAATTCTGACCGTGACGGGACGTCTTGCGCGACAGGGTCATTCAGCGGGTGCATAGTAAGCGCAAATTCAGGAGGATTGTCCCATGACCGATATTGTAATTCTCGACGGTGCGCGCACCGCAATTGGCACCTTTGGCGGTGCATTGGCATCGACTGCGCCGATTGAGCTGGCAACCGTGGCGACTGAAGCAGCGCTTGAGCGTTCGGGTGTTGAAGGTGCTCAGATCGGGACCGTTGTCTTTGGTCATGTGATCAATACCGAGCCGCGCGATATGTACCTCTCGCGGGTTGCAGCGATGCAGGCCGGGATCCCGAACGGGACACCTGCGATGAATGTGAACCGTCTGTGTGGTTCTGGTGCGCAGGCCATTGTGTCGGCGGTGCAGGCGCTGATGCTGGGTGACGCGGATTTTGCGGTGGCAGGCGGTGCTGAGAGCATGTCTCGCAGCCCCTATATCGTGCCTCAGGCGCGCTGGGGGGCAAAGATGGGTGATGTATCATCCTTGGATATGATGCTGGGGGCGCTGAACTGCCCGTTCGGAACTGGCCATATGGGTGTTACGGCCGAGAACGTTGCGGATGAGCATCAGATCAGCCGTGAACAGATGGATGCGTTTGCCCTAACCAGCCAGACCCGCGCGGCGGCTGCGATTGAGGCAGGATATTTCGAAAGCCAGATCGCGCCGGTTCAGGTCAAGATTAAGCGGGACATGGTTGACTTTGTGGTGGACGAACACCCCAAAGCGACCACCGCCGAAGCGCTGGCTGGTCTGCGTCCGGTATTCAAGAAAGAGGGGCGCGTGACGGCGGGCAATGCCTCGGGCATCAATGATGGCGCCGCGGCGATGGTTCTGGCCACAGCGGATGCGGCGGAGAAGGCTGGGTTGAAGCCCAAGGCGCGGGTGTTGGGATATGCCCATGCAGGCGTCAGGCCCGAGGTGATGGGGATTGGCCCGGTTCCAGCGGTTCAGCACCTGTTGAAGAAGACAGGCTTGTCAGCGGCAGACTTTGATGTGATCGAAAGCAACGAGGCCTTCGCCTCGCAAGCTTTGGCGGTCAATCAGGAACTTGGTTTGGATGCTGCGAAGGTGAACCCGAATGGTGGAGCGATCGCGCTGGGACATCCGGTCGGTGCGACGGGTGCGATCATCACTCTGAAGACACTATACGAGCTGGAGCGCACAAGGGGGTCGAAGGGATTGATTACCATGTGCATTGGGGGCGGTCAGGGAATCGCCCTTGCCATCGAACGGCTTTGATCAGAGATCGGGCGGGGGGCTGTCTGCCCCCCATCGCGCCATGGGCGCGATTCCCCCCGAGGATATTTATGGCCAGATGAAGCAGGTGGGCTGGATCTAGCTGAGCGTCATGATCAGAAGAACCGCCGCAGCTCCGAGAACGGCGCCGAGTACGGTTGTGAGGATGCCGCGTAGAAGGCCTGAATCATTGGGCTCTTCTTTTTGCGTTTGTGCGATGAGTGCGTTTTCTACCAGCGCGGGCAGACGCGGGCCGAACCTGGCCAGAACCAGAGCGGTTTTTCCAAAGTCCCGCAGCGCCGCGCGTGGGCCGATTGAGCGTTTGATGTAATCTTCGACCACGGGGCGGGCGACTTCCCAGATATTCATATGCGGATCGAGTGAACGGGCGACGCCTTCGACGACAACCATGGTGCGTTGCAGCAGAATCAATTCGGTCCGGGTTTCCATGCCGAAGCGTTCGGTCACCTCGAACAGGTAGTTTAGCAGGCGACCCATGGAAATATGTGAGGCGTCCATTCCAAAGATGGGTTCGCCCACTGCGCGCAGGGCGCGCGCGAATTCGTCGACATCCCGGTCGGCTGGGACGTATCCGGCCTCGAAATGAACCTCGGCCACGCGCTTATAGTCGCGGCGGATGAAGCCAAAGAGGATCTCGGCATAGACCCGGCGGGTGTATTCGTCGATATGGCCCATGATGCCGTAGTCATAAGCGATGATATCGCTGTTGGCAGCGACCTTGAGGTTGCCCTGATGCATATCGGCGTGGAAGTAGCCGTCGCGTAACGCGTGTAGCAGGAACAGGCGCAGGACGCGCTCGGCCAGATCGCGGCGATTGTGGCCCGCAGCATCCAGCGCGTCATTGTCACCCAGCGCGACCCCGTCGGCCCAGCTGAGCGTCATGACCCTGCGGGCCGATAGCGACCACACAACCGGAGGCAACCAGAACCCAGCATCATCCTTGGTGTTGGCGGCATATTCCGAAGCGGCAGCGCTTTCGAGGCGCAGGTCAAGTTCGCCACGCACGACGCCGTCGAAATGTTCGATCACCTCCATCGGGCGGAGGCGGCGTGCGCCGGGGGCAAAGAGTTGCACGATGCGGGCGGCGAAATAGAATGCGTCGACATCCTTGCGGAAGGCACGTTCGATGCCCGGGCGCAGGACTTTGACGGCCACGTCTTCGCCTGTAGTGACCAGTTTAGCCTTGTGGACCTGTGCGATCGAGGCAGCGGCGATGGGGGCGCTGAATTCACTGAAGATGTCACTGACGGGTTGCCCGAGTTCCTTTTCCACCTCAGCCATGGCTTCGGCTTTGGAGAATGGCGGGAGCTTGTCCTGCAAGACGCGCAATTGTTCGGCCAGTTCATCGCCGACAACATCGGGACGGGTCGAGAGCACCTGCCCGAACTTGATATAGGCGGGGCCAAGTGCGGTCAGGGCGCGCGTCGCGGGGGGCATATCCGGATCGCCCTTGTAGCCCAGCCATTGAAAGGGCTTACCCAGGGCGTGGGCCACGAAGCGCAACGATCTAGGGGCCTCAAACGCATCCAGTACCACGTTCATGGCGCCGGTGCGTTCCAGCGTGGCGCCCGTTCGGATCAGGCGAATGATATTGTGCGGGCCGCGCATCTAGATTTTCCAGCCGGAATGCAGCGCGGCAATTCCCATGCTTAGGTTGCGGTACTTGGCGTTTTCGAACCCGGCGGTGCGGACCATGTTCAGGAATGTCTCTTGATCGGGAAACTTGCGGATCGATTCCACGAGATACTGATAGCTGTCGTAGTCATTGGCAATCAGCTTGCCCATGCGCGGGATGACGTTGAAGCTGTAGAGGTCATAGAGTTTCTGCAGCCCGTCATTCGGCAACTGGCTGAACTCCAGCACCATCAGGCGGCCGCCGGGTTTCAGGACGCGGAACGCCTCGTTCAGCGCCTCTTGTGGGCGGGTGACGTTCCGGATGCCGAAGGAGATCGTGTAGACGTCGAAGGTGTTGTCTTCGAACGGCAGCGACATTGCATCGCCCACCACCCAGTCCAGACTTTCAGACATCTGATCCGCCTCGGCCCGTTGACGGCCTTCGATCAGCATCGATTCGGTCAGATCCAGCACGGTTGCGTGGCCATGACCGGCGCGCTTGAGGAAGCGGAAGGAAATATCTCCGGTGCCCCCGGCCACATCCAGCAGGCGTTGACCGGGACGGGGCGCGAGCCAATCCATCATCGCATCTTTCCAGATCCGGTGAATGCCCATCGACATGACATCATTCATCACATCGTATTTCGAGGCGACAGAACTGAACACGCCTTGCACGCGCTCTGCCTTGTCCGCCTCGCGCACGGTTTCGAACCCGAAATGAGTGGTGTTGTCGTTGATGTCAGACATTTGCCTTGCCGTTTGTCGAATTTCGCTTCTGTTATAGGGCCATGAGAAGCGGGCACAATGCGGCCCTTTGGTATAGGAGCCATGTAATGCCCGAGTTGCCTGAGGTCGAGACTGTAAGGCGCGGCCTTGCTCCGGCGATGGAAGGTGTGGTGATCGCGCAGGCGGACGTGAACCGCCCTGATCTGCGATGGCCATTTCCCGAGCAGATGGCCGAACGCCTAACCGGGCAACGTGTTGAACGGCTGCGGCGGCGGTCAAAGTACATTCTGGCCGATCTCAGCAGTGGTGAGACCCTTTTGGTGCATTTGGGCATGTCAGGTCGGATGACCGTGTCCGGCGATCCGTTGGGCCAGTTCGTGCATGAGCACCCAATGGCGCAGAAACATGACCATGTCGTATTCCATATGGCCAACGGAGCCCGCGTGACGTTCAATGATCCGCGCCGGTTCGGGGCGATGGACCTGTTGCAAACGGCGACGGCCGACGATCACAAGCTGCTATCTGTTCTGGGGCCAGAGCCCTTGGGCAACGACTTCCACGAACAACACCTGATCGACGCGTTCAAAGGCAAGAATACGCCCGTGAAATCGGCGCTTCTGGATCAGGGAATCGTTGCTGGTTTGGGTAACATTTACGTCTGCGAGGCGCTTTATCGAGGTCGAGTGTCGCCACGTCGCAAAGCCGGGCAGATTTCTAAGCCGCGTGTTGCAACCTTGGTACCGATCATCCGGCAGGTGCTTCAGGATGCAATTGATGCTGGCGGCTCGTCGCTGCGGGATTTCCGCCAAGCTGATGGAGAGCTTGGATATTTTCAGCACAGCTTTGACGTCTATGGGCGAGAAGATGAACCGTGCCGTACCGAAGGATGCGGCGCTTCGATCAAGAGAATCACCCAGTCCGGTCGCTCATCCTTCTATTGTGCGCAATGCCAAAGATAACTTGATCCAAGTTTTTCGCGTGATAAGGAATCGTACCTGAACGGAACAACCGGAAGCTAAACCTTATGGCTTTTGAGACGATCATCGTCGAAATCGAAGACCATGTCGGGCTGATCAAGCTGGACAGACCAGACGCAATGAATGCGCTGAACACTCAGTTGGTGAGTGAACTGTGCGACGCGCTGGAAGAAGCAGACCAGAACGATAAGGTGCGCTGCATTGTGATCACCGGCTCGGACAAGGCCTTTGCTGCAGGTGCGGACATCAAGGAGATGTCCGAGATGAGCTTTGTCGATGTGCTTAGCGCGGATCTTTTTGCCTCGGTCAACGAACGTGTAGCGGCTATTCGCAAGCCGATTATTGCGGCGGTGGCGGGTTACGCGCTGGGCGGTGGATGCGAAATGGCCATGATGTGTGATTTCATCATTGCCGCTGATACGGCCAAGTTCGGCCAGCCCGAGATTAATCTGGGTGTGATTGCAGGCATCGGTGGTACGCAACGCCTGACGCGCTTTGTCGGCAAGTCCAAAGCCATGGACATGAACCTGACGGGTCGTTTCATGGATGCGGAAGAGGCTGAACGCTCGGGGCTTGTCAGTCGGGTTGTTCCGGCCAAGAAGCTGCTTGAAGAAGCCATGGGAGCAGCACAGAAGATCGCCGAGAAATCGCTGCTGACGGCGGCCGCTGCCAAAGAGGCGGTGAACCGCAGCTATGAACTGCCCCTAAGCGAAGGTTTGTTGTTCGAGCGTCGCGTGTTCCATTCGATGTTTGCGACCGAAGATCAGAAAGAAGGCATGGCGGCCTTCCTGGAAAAGCGTGCGGCTCAGTTCCGCGACAGATAAAGCGCAAATTGGTGAGAGACTGGCGGGCAGGTCCCGCCTTTTTCATGTCTGGCAGATGCGGTTCAAGAATCGGCTTGGCAAAGCCGGAAAACTTGGGTAGGTAGCGCCGCTATACATGCGCGTGCGGCCCGCCTGGCCCGACTCACACTCGTGATTTCTGATCCGGTGCGGATATGTCCGTGGCGCGCAACCCAAGATAACCGTACCGAACAAAGGTCAAGAAACACATGGCTAACTCGCCCCAGGCAAAGAAGCGCGCCCGTCAGAACGAAAAGCGTTTCGCTGTAAACAAAGCGCGCCGTTCGCGCATCCGTACCTATCTGCGCAAAGTCGAAGAAGCGATCGCATCCGGCGACAAAGATGCTGCCACCTCAGCCCTGCGCGCGGCGCAGCCCGAGCTGATGCGTGGCGTTACAAAAGGCGTCTTCCACAAGAATACCGCAGCCCGTAAAATGTCGCGCCTGTCGGCGCGCGTCAAAGCACTGGGCTAAGTCTTCTGCATGACCTTGGGTCATGTCAGAAAGGCTGAACCAATTTCGAAGGCGTCGCGAAGTGCGGCGCCTTTTTTGCTGTTGCCGGAATGCCGCGTCCTCACAAAACCGAGAGATTCTTTCGGCCAAAGAGCCGAGTCAATATCAGAGTTTCGTTGCCGCGCCCCATGCCATCTTGCTACCACTGATTCAGCGATTCACTCGCTTGGGGGGACAGGCTGTTTCCACGATCAAACTGACGGGCATCAGAATGATTGTGGGGTTGGCGTCGATGACCGGCTTTGTCCGGGCTGCCGATTTGCTACGGATCTCGGACTAACCGATGGTTCTGGCTCTGTCTAGAAAATGTGTGTGCTATCTGCGACCCGGTTCGTCGGGCGGCTGATTTTTGTCAGCCGTCTTAACCAGAGCGCTGTTGCATTCAGGTGACGATCTCGTCGAACCATTCGGTTTGGCGCATATGACCCCTATGCGTGATGAATCCCTAAGCCGGGAAACCGGTTCCGTATGAATAAGGCCGACAGGCCAATAAAGAATGGGATGCGTGAGGCGCTGAATGACACAAGAGAAATGGGGACTACTGCGTAACAAGTTGATCAAGGTAATTGGCCGGAACAACTACACGACCTGGATTGAACCTCTGACGTTTGAAGAGTTGCAAGATGGTGTCGCGGTGTTCTCTGTGCCGACCAATTTCATGGGCAACTATGTCAGTCAGAACTTTGCCGATCTCATTTTGTATGAGCTGAACACTTCGGGGGAAACCGTGCAGCGTTTGGATTTCCGCGTTGCGGCGAATACCCCGGCGCGTCCGAATGCCGTCGCGAAACCAGTGGTCGAAGCGGCAGCAAGCGAGACCGTCGACGCGCCTGTGGCACCCCGTTCTGATGCCGCGCAAGAGGCGTTGGATTCGATGCAAGCCGCGCCTTTGGATCCGCGTTTTACCTTTGACAGCTTTGTGGTGGGCAAGCCGAACGAACTGGCTCATGCCGCCGCGCGTCGTGTGTCAGAAGGCGGGCCCGTTACATTCAACCCGCTGGTCCTCTATGGGGGTGTTGGACTGGGTAAGACCCACCTGATGCACGCCATCGCCTGGGAGCTGAAAACCAAACACCCCGAACTGAATGTGCTTTATCTGTCGGCGGAACAGTTCATGTATCGCTTCGTGCAGGCCCTGCGGGAACGCCGGATGATGGATTTCAAACATCTATTCCGGTCGGTCGACGTGCTGATGGTTGATGATGTGCAGTTCATCGCGGGCAAGGATTCCACTCAGGAAGAATTCTTTCATACCTTCAATGCGCTGGTGGATCAGAACAAGCAGATCATTATCTCGGCTGACCGCGCCCCGGGTGAGATCAAGGACCTGGAAGATCGCGTAAAATCGCGCCTGCAATGTGGATTGGTCGTCGATCTGCACCCGACCGATTACGAACTGCGTCTGGGCATCCTTCAGAACAAGGTTCAACAGCATATCAGCACTTATCCTGATCTGGTAATTGCGGATGGGGTGCTTGAATTCCTGGCTCATCGCATTTCGACCAATGTGCGCGTGTTGGAAGGCGCTTTGACCCGTCTGTTTGCTTTCGCCTCGCTGGTTGGGCGTGAGATCGACATGGAGTTGACGCAGGATTGTCTGGCCGACGTGCTGCGCGCCTCGGAACGCAAAATCACGGTCGAAGAGATTCAACGCAAAGTGTCCGACTACTACAACATCCGTTTGTCGGACATCATCGGGCCCAAACGTCTGCGCTCTTACGCGCGTCCGCGTCAGGTGGCGATGTATCTGTGCAAGCAATTGACCAGTCGCTCCTTGCCCGAAATAGGGCGCCGGTTTGGTGGACGCGACCACACCACGGTCATGCATGGTGTCAAGCGGATCGAAGAATTGAAAGTCACCGATGGCCAGATCGCGGAAGACGTGGAAATGTTGCGCCGCGCGCTCGAAGCCTGAGGTCTAAGGCATAACCAGTCAGCGATGCCCCGGATGTAATGTTCGGGGCGTTTTCTTGTGCGGTATTGTCCACGGTCGCGCGTGAACTGTATCTGGCAGCGCACGCGCCCCTTGACCGAACGAGTTTTCCAAACCAGAAATCCGTAAAAAATCCTTGTGCCTCAGGGTGGAACCGCTAACGTGCCAGTCCCGCCCATTTCGGCACGCAAGTCAGAGGAATTAAGGGTATGAAGATCAGCATCGAACGCGGCACCCTTCTCAAGGCCGTTTCACAGGCCCAATCTGTTGTCGAACGCCGGAACACGATCCCGATACTGGCCAATGTGCTGATCGAGGCCGAAGGGGATCAGGCTCAGTTCCGTGCCACCGATCTGGATATCGAGGTTGTCGACAAAGCCCCCGCTCAGGTAGAGAAGGCCGGGGCGACGACGGTGGCTGCGACAACGCTGCATGAAATTGTGCGCAAATTGCCTGATGGTGCGCTGGTTACTTTGACGGCTGACAGCGCCGCGGGTCGTTTGACGGTTGAGGCCGGGCGGTCGAATTTCTCGCTGGCGACCTTGCCGAAAGAAGATTTTCCGGTGATGGCCTCGTCGGAATACGCGTCAAACTTTACAGCATCGGCGGCTTTGTTGCGTCGGCTGTTTGATAAATCGAAATTTGCCATCTCGACCGAGGAGACCCGGTATTACCTGAACGGCGTCTATATGCATGTGGCGGATGGGTCTGAGGGTGGAAAAGTGCTGCGCTGCGTGGCCACCGATGGCCACCGTTTGGCACGGATTGATGCGGATCTGCCTGATGGCGCGGCAGATTTACCGGGCGTGATTGTGCCCCGCAAAACTGTGGGAGAGCTGCGCAAGCTGCTGGAAGATGATGAGATGGATATTGCGGTTTCGGTCAGCGAAACCAAGGTGCGGTTTGCAACACCTGATATCACTCTGACCTCGAAAGTGATTGATGGCACGTTCCCTGACTACACACGTGTGATCCCGCAGGGGAATACACGGAAGCTGGAAGTGGACGCTGCCGAATTTGCGCAGGCGGTGGATCGCGTTGCGACAGTCTCGTCCGAGCGGTCTCGGGCCGTTAAGCTCCAGTTGGATGGTGATAAGCTGGTGTTGTCGGTCAATGCGCCCGACAGCGGTGCAGCCGAGGAAGAACTGGCCGTGGCGTATGGCGATGAACGGCTGGAGATCGGGTTCAACGCGAAATATCTGCTAGAGATCGCGTCTCAGGTCGATCGCGAAAACGCGGTTTTCATGTTCAATTCGGCGGGCGACCCGACCCTGATGCGCGAAGGCAATGACCTGAGTGCGGTTTATGTAGTCATGCCGATGCGCGTCTGATCGCGCTGACGCGCGATGCCTCCGGCGGAGGTATTTTTGAACAGAAGAAGGGAGGGGTCATGGGATTGGCCCTGACCGAGCTTACGGTCTCACATTTTCGATCTCACAAACTGGCGCGTTTGTCTTTGGACGGGCGACCGGTTGCGATCCATGGGTCGAACGGGGCCGGTAAGACTAATATCCTGGAAGCGGTATCTTTGTTTTCCCCCGGTCGCGGAATGCGACGCGCGAGTGCGGCTGAGATGACGCGGCGGCCCGAGGCGCTGGGCTGGAAACTGTCTGGTTTGCTTGAGGCACAGGGCCAGCGGTTTGAGATCGAGACCTGGTCCGAAAACGGTGCAGCGCGGCAGGTTCGGATCGATGACAAGGCAGCCAGCCAGATAGATTTGGGGAAACTGGCGCGTGTTGTTTGGCTGACCCCGTCAATGGATCGGTTGTGGATCGAGGGCGCCGAGGGGCGGCGGCGGTTTCTGGACCGTATCGCGCTGAGTTTTGACCCCGCCCATGCCGAGGCGTCTCTGACCTATGAAAAGGCGATGCGGGAACGGAACCGTCTGTTGAAAGAGCAGGTGCGGGATGCCCATTGGTACGCAGCGCTGGAAGGGCAGATGGCAGAGACCGGGTACCGCATTTACGCGGCCCGGTTGGCGGCGCTGGATCATCTGCGAAACGCACAGGAACAGGCCGAGACGGCGTTTCCCTCGGCTGTGCTAGAAATGGTTCAGACCGAGGGTGCGATGCCGGGATCGGCTGAGGATTTGCAAGAGGCGTTGAATGAAAGCCGGTTTCGCGATCTTGCGGCGGGGCGCACTCTGGTCGGGCCGCATCGCTCGGATCTGTATGGTGTGTTTGCCGCCAAGGGCGTTCCGGCCAAGGATTGCTCGACCGGGGAGCAGAAGGCCCTGTTGGTGTCTTTGATCCTGTCGAATGCACGGGCACTTGCCGGGATGGTGGGGGCCCCACCGATTGTGTTGTTAGATGAAGTGGCGGCGCATCTGGATGCGGATCGCCGCGCAGCGTTGTATGATGAGATTTGTGCGCTTGGAGCTCAGGCCTGGATGACGGGAACCGGGCCTGAGCTGTTTGCGGATCTGGGCGACCGGGCCCAGACGTTGATCGTGAGTGATGGCCCTGAGGGCTCGGTCGTGTCCGCTTAGGCTGGTTCGCTGACTTTGCGTTCCCACAGAAAGCTGCGCATCACTTCATCCACCGGGGTCTTCGCCATGTGATTTACGTAGTTCGACATGGTTTTCTGAGCCAGCCCCAGAACCACGTCCAGAACGGCGCGGTGTGAATATCCAGCGTCAAAGAAGGCCTGCAGTTGGTCTTCGGTCGGGTTGCCGTGGCTTTTCATCACTTGCAGCGTGAAGGTGCGCAGCGCTTCAAGCTTGGCAGTAGGCAACGGTGTTTCGTTGCGCAATGCTTCGGTGAGGTCGTCCGAGATTTTCATCATCTTAGCGATGCCGGTGTGGGCGGGTACGCAGTAGTGACATTCGTTTTCTACGTTGATGGTCTGCCAGACCACGGTTTTTTCGTCATTGTCGAAATCTGTTTGCAGGAAGAGGCCGTGCAGAACCTGATAGGCCTCCAGGTGCTGCGGGCTTTCAGCCATCACCTTATGCAGGCCGGGCAGGCGGCCAAAGGCAGCTTGTGACTTTTCCAGCAGTGGTTTGGAGCCTTCTGGTGCGGTTTCAAGATCGTGGGATGGGAAATTGGCCATGTCGGAACTCCTGTTTCTGGCGCGATGAGTTGTATTTAGGGTTTATTGAGTGATCGCTCAAGTATATATTTGAGCAAACGTTCAAGAATTGGTGAAGCCCATGCCGCGCAAACCCGCCTATGACCGTGAGGCACTGATTGCCAAGGCCAGAGATCTGTTCTGGCGTCAAGGCTGGGCCGGGACGTCGTTGAAAGACCTGGAGCGTGAGTTGAAACTGAAGCCGGGCAGCTTCTACGCCGCTTTCGGGTCAAAGGATGCGCTGTATGCTTTGGCGCTTGAAAGCTATGCGCGCGAAGGCGTTGCGCGCTTGCAGGCGCTGGCCGATAAGCTGGGTCCGAAAGAAGCGCTCAAGGCGCAGCCAAGGTTGGTGATCGAAGCGGTCGAAAACCCGTCCAAGGCATGTATGCTGGCAAAAACCTATGCCGAGCTTCAGTCCAAAGATCATACACTTGCGGATCAGGCTGCCCTGCATATGGGTGATATGAAGGCCTGTTTTGCAGATCTTTTTCGACGCGCTCAGGCCGCCGGTGAGATCGGATCAGAGCATGATCCTGAACGATGGGCCGCGCGATACCAATCGGATATTCTGGGTCTGCGATTGTCGGCGGAACGCAAAGATGTGGATGCACAAGCGATTGCGGCGGATATCGCGGCGGATGTCGACCGCTTGTAGGTTGTCAAAATCGGCGCAGGCCAACACAAAATGTTGGGGTATCGCGTGACATTCCCCACCAGAAAACGTATAAGTTACCAAAATAATATAGGTACTAACGGCATGTCCGAAGACGCACAGGCACCCCAAGAATACGGCGCTGATTCCATCAAAGTTCTCAAAGGTTTAGAGGCGGTTCGTAAGCGCCCCGGTATGTATATCGGGGATACGGACGATGGCTCTGGCCTGCATCATATGGTGTATGAGGTTGTCGATAACGGAATTGACGAAGCCCTGGCCGATCATGCGGACCATGTGACGGTAAAAATTCACGCCGATTCCAGCGTGTCAGTCAGCGACAATGGGCGTGGGATTCCGGTGGACATTCATCCGGAAGAGGGTGTCTCGGCCGCAGAGGTTATTATGACCCAGCTACATGCTGGCGGTAAGTTTGACAGCAATTCTTACAAAGTGTCGGGCGGCCTTCATGGTGTTGGCGTTTCAGTGGTAAACGCCTTGTCCGACTGGCTGGAACTACGCATCTGGCGCGCGGGCAAAGAGCATGTGGCGCGATTTGAAGGGGGTGAAACCGCAGAGCATCTGAAAGTTGTTGGCGAGTGTGGTGATCGCACTGGGACCGAAGTGCGTTTTTTGGCTTCGACCAACACGTTTTCGAACCTAGAATACTCGTTCGAGACGCTGGAAAAACGATTGCGGGAACTGGCCTTTCTGAACTCGGGCGTGCGCATCATCCTGATTGATGAACGCCCTGCCGAACGGCTGGAAACGGAGCTGTTCTATGAGGGTGGCGTCAAGGAATTCGTTAAATACCTTGACCGGTCCAAGACCCCGGCGATGCCCGAGCCGATCTATATCAAAGGCGAACGCGATGAGATCGGCGTCGAAATCGCCATGTGGTGGAATGACAGCTATCACGAAACGGTTCTGCCCTTCACCAACAACATCCCGCAACGCGATGGCGGCACCCATGTGGCCGGTTTCCGAGGTGCGCTGACCCGCACGATCAACAACTATGCGCAATCCAGCGGGATCGCAAAAAGGGAAAAGATCAACTTTACCGGTGATGATGCGCGTGAGGGTCTGACCTGTGTGCTGTCGGTCAAGGTGCCGGATCCGAAGTTCTCGTCCCAGACTAAGGACAAGCTGGTCAGTTCCGAAGTTCGTCCGGCGGTCGAAGGTCTGATGAATGAAAAGCTGGCCGAATGGTTCGAAGAGAATCCTAACGAGGCCAAAGGGATCGTTGGCAAGATCATTGAGGCCGCATTGGCTCGTGAAGCCGCCCGTAAGGCCCGCGAACTGACCCGCCGCAAGACGGCGATGGATGTGAACTATCTGGCCGGCAAGCTGAAAGACTGTTCCGAGAAAGACCCGTCGAAGACCGAAGTCTTCCTCGTCGAAGGGGACTCAGCCGGCGGTTCGGCCCAAACAGGTCGGGATCGCCTGACTCAGGCCGTTCTGCCCTTGCGTGGAAAAATCCTGAATGTCGAACGCGCGCGGTTTGACCGAATGCTGTCCTCGCAGGAAATCGGTAACCTCGTGATGGCGCTGGGGACCGGCATTGGCCGCGATGAGTTCAATATCGAAAAGCTGCGCTACCACAAGATCGTCATCATGACGGATGCGGATGTTGATGGCGCGCATATCCGAACGCTGTTGTTGACCTTCTTCTACCGTCAGATGCCGGAACTGATCGAAGGTGGATACCTCTATATCGCGCAGCCGCCGCTTTATAAAGTTTCGCGCGGAAAATCAGAGGTTTACCTGAAGGATCAGGCGGCGCTTGATGACTATCTGATCAATCAGGGCGTCGAGGGTGCTGTTTTGAAGCTGGGTTCGGGCGAGGAAATTGTCGGCCATGATCTAACCCGCGTCGTCGACGAAGCGCGCCAGTTGAAACGTGTTCTGGATGCCTTCCCAACCCACTACCCGCGGCACATTCTCGAACAGGCTGCTGTGGCTGGGGCCTTTGTGCCCGGCGCGGTAGATGCCGACCTGCAAGGTGTAGCGGACAAGGTCGCCGCTCGTCTCGATCTGATCGCACTGGAATACGAACGCGGTTGGCAAGGTCGCATCACACAGGATCACGGCATTCGCCTGGCCCGTATCTTACGGGGTGTGGAAGAAGTTCGCACACTGGATGGCCCGATGTTGCGCTCGGGCGAGGCGCGTAAAACCGGCAGCTTCACGCAAAGTCTGCAGGAGATTTATAACAGCCCTGCTACTCTGATCCGCCGCGATCGCAGTCAGGCAATCCACGGCCCGCTTGACCTGTTGCGCGCCATTCTGGAAGAGGGTGAAAAAGGCCTGTCGCTGCAACGCTATAAGGGTCTGGGAGAGATGAACCCGGATCAGTTGTGGGAAACCACGTTGGACCCTGACGCCCGGACGCTGTTGCAGGTGCGCGTGGATGACATGGTCGACGCGGATGATCTGTTCACCAAGCTGATGGGTGACGTGGTCGAACCCCGTCGTGAATTCATCCAGCAGAACGCGTTGAGTGTGGAGAATCTGGATTTCTAAGGCGTCGTGTGGGCAGGATCGGTTTCTGCCCCCCCCAACCTTGATTGAACCTGACGCGGTGCGCTACGTCAGATGTTTGTACATATAGGTGGTGGGCTCTAGCGTGGGTTCAAACGGGTTGCGGCAATAGTTTGGGATTTCTCCGGCGATCTGAAAACCTATGCTTTGGTACAGCAGTTTCGATGGGTCGGTGCTGCGCGTGTCCAGAACCAAAAGGGTGTGGCCAAGGTCGCGGGATCGATCCATGAGCGCGTCCATTAATGCGCGGGCCAACCCGCGCCGCCTGGCGTTCGGATGAACCAGCAGCTTGGCGACATCGGCACGATGCGGCTGATTGGGCATGTTGGCTGGGATCAGTTGCGCCGTACCCAAAACACGGCCCGCATCGTACGCAACAAACAGGTCCAGCGCGTTCAGGTTCGGTCGCACATGATCGTGCCAATAGCTGCGAGCGTCTTCCATCGAGAAGGGCAGAACGAATCCGATACTCGCTCCGGTATGGACACAGGCATGCAGAATATCGGACAGGTCATCAACTGCGTCATCGAAATAGTCGTCCGAAAGCCGCGTGATCATATCAGCACCAAAATATAGCGTGCGCCACGCGCCGCCGTTGTTTCAAACCGTGTCGGGCCAGACAAATGGTAGCGCAGGCAATCTCCACCGCTAAGCTCGTGCGCGATGCCATCCACCGTGAGTGTCATCACTCCGTCCAGCACGATCAAATGATGTTCCTGCCCCGGTTTTGGTGGCGTATCATAGCGGATTACGGTGCCGCGTGGCAGGTGACATTCCAACACCTCGCCGTTTAACCCACGGGAGGGAGGCGAAATGGATCGACGGGTGAAGCCGGTTTCCGGATCGCTCCATTCCGTTTGCCGCTCATAAGGCACCCTGGCGTCGAAACTGTCCTCGACCATCATCAGCAGGCGCGACATGGGCAAGCCATAGGCGTTGCACAAACGACCAAGGTTTTCTGCGGTTGGGCTGACCTCGCCCTTTTCCATACGTGACAGGGTCGCCCGGCTGATGCCGCTGTGTCCGGCCAGTTGATCCAGTGACCAGCCACGGCCTTTACGTAACTCACTTAGTCGGTTTGCCAGGCGGGTTGAGAGGGAATCCAGCATTGTCCATATAGTAGAAATATTCTCAATTATGGAAAGTATTGCAGGCATTTATATATATAGCAACAAAAAAAGGGCGCAGAAAAATCTGCACCCTTCGCAATCTACCAAAGATCAGTTGGCTTATTTCCAACCAACCTCGTTAAAGATCTTCTGTGCTTCGGGCACGTTTTTGGCAACGGCAGACAGGTCTACGCTGTCCCCTTTGAAGTCACCCAGTTCCGAAACCGACGCCGAAATGGCAACGCCTTCAACCGCCGGGTATTCGTCGTTCCCGGCCGAGAAATACTGCTGCGCCTGATCGCTTGACAGGTACTCAAGGAACTTGATGGCGTTCTCTTTGTTCGGAGCGTTTGCTGCGACACCGCCACCTGACAGGTTCATATGCGCGCCATTGCCGTCCTGGTCCGGGAAGACCCAGCCGATCATGTCACGCTCGGCCGATACCCCATCTACGTTTCTTCGGATTGCGCGTGCGAAGTAGTAAGTGTTGGACATCGCGATGTCGCACTCGCCCGAAACGATGCCGCGAAGCTGGTCGGTGTCGCCGCCCTGAGGATCGCGTGCGAAGTTTGCGACAACGCCTTCGGCCCAGTCTTTTGCGGCATCAGCACCGGCGTGTTCGATGATCGCGGCCAGAATGGTCTGGCTGTACACGTTGGTGCCGGAACGGATGCAGACCTGACCCTTGTATTTTGGGTCGGCCAGATCGGCGTAGGTTTGCGGCGGTTCGATGACGTCGTTTTTGTCGTAGAACAGGATGCGTGCACGCTGCGAGAAGCCAAACCACTGGTTGTCGCTGTCTTGCAGGTTTGATGGAATACGCTCTTCCAGAACCGCGCTGTTGATCGACTGCAAAACGCCCGCGTTCTTGGCGCGCTCCAGGCGCGATGTGTCAACGGTCAGCAGGATGTCGGCAGGCGAGTTTGCACCTTCGGCTTCCATACGCGCGATCAGTTCGTCGGCCTTGCCTTCGATGCGGTTGATTTTGATGCCGGTCGACTCTTCGAAGTCGGAGTAGAGGCGTTCATCAGTATCGTAGTGACGTGAGGAGTATAGGTTCAGCTCTCCCTGGGCGATTGCGGATGTCGCAATCAGGGCCGTCAGGGCGGTGGCGATACAGGTCGAGGATTTCAGCATAGTGTCTCCCAGCATTGAATGACGCGGCGGATCATTATCCGACTGAAATTGTCAATTAAACGATTCTGGGTAAGATGCAAGAAAATCCGACTAAAATTGTTGGGCACATGGTCACGGGCAGAGATCCCGAACAAGCGCTTGTCGATTTGCGTGGTGATGATCCGGCGCGCGCGCCGATGGGTGGTGCATCCAGCAGATGATGCTGGAACAAAAAAACCGCGCTTTAGGGCGCGGTTTCTTCGAAATCTATAAGTGCAGTTCTTAGCCCTGACGTGCTTTGAACTTGCGCTGCGTCTTGTTGATCACGTAGACGCGGCCTTTGCGACGCACAATCCGGCAATCGCGATGCCGGTTCTTGAGCGAGCGGAGCGAGTTCTTGACCTTCATGGTCTGTCTCCAATCTGCGGCGCCTTCATCAAAGACGTGGCCAGCGCCTGGGTTAATCGGGGTCCCGGAAACCGGGACAGTGAAACGATGGTGGGCGGTACAAGGATCGAACTTGTGACCCCTTCGATGTCAACGAAGTGCTCTACCGCTGAGCTAACCGCCCACGTTCCCGTCACGGACCCTGCCCCATAACGAAATGGGGCGCGGATCACCGCGCCGGTAGCGGGGTCTATAAAAGGAGTCGTTCAGGGGTTCAAGGGGTTTGGAAGAACAAATTTCCGGTCTATGTTGAGCAACAGCAATGGAGGGGCTATGGCGAACGCAGCCTTTATACTGGATATGCCGGAGAACCGCAGTTCGAGTGTGGTGTTTTCGTCGCCTCATAGCGGGCGGAGCTATCCGCAGGCGTTGCTGGACCGTTCGGTTCTAAGCCCAAAAGCGATTCGATCTTCTGAGGATGCTTTTGTAGATCAATTGTTTACACCGGCCTCGGAATTTGGTGCGCCGTTGATCCGGGCCGCCATGCCACGTGCCTATCTGGATTTGAATCGCAGCGCAGAAGAGCTTGATCCCGCCTTGATCAGCGGCGCGCGCCGTCAGGGGCACAATCCACGTGTCGCGTCCGGGCTGGGAGTGATTCCCCGTGTCGTGGCCAATGGTCGGGCCATTTATCGCGGCAAGCTGACCATGGATGAGGCGCGATTGCGCATAGATAACTATTGGCGTCCTTACCATGCGCGGTTGAAATCGCTGCTGGCCGAGTCGCATGAAATGTTCGGGCAGGCCATTCTGGTCGATTGCCATTCCATGCCGCATGAGGCCATCGCGGGGGCAGCGCATGAGAACCGCCCCGAGATTGTTCTGGGTGATCGATTTGGCGCGTCTGCTTCCGGCCAGATCGTCGATCAGATTGAAGCCGCCTTTGCCGCAGCGGGCCTGAACGTGGCGCGCAACGCGCCCTTTGCTGGTGCTTATGTTACTCAGACCTATGGTCGGCCTGGTCGCCAGCAGCATGCTATCCAGATCGAGATTGATCGCGCGCTTTATATGGACGAAGACAAGATTGCCCCCAACGCAAACTTTATGGCTTTTAGCAAGTTACTGCGTCAGGTCATTGCCGAGATTGCCAGTATCGGCGCACGGCCTCAGCGGCTGGCGGCCGAATAGACCTCAGCGCAGGGCGCGGCCCTTGACGATGGCGTCGGTGCCAAAGCGTTCACGGATTTTGTCCGTTGCGCGCTCGGCCTGCGACCGGCGTGTTGCATCGGGGTCCAGCAAATCGCCTGAAATGTCAGCCTGATCTGCTGGGCACAGATCTGAAAGCCCACAACCCAGCAGCCGATAGGGCCCCTCATCCCCGACCTGATCAAACAGACCCCGCGCGGTGCGGTAAATCCGGTCCGCGATCTGGGTTGGATCGCGCAGCGAGACCCGGCGGGTTATGATCTTGTGGTTGGCTTTCTTGAGTTTCAGTGTCACGACCCGCCCGGCCAAATCCTTTGCTTTGGCTCTGTCAGACACTTTCAACGCCATGCGCCATATATGTCCTTCCAGAATATCGATGCTGGCTGTATCTTCAAAAAACGTAGTTTCGTTGCTTATTGATTTCATCGGCTCATGCGCCGACACGCGCCGCTTGTCCTGACCTCGCGCCAGATGCCACAGACGATACCCCATCGAACCAAACCGGGCCGTCAACGCCTCCTGATCCCAGCGCAACAGATCGGAGAAGCTGCGAATTCCGGCGCGTTCCAGCGATTCCTGCGCCGCTGGCCCGATGCCCCAGATCAGACGCACGGGTTTGTCATTCAGAAACTCGGCGGTCTCGGCTTTTCCGATCACCGAAAACCCGCGCGGCTTGTCCAGGTCCGAGGCGACCTTGGCCAGAAACTTGTTGTGGCTCAGCCCGATGGAACCTGTCAGGCCCAATTCATCCTTCATGCGTTTGACCAGACGCGCTAGCATGACCGCGGGTGGCGCGCCATGCAGGCGCTCTGTGCCGGACAGGTCCATGAATGCCTCATCCAAAGACAAAGGTTCAACAACGGGCGTCAATTCGTCCATCATCTTGCGAATTTCGCGAGATACTTCGACGTAAACCGACATGCGCGGGCGGATCACCACCGCGTCGGGGCAGAGTTTCAGGGCCTTGAACATCGGCATCGCGGATCGCACGCCCCGGATACGCGCCACGTAACATGCGGTCGACACCACGCCTCGTTTTCCGCCACCGATGATGACGGGTTTGTCCGCCAATTCCGGATTGTCGCGCTTTTCGACCGAGGCATAGAAAGCATCGCAGTCCATATGCGCAATGGGCAGCTCAAACAGCTCCGGATGCGACATCACACGCGGGCTGCCGCAGGATGGGCAGCGCGTTTCGCTTAAAAATGTGGTCAGGCAATCTCGGCAAAGACCGGGCATACGCGTCCTCGGGCGTTCCGCGAATGGATCAGGCATTCCTTATATCACCGATTGAGGGCGATCAAAGGGCTGAGATCTTGCCTGGTTTTCGAAAAGAAGACCCCCCGCGCGTAAGCGGGGGGAGGTAACGAACCTCAGGAAGAAACGGTTCGTTGGGGAGTATTACACCCCCAAGACTCACCGAAATCGCAATATTTAGATAGTTTCTAACCGTCAGGCCCAAAACTTGCCGTGGGCTGTGTGTATTTTGGACAACAGCGTGAGTTCGGCCGAAGCGCCCAAAAATTGACGTAAGGTCAAGTTAATGAACGGAATTGTGGATCCAAACTGGATTCGATTCCCAGGGGCGCCTAGTGACGTGTCAAAGAATTTAATTCGTTAAGCACAGCCTGGGCGGCAGCTTTTGGGTCGTCCGCTTGGTAGATTGGGCGCCCTACAACGATATGATCGGCCCCATCCCCAATTGCACTGGCGGGTGTGGCAACCCGTTTTTGATCACCCAAGGCAGCCCCGGCAGGTCGCACGCCGGGAGTGACGATCAGGCGGCCTTCGGCCTGCGGCAAGGCGCGGATCAAGGCGGCCTCTTGCGGGCTGGCGATGACACCATCCGCCCCGGCCTCCAAAGCCTTGACCGCACGTTCGACGACCAGGTCCTGCACGTCGCCCGCTTTCAGCAGGCTGGCATCCAGATCATCGCGGTTCAGTGAGGTCAGGATGGTCACTGCCAAAATCTTGAGATCCTTACCCGAGGCCCCTTCTTTCGCTGCGCGCACCACATGCGGGTCGCCATGAACAGTCAGGAAATCTAGATCGAACTGCGCCAACCCCCGCACTGCGTTTTCTACGGTGTTGCCGATGTCGAACAGCTTCATGTCCAGAAAGATGCGCTTGCCGTGGTCCTGTTTCAGCTCATTGGCCAAAGCCAGCCCGCCTCCGGTCAGCATACCCAGCCCGATCTTGTAAAAAGACACGCTGTCGCCTAGCCGTTCGGCCATGGCCAACCCCTGTAGGGCGTTCGGTACATCAAGGGCTACGATCAGACGGTCATCGGACATGGTGGGACGCTCCTTTTTGGCAAACGTCTGCGTCCTAACGGTTTCTGACGCGCCTGTCCATCTGCGATGCCGGGCGCGCCAGGTTTCATTCTGTGCTAACCTGTCTGGCATAGAGCATGTGAATTCAATGTAAGGGACAGAATATGAAGAAACTGGTTTTGCTGAGTGTGCTTGTTGCGCTGACGGGATGTGATGAAACCCCACCCGACGCGCCGGAGGTCGGCGCGGCCCCCGCACCCACGAATGACGACCTGCGCCTGGTGGGCGGATATCGGTCAGTGGATGACTGGTGCCAACTCACCGGAGAGACCGCGTTTACCATCGATTTTCTTGATCACACAGCGGATCTTGTGTCCTGCCCAACCGGCAGCGCAGCGTCGCAGTCGCTGGTAGATGAAACCGGGGCCGTTCAGGTGGCCGAAACCGGCGGGTATACCGTTTATACGATACAGCGAGAGTAGCGATTTCTGCGGCTCAGCCTCTTGAACCTGCAAAGATATCTCCCAGATTGAATGTGAGGCCCAGACCGATGCGTGCCGCCAAGCGGGCGCATCATACCGGGGCGCTTTTAAAAGGAGAATGCTATGGACTTGAACAAGTTCACCGAGCGGGCACGGGGATTCGTGCAAGCGGCGCAAACCATTGCGCTGCGCGAAGGGCACCAGCGGTTGGAGCCCACACATGTACTCAAAGCATTGATGGATGACGATCAGGGGCTGGCCAGCAACCTGATCACACGCGCGGGCGGCGCACCGAACCGCGTGGTCGAGGCGCTGGATGCCGCGATGGGGAAAATCCCCAAGATCAGCGGTGATGCCAGCCAGATCTACATGGACGGCCAGACCGCCAAGGTTCTGGACGAGGCCACCAAGATCGCCACCAAGGCTGGTGACAGTTTTGTGCCGGTCGAACGGGTGTTGATGGCGCTGTGCATGGTGAAATCCAAAGCCAAGGATGCTTTGGAGGCCGGTGCCGTATCGGCGCAGAAACTGAACGAGGCGATCAATGATATCCGCAAGGGTCGCACCGCTGACAGCGCGTCGGCGGAAGAAGGCTATGACGCGCTCAAGAAATATGCGCGCGACCTGACCGAGGCAGCGGCTGAAGGCAAGATCGACCCGATCATCGGGCGAGATGAGGAAATCCGCCGATCAATGCAGGTTCTTTCTCGCCGCACCAAGAATAACCCGGTTCTGATCGGGGAACCCGGCGTCGGTAAAACCGCGATTGCCGAGGGCATGGCCCTGCGCATCATCAACGGTGACGTGCCAGAATCGCTGACGGACAAGAAACTGCTTGCGCTCGACATGGGCGCGCTGATCGCCGGTGCGAAATATCGCGGTGAGTTCGAAGAACGACTCAAGGCCGTTCTGACCGAAGTTACCGAAGCCGCCGGTGAGATCATCCTGTTCATCGATGAGATGCACACGCTGGTCGGGGCTGGTAAATCCGACGGCGCGATGGATGCCGCCAACCTGATCAAGCCTGCGCTTGCCCGGGGTGAGTTGCACTGTATTGGCGCGACCACGCTGGATGAGTATCGCAAATACGTTGAAAAAGACGCGGCCCTTGCGCGCCGGTTCCAACCCGTAGTGGTGGCCGAACCGACCGTCGAGGACACGATCAGCATCCTGCGCGGCATCAAGGAAAAGTACGAACTGCACCACGGCGTGCGGATTTCCGACTCGGCGCTGGTCTCGGCGGCGACGCTGTCGCATCGCTATATCACGGACCGCTTCCTGCCCGACAAAGCCATCGACCTTGTCGATGAGGCGGCGTCGCGGTTGCGGATGGAGGTGGATTCCAAGCCCGAGGAACTCGACCAACTAGATCGTCAGATTCTGCAGATGCAGATCGAGGAAGAAGCGTTGAAGCTGGAAGATGACGCGGCATCCAAGGATCGTCTGGACACCTTGCAAAAGGATCTGGCCGATCTGCAGGAGCAGTCCGCCGAGATGACCGCCCAGTGGCAGGCCGAACGCGACAAGCTGGCGGGTGCGCGCGATCTGAAGGAACAGCTCGACAAAGCGCGGGCTGATCTGGAGATCGCCAAGCGTGAAGGCAACCTCGCCAAGGCTGGTGAGCTGTCTTATGGCGTTATCCCTGAGCTTGAGAAAAAATTGACTGAGGCTGAGAACGCCGAAAGCAACGCCATGATGGCTGAGGAAACGGTGCGCCCAGAACAGATCGCCTCCGTCGTAGAACGCTGGACCGGGATTCCGACCTCGAAAATGCTGGAAGGCGAGCGTGAGAAACTGCTGCGGATGGAAGACGATCTGCATTCCCGCGTGATCGGTCAGGATGCGGCGGTTACAGCTGTGGCAAATGCCGTGCGCCGCGCGCGTGCGGGCCTGAATGACGAAGGCCGCCCGCTGGGCTCGTTCCTGTTCCTCGGGCCGACCGGCGTAGGTAAAACCGAACTGACCAAGGCCGTGGCGAACTTCCTGTTCGACGATGACAACGCGATGGTGCGCATCGATATGTCCGAGTTCATGGAGAAACACGCGGTTGCCCGTCTGATCGGTGCCCCTCCGGGCTATGTCGGCTATGACGAAGGCGGTGTGCTGACCGAAGCCGTACGGCGCAGGCCCTATCAGGTCGTGCTGTTTGACGAGGTTGAAAAGGCGCACCCGGATGTGTTCAACGTGCTGTTGCAGGTTCTGGACGATGGCGTGCTGACCGACGGTCAAGGCCGCACCGTGGACTTTAAGCAGACGCTGATCATCCTGACGTCGAACCTTGGGTCTCAGGCGCTCAGCCAACTGCCCGAAGGCGCGGACAGTGCGCAAGCGAAGCGTGACGTGATGGATGCGGTGCGGGCGCATTTCCGGCCCGAGTTCCTGAACCGTCTGGACGAGACGATCATCTTTGACCGTCTGAAGCGGGCCGATATGGACGGTATCGTCGATATCCAGATGGCACGCCTGCAGAAACGTCTGGCCGCCCGCAAGATCGAGCTGGCATTGGATGATGTCGCAAAAGAATGGCTGGCCGACGAAGGCTATGACCCAGTCTTTGGCGCGCGTCCCTTGAAGCGTGTGATTCAACGTGCCCTACAGAACCCGCTGGCCGAGGCCTTGCTGGCTGGCGAGATCAAGGATGGTGAAACCGTCCCGGTCTCAGCCGGAACCGATGGTTTGATCATTGGTGATCGGCTGGGCACATCCAAACGGCCCAGACCGGATGATGCAGTGGTGCATTGAGTTGGTATCACGGAAAGTACAAAGGCCCGCCAAATCGGCGGGCCTTTTTGGTTGTGTTATGACGCCTATACTCCAGTGGCTGACGAATTCGAGCTATCGTCTTTTGTTGCGGGTGAGGAATACAGAAGTGAAACACCCAGACATATCGCCAATCCAGTCAACGGCAGCCCTGCCCAATACATGTCGCCGGGGTCAATGATTATACTGTAGATGCCCAAAGTGCCGATCGCGGCAACCAGTCCCCAAACAAAGACCGCAGTCAGACGACCGACGCGTCGTTTGCGTAATAGGTAGAAAAGTAGAATTAGCCCTGCGAGGAAAGGAGTGGTGCTGATTAGAACTGCCACCGCGCCTAAAGTGACATGATATCTGCTTCCGTTCCCCGAACCCATGCAATCTAGCATTTGGCAGGCCCCAAGCCCTCCAAACAGGAGAATCACATAAAGCGAGAGCACAATGGTGAGGGCCAAACAGGCGATCCTGAAATAGATGCTCAAAGTCGAATGGCCTTTTTCTGCGCGAATTATAAAGATGTGGACTTCGCGCTTTTGTTTAAAGACCCGCAAAGTTGCGGGTCTTGTTTGTTGGAAAGTGTTTTCACACCAAAGCAAATATCCGCGCGGGCCCTCCGGTGCCGCCTTTGTGTTTCGGCGCGCCGATAACAAGCGTGGCCCCTGCAGCGGGGACGCGGTCGAGATTGGCCAAGCATTCGATCCCGAAACGGCCCGACGGAAGCCATGCATAGTGAGTGGCGAAATCGGCGGACATGCCATGGTCCAGCGACAATGTATCCACCGCGATTGACCGTGCGCCGGTGTCTTCCATCAACATCTGCGCAGCCTCGACATGGAAGCCGGGATAGTGCTGCGCCTCGCCATCGAAGTTACGAAACTCATCCGTTGCGGTTTTGCTGGCCCAGCCAGAATGCATGGCGACGCAGGCACCATCCGGAATGTCTCCGTTCGCGGCGATCCAGGCTTTTAGGTCATCCGGAGTGACGCGGGTGTCGGCATCCTCGGCAGCGCGTGCGGCGATATCCACCACGCACAAAGGCGCAACCAGATCACTAACCGGAATTTCGTCGACCGATGTGCCGTCCGCCGAGAAATGCAGCGGCGCATCTATATGTGTCCCGGTGTGCTCGTTGATCGACAGGTTGAACAGGTTGAACCCATGGTCGGCGAAGTTAAACGCCTGCTCAGCCGAGATGCCGGGCGCGCCGCCCCATGTTGGGAAATCGGGGCTAAGCGTATGGGTCATATCCTCAACCCCGCCATGACCTGCGGCCAAAGCTGCCGGCGTGCTTGCTCCGGTTGCAGCTGCGGCCACGCCTGTGGCTGCCGCGGCTTTGAAGAAGTTTCGCCGTGACAGCATTTTGTCTTTGACGGCGTTCATTACGCAGATGTCACACATATGAAGTCTCCCTGTCAGCATTCTCAGTCATTCGCCGCAGATCGAACTGCGACTCGTTCACTATACCCAAATGTGACCAACTGACCTGAATCTTATGTAATGGAGGGCCGGGTAGGGGCGAACGTTACAGCGACTTCGCTCAATCGTGACGCCTGTTTCCTTGGCGCTGTGCTATCAGGGCACTACGTCAAACATGACGCTGAAACAGGACGGAGACCCAAATGGCGCATCGCTGGACCAACACTTTGACACAGGCTGACGTTACGCCTCGGGCGGCGTTTCTGAACCGGCGGCAGCTGATGGCCGGGTTGGCAGGTGTCGGGCTGACTGCGATGACACGGTCCGCAGCGGCGCAGGACGCTCTTGAGCCGAACACTTGGGAAGAGATCACCAGCTACAACAATTTCTACGAATTCGGCACCCGCAAGGACGACCCCGCAAAATACGCGCATATGCTGGTGACCGAGCCGTGGAGCATTCAGATCGACGGTCTGGTGGAGCGTCCTGGTGAATTCGGGTTTAAGGACATTCTGTCCGAGATGACGATCGAGGAACGCATCTACCGCTTCCGTTGTGTCGAGGCCTGGTCGATGGTCATCCCCTGGAATGGGTTCGAATTGGCGGACCTTTTGAACATGGCAGGTGTGCAGGAGGGCGCGAAATACGTGGCGTTCGAAACCGCCTATCGCCCGGAAGAAATGCCGGGCACTCAATTCCCGATCCTGGACTGGCCCTACCGCGAAGGTCTGCGTCTGGACGAGGCGATGCATCCGCTGACAATCATGGCGACTGGCATTTATGACCGCCCGATTCCAAATCAGAACGGCGCGCCTTTGCGACTGGTCGTGCCGTGGAAATACGGGTTCAAATCGATCAAGTCGATTGTGAAAATCACCCTCACCGAAGATGAGCCGCCCACCAGCTGGAACATGTCCGCGCCACGTGAATATGGGTTCTACAGCAATGTGAACCCGAATGTGGATCACCCGCGCTGGTCGCAGGGTTCGGAACGTCAGATTGGTGGCGGACTATTTTCCAAGCGCGTACCGACACTCATGTTCAATGGATATGAGGATGAGGTGGCCAGCCTGTATGAAGGTATGGATCTCAAGGAGTTCTATTGACCGAAGAAAACAGAATGCATGACCCGTCCGGGCAGAAATGTAAAAGCGCCGGCACCGATCAACGCTCCGAAAAACAGCAGCGTCATGCCTGTTTTATGCGCCTTGATTTGGCCCTGCCTTGCTTCCCGGACGCCCATGACCAGCCAGTACAATGTCGCTATCGACACTATATGGATAAGACTGAAGGGACCTATGGTGCGAATGTCATGTATCCAGAAACTGCTAAGTGCAACGACGGCCATCAGCGCGACCCATATCCGCCCCAGAATTCGGTGATGTGCACGGCCTTTTGGAAGCGCCAGCTGGACAATCCCCAATATCAGCGCCGCAATTGCAAACACGGCGTGGAGTGTAACGATTGGTCCTGCAGCAAAGAGCGGTTCAAGGGACATGGTTTCTCCGTCATAGCGCAGCGATGTTCAAGTGCCGCGACCGTAGGACAATGAGTATGACGGTGAAAGAGTCTCTCAACGCATTTTTGCGTCGTATCCCATCCTGGCTTGTCTACGCTATCGGCGCTGCCTGGGCTGTTTGGTTATTTTATCTCGCCCTGACTGGCGGTCTGGGGGTTGAGCCGATCGAGGCGCTGGAACATGAGTTTGGCGAACTGGCTCTGCAGCTGTTGATCCTTGGTCTGGCCATCACTCCGCTGCGTCGCCATCTCGGCCTGAACCTGATCAAGTTCCGCCGGGCGATCGGGGTTTTGGCCTTTGCTTATGTCACGCTTCATTTGCTGGTCTGGCTGGTGTTGGACGTTCAGCTGCCCAGTCAGATTTGGGCCGACATTGTAAAGCGCCCCTATATTACGGTCGGGATGGCCGGGTTTATTCT
This sequence comes from Ruegeria sp. YTSA168, assembly GCF_059610045.1. Classification (NCBI taxonomy): domain Bacteria; kingdom Pseudomonadati; phylum Pseudomonadota; class Alphaproteobacteria; order Rhodobacterales; family Roseobacteraceae; genus Ruegeria; species Ruegeria sp. YTSA168. The sequence goes on from NZ_JBXWMW010000011.1 coordinate 121,881, forward strand.
TCTGCTGCCTCTGGCCATGACGTCAAACAACTGGTCGGTGCGCCGTTTAGGCCCGCGCTGGCGCAGGCTGCACAAACTGGTCTACCCGGCGGTCCTGCTGGGTGGGGTGCATTATGTCATGCTTGCCAAGGGCTTTCAGCTTGAGCCGCTTCTCTATCTTCTGGCGATTGTCGGCCTTTTGGTTCTTCGGTTGCCAATGTCGGGGCTGCTGTCTCGTACACGGCAAGCCGATTCCGCCTGAGTTTGACCTGAGTCTGTGGGTAACCCAGTGCATAGCGCATGCTTGACGTCTGTCTCGATTGGAAAACAGAGGGTATCGTGCTTTTCCCCGGGGCCGAGTTTAAAGCAAGTCATTGTATATATTGTTTAAAATGGAAAGTTTCAGTTTTTTGACAGATTTCCGAATTTTCTGCTTGCGGCTTATGTTTGTTATGCTTAGAACCCCCTTCACCGGCGGCGCTGAGGTTGTTGTTGGGACGCTGGCGACGGCGGAGACTGGCCGGAGAGACGGTTGAGACG
>NZ_JBXWMW010000012.1:0-115656 GCF_059610045.1 Ruegeria sp. YTSA168
CCTGCTCCCGCAACCAGTGTCGGAAAAACATCATAACACCCCGTTCAGACCTCAATTGATCCCCCCGATCAATTGCCCAAAGGCACACAAACGGTAAAGCCCGCTTTTCCTTTTGCAAGGAGCCTGCTCTTTAAACCACCCACTTCCTGTGACAGATGACGGAGCGAATTGGTTCGGTTGATTGGACAACCGTCGGACATTTTTTCAGCCGACCGAGTGCACTGGAACCAGAGATATGCGACGATATTTATGCCGTGGCGGCCGCGTTCGACCGTGTGGGCGAAGCGCAATCTCTGTGGCTGCTCTGCTGCCAATTGCTAAGGCATTGAGAACGCGTCAGTAGATCGCTTCTTCCGGTTGGAGGTCATGAAATACGTCATCACTTGATGTCGATGACAGCGCCCTAGGCTGGCGCCTGATCAACCGGATTACCAGCGCAACCTGAAACGAAATCGCGTGTGAAACGCTGGTTCGAAACCATGGTAACGATAGTTGGTACTTGCTTTTTGCTGGGCGAGGCGGGGAATTGGGCCGGAGCCGAATTCTCTGAAATTGCACGCCTCACAAAACATTTTCCCCAAGCAAAGGTATCGAGTTTCAGTTAGAACCCCCATTGAAGCCAATGTCTCGCGACATTCAATATACAGGACTTTCATTGCCAAGTGGACTAGCCCCTGCCGAACTGATCGCCATTCTGACTGCCGTGACTGATGATCAGCCGCGCGTCATGACCCTGCGTGGAGGCGATGCCTTGCCTTCCGGGCCGTTCGAGTCTTCTCATCGCAGCCTACAGAGTGGGTTGCGCGCTTGGATTGAGGCGCAGACAGGCCATCCGGTGGGCTATCTCGAGCAGCTCTATACCTTTGCAGATAAGGATCGTGATCCACGATCTGACAAGGTCACCACCTCGCAGCGTATTTCGATCAGCTATCTCGGGCTGGTGCGGGAACAAGATGCAGCCGGGGCCAGACGTCCGACGTGGCGCAGCTGGTATCGATACTTCCCGTGGGAGGATCACCGTGACCATAGCCCCAAGGAACTGCGAGGCATCACCAACCGTCTCCAAGCCTGGTCCCAGAGGGATCCGCTAAAGACCCAGCGTGTCGACTACCTGTTCGGTCTGAATGGAAAGACGTGGAATGAAGAGCTTGTTTTACAACGCTATGAATTGATGTACGAGGCCGGGTTGGTCGATGCAGCAGAATTCGGTGTGCCCATGGCAGGCGACAACCGTCGCATCCTCGCGACCGGGATTTCGCGCCTGCGGGCCAAGATCAAATACTCTCCGGTGGTGTTCGAACTTTTGCCCGAAAGCTTCACGCTGCTACAATTGCAGCGCACGGTTGAGGCGCTGTCTGGTCTGCGCCTGCATAAACCCAATTTCCGCCGCCAAATCGACCAGCAGGAACTGATTGAGGAAACCGGCGAGATATCCAGTGGCACCAGCGGCCGTCCGGCGCGTCTGTTCCGATATCGCCCAGCCATTCTTGAGGCCCGCATGCTGTCGGGCGCAAGATTACCTCTCTCCCGGCCCTGAATCTTCATTGACATAATCTCGAAGTGAGAATAATTGTCACTCCGATGTACTCGAATTGAGTATAAGTGGAGAAACCAATGAGAGATTTTCGCCTTACGGATATCTATGACCGGGTTAAGCAGGTCATCCCGCGACCCGAATGGATGCTGTTCGAAGAGGATTTAGAAGCTATTCTCGAACTGAAGCGCGAGAAGAACGCGGTCATTCTGGCACATAACTATCAGACGCCGGAAATTTTCCACGGCGTGGCCGACATTGTGGGTGACAGCCTGGCCCTGGCCCGCGAGGCCATTGCAGTCGATGCTGATGTTGTTGTTATGGCAGGCGTGCATTTCATGGCCGAGACCGCCAAATTGCTGAACCCCGAGAAAACAGTGCTGATCCCCGATATGGGCGCGGGGTGTTCGCTGGCTGACTCCATCACGCCTGAGGATATCGCATTGCTGCGCCAAGCCCACCCTGGCGTACCGGTGATCACCTACGTCAACACATCGGCAGCGGTGAAGGCGGCATCGGATATCTGCTGCACCTCGGGCAACGCGGTGAAAGTGGTGGAGTCCCTCGGGGTGCCGCGAGTGCTGATGATACCTGATGAGTATTTGGCAAAGAACGTTGCCAAAGAAACGGATGTCGAACTGATCGCATGGCATGGGCATTGTGAGGTGCATGAGTTGTTCACACCCGATGACGTGCGCGCCATGCGTGAGGCATGGCCCGGAGTAACGGTGCTAGCCCACCCGGAGTGCCCACCTGACGTGGTCGCTGAGGCGGATTTCTCCGGCTCTACCGCTGTGATGTCGGATTTCGTGAGCGCCAAGAAACCGGCACGGGTTTGCCTGCTTACGGAATGCTCCATGAGCGACAATGTGGCGCTTAACCACCCGAACGTGGAATTCGTACGTCCTTGCAACCTGTGCCCTCACATGAAGCGTATCAGTCTGCGCAATATCCGCGAGGCGCTGGAATTTGGCCGCCACGAAGTCATGGTCGACCCGACCATCGCCGAAGATGCGCGCCGCTCGGTGGAACGGATGTTGGCAGTAAAATGATCCGGCTTGACGGGCTTCACGGCCATATTGCCATTGTTGGCGGTGGCCTTGCAGGTTTGATCGCTGCCCTGGAACTGGCACCGCAACCGGTCGTGTTGATCACCCGTTCAGGACTGGGGCAGGAATGTTCCAGTGTCTGGGCACAAGGAGGTATTGCCGCAGCGCTGAACGCGGATGATGATCCCGCGCAGCATTTGGTCGATACGTTGCAAGCTGGCGACGGGTTGTGCGACGAGGCTATCGCATCAGGCATTCTGTCCGAGGCACAAGAGGCGATCACAATGCTGGAAGGCTATGGTGTTCGTTTCGACAGGGCTGCTGATGGTGCATATGCCTTTGGGCGCGAGGCCGCGCATTTCCACCGCCGCATACTACATGTGGGTGGTGACCGCACCGGCGCCGAAATAATATCGGCTCTGACACGTGCAGCCCTGCAATGCCCGTCGATCACCTGTCTGACAGATGTCGAGGCGCGGCGGCTGTTGTCGGCTGACGGGCACGTCACCGGCATTCACGTTCAAAAAGGCCGTCAGGCTGAGGTTCTGCGCACGTCTCAGGTCATCATGGCGACAGGTGGTTGCGGCGGTTTGTTCGACGCCAGCACCAACCCATCGGGCAACTATGGGCAGGGTGTCATGATTGCTGCGCGCGCCGGGGCGGCTTTGCGCGACATGGAATTCGTGCAGTTTCATCCCACCGCGCTGGATACCCCGCAGAGGCCATTGCATTTGATCAGTGAAGCCGTGCGGGGTGAAGGCGCCATCCTTGTTGACCAAACCGGCAAGCGCTTTATGGCGCATGTTCCGGGGGCCGAACTGGCCCCACGTGATGTGGTCGCCCGTGCTGTGCATCGGGTCATCGCCGAAGGCGGGCGCGTGTTTCTGGATGCCCGTACAGCTCTTGGGGCCGATTTTGCTCGTCGTTTTCCCGGCATTCATGCAATATGTGCCGCGAACGGCATTGACGCGGGACGCGAACCGATCCCAGTACGCCCGGCGGCGCATTACCACATGGGCGGGGTCGCCGTTGACAAGAACGCCCGCAGCACCCTGACCGGCCTTTGGGCCATTGGTGAATGCGCGGGCACAGGTCTGCATGGCGCAAACCGCCTTGCAAGTAACTCGTTGCTCGAAGCCGTGGTGATGGGACGTCGCGCTGCACTGGACATCACTGGGTGTGAGGGACCCACCCTGAAGACGACCAATCTGTCTGATTGGCTACCCGATCCCGACCTTAGTTTAGTTCGGCCATTGGTTTCAAAACATCTGGGCGTAATCCGCAACGAAGCGGGACTACGCCGCGCTATCTCAGAATTGTTGCCCTTGGTTGAATCGGCGCAGCGCGATTCTGATCCAGCCCTTGTGGCGGTTTCTATCGCGATCTTTGCAGAACTTCGCCGTGAACCGCGCGGTGGACATTTTCGCAGCGATTTCCCCGACCGAAAGCCCACGGCGCAAGCTCAACATATGACCCTGGCGGAAATTCTTGCCCATGCAGGTTTGACCTGCCGAGAACCCCTTTTGAGGACTGCTTGAATCATGACCGACCTACCCCTAGCCTCGCTGCCCCGGACGATGCTGGAGCCCATAATCCGTCACGCACTTGATGAAGATCTGGGTCTCGCTGGCGATGTAACCTCAACGGCTGTTATTCCGGAGGATCACACCTCTGAAGTTGTGGCTCGTGCACGTCAAGCCGGATGCATTGCTGGTTTGGATTGTGCGGAACTGGCCTGTGCGTTGGTTGACCCAGCGATCAAGGTGACACGCCATGTCAACGATGGCGATTCCGTCACGTCCGGCGCGGTAATCGCAACTTTCCAAGGCCCGTCTCGCAGCCTTTTGATTGCAGAGCGTACCGCGCTCAACTTCATGGGGCATCTTTCTGGCATCGCCAGCGTAACGGCGGATCTGGTGCGCCGCGTTGAAGGTACAGCAGCAGCGATCAGCTGCACCCGCAAGACAACGCCGGGTCTACGCATACTCGAGAAATATGCCGTGCGAGCAGGCGGCGGCATGAACCATCGCTATTCGCTAAGTGACGCTGTGCTGATTAAGGATAACCATATTGCGATAGCGGGCGGTGTTGGCGCGGCTCTGACCCGGGCAAAACAGACCGTTGGCCATATGGTCAAGATCGAGATTGAGGTCGATACACTGAAACAGCTGGCACAGGTTCTCGAGATCGGTACTGATGCAGTACTGCTCGACAATATGGATCCGCCGACCCTGCACAAAGCAGTCGCCATGATTGATGGTCAGGCCATCGCCGAAGCCTCGGGCGGAATCACACCGGATAGCGTACCTGCGGTTGCGGAAACCGGGGTCGATCTGATTTCGATGGGCTGGATCACTCACAGTGCACCCTGTCTCGATATCGGCTTGGATTTCGTTGCAACGGTCAGTTCATCACCTTGATCCGGCTCAAAAAACTGATCTTGCAAACGCGCGAGTACTATCGTGAAGTCGATGTGGTGGAAAGTTCGATAACCAATCTGTCGAGGCGAGATTTCCGTTGCAGCGTCCAACACGGGTAATCCGACTCCCACAACCGAGGTGAAGGGTGCGAATGGCTGATTGTGCGTGATTTGATGTACGATCAGCAAAGCAGACTGGCGGTTAAGGGCCTAGAGTGCCGAATGCTGCACTTTCAAGAATACTCGCTATTCGCTCTCGGTGGTAAGCCGTTTGGTGAGGACGCCGATCAGGAAAAACGGCTATAACAAGAAACACGGCGCTCAACATCCAGGCTGTGGGTGTTGAGTAGAGCTCTGCGATGGCTCCGGCCAGGATCAGGCCCAAAGCTGCCCCGAGTTGCTGTATCAGCGATTTCAGTGACAGTATTGCAGATCGCTGACGGTCCTCTACGCAGCTATGCAGAATGCTGCTGGCGGGCGTCTCAGACACACCAAGCAGAACCGTATTCTGGAGAAGTGCACTTCGCTGCGAGAGGGCCGAACGATCTGGGCCGTGACTGACAGTAATCTAGGGCGCTGGATGCAGTGGTATTGCACGCCCGCCGAAGCCCGTCCGTCATTGGGCCTACCAAAGCGACGACGCGGCCCTCAAACAAGACTGCCGACTGCCTGGCCGCATCAGGGGTTAACCGATCAACTTGTCCGTTGCTTGTAATAGGTGTCCTTGTGGACGATCAGGCCATCACGGTAGGTCAGGATGTCGACGCTCAAGAACTCTTCTTTTGTGCCATCCTTGTGCGTCGCGGTGCGGCGGTATTCGCAGTAGGCTTTGTTGCCGGAGATCGCGCAGTCCAGGGTTTCCCAATGCACGTTTTCGACTTTTTCGAAAAGTGCAGAAAATGCACCGCGGATCGTTTCGGCCCCTACCAGACGCACGCCATGTTCGTCCGGGCCGACGGCGTGGTCAAATGTGGCGTCGTCTGCGAAATGCTTCATCACAGTATCGATCTCATTGGCGTTGAAGGCGTCACCAACAGAGTCAACAATATCTCGGGTCAAAGCGGTCATGCGTTTGGTCCTTTTCCTTGAAGCATATTACATGTGTGTTTGAAGAAGGCGCTTGCCGGATCAACAAGCGCATTCAACTCGTCAAAATGATCGACGTCGGGCACGAAATAGAGGCCCATTTGGCGGTCTTGGGTCTCGTATTTTTCGACATACATGCGCGCCTGACGGTGGAATTCGTCCGTTTCTGCGCCGCCGACCACAACCAGTTGCGGTGCGTTTGTAACCGGGGGATGATTGGTCATCGGGCTTTCGGCTTCGGCCTCTTCCGGGGTCATGCGAATACCTGCATTAAGCGCCTCGGTCAGGCGCACCGGTTCAAGGTAGCTGAGTGGCGACACCGGGATGCCGGACTTGATCATGTCGGAAGGAAGATCCGCGCCAAACGCAGGCCAGTTAGTCGCCATCATCATTTGTGTGATATGGCCGCCGGCCGAGTGGCCCATCACGGTGATACGGTCGGGGTTCAGGCCGAAGTCAGGCGCGTTGCGCCAGATAAATGCCATGGCTTCCCGGATTTCTTCGGAAATACGGGTGATGGTCACCGATGGACAAAGATCATAGCCGATGACCACAACATTGATCCCCGCAGCGACAAAGGGCGGAGCGATGAAGCTGTAGATCGACTTGTCGCCGCGTTGCCAATAGCCGCCATGCACATAAACCAGCGTCGGCGCAGTCGCGTCCGGGCAACGGAAGACATCCAGCTTTTGTTTCTCGCCGTCTCCATATCGGATATCGAGACTGCAATCAGTTGTGGCACGCGCAACCTCGCTGCTGCTGGTCCACGCGGGAATAACGGTGGCTTCATAGTCCGGTCGCCCGGCTCGAAGATTGTATTGCGCGTCGAACTCATCGGGGCTGAAGCGTGTGTGATAGGTCGGATGATCGGTCATGACGTAGCCTCGGGTTGGGGCGCGGGGAAGAATGCGCCGCGGCAAAAGACAAGTGGGGGTAAGGGCATGTGGGTATAATCGATGACGCGACCCAAGAGGATCTCATGATCGTCTGCGTCGACCCTGCCGTGAACCGTACACTCCAATTGCGCCGAAGCACCGGAGATCAGGGGCGTCGCTGTTCCGGGGGTCCATTCGGTGTCGGTAAACCGGTTTTCGACATCACTGGCGAAATGCATCGCAAGGTCCTTCTGGTTGGCCGACAGGATATTGACCGCAAAATGATCCGATTGCGACAACGTCGGGAAGACTCGGCCTGACTTTGCGACACAGACCGAGATCACCGGCGGCTGCAATGAGACAGAAGTGAAGGAATTGGCGGTCAGGCCCCATGGCTCTCTGTCCGCGTCATAGGTTGCTACGATGGTAACACCCGTCGGAAAGGCGCCAAGCGCGCGACGGTAATCCCGGGTATCCATCATAACACCCCTTCGCTGGCAGAAGCTCTTTCCAGCACAGCCCATTCGTCGGGGTTTGTCCCGAATGGACGCATGACGTGATCCTGATAGGCAGGACGGTCCGTCAGCCTCTGATACCAGGCCTCGACATTGGGCAAGGGTGGGCGGTCGACGTCAACGTTGAAGTAACGATAGGCTACACATCCCAGCGGAATATCCGCCATAGTGAAACTGTCGCCGCAGACATAGGCTTTGTCCGCAAGGTGTTGATCCAGAATGGTCAGGGTTTCATGCGCTTCATCGCGCAGCTTGGCGATCTTTTCCGGGTCACGCTGGTCGGGTTGCGTCCGCACCGTGGCGAAGAACAGATAGATCACAGGCCCAAATGCGCGGCTGGCCGACCACTCCATCCACTGATCTGCAATCGCGCGGGTCTGGATGTCGGCGGGGCTAAGCGTGCCTGCGCCGTAGCGATCGCAAAGATAGCGCACAATGGCCAGGCTTTCCCACAGCGCGAAATCCCCGTCGCGGATTGCTGGGATCATCTTGTTGGGATTGATCTGCGCATACATGTCGGTGTCGAGCTTGCCAAAGCTGCCTCCGGCAAGTTGCAGGGTATAGTCCAATCCCAATTCATTCGCCGCCCAGATCACCGGAATGACATTCGATGAATAGGGGCGCCCCCATATCTCAAGCATGTTCCAGCATCCTTTTCTGAGCGATGGATTGCGTGCCGAATCTCGGAACAACATGTTCGAACAGACGATGCCAGCTGGCGAGGATCTTTTTGTAAGGCACGCCGGTGTATTGCTGCATCAGCATGAGATGATCGAGGCCGATGGTTTCCTGCCGCTCGGCAAAGCGATCCGCGACATATTCGGCGTCGCCCACCACGATGATCCCGCGTTTGTTGAGAAAGTCGAACCAGTCCATCTCCTCATCTTCTGGGGTCATGTCTTCGCCGACATCCAGATAGCCATGCTTGGTCCATTCCCCCTTGGGGCGCGACCCGCCCAGGAATTCGTAATAGGCATTGATCGGGCCACGGATCGTGTTCACCGCTTCTTCCATGCTTTCACCGACATAAAAAGCCGTGCAGACACCGACACCTTCGCCAAGTTTTACATCGCGTCCCTCGCGTATTGACAGGGCCTGACGGTAGGGTTCCCAACAGGCCATCGTCGCCTTGGGGCCGGCAGCCATCGAGATCACACCCCAGCCTCGCTCTCCGGCCAGTTTGAACGTGGGCGGGGCATTCGACATCAGCCAGACCGGCGGATGTGGGTTGGAATAAGGGCGCGGATGCACATACATCGCTTTGTATTCGCCATCCTCGTCATGATAACGCGGGTCCAGAGGATCAAAAAAGCGGTTGCTCTCCTTCCAGCCCGGAACCGGGAACTGATAGAACTCACCGTGATGGGTGAATGCCTCGCTGGTCCAGGCTTTCAAAATGACTTCAAGGCTCTCCTGATACAGCCGCATGACCTTGGCATTCTCGCGCCGGTCCGCATCCTTATTGAACTGCAAGGTCGAACGTTCGTTGATGCCTTTGGCAACCCCGAAATCGAACCGGCCCCGCGTCATGTTATCAAGCATGGCCGCATCCTCGGCCACCCGCAGCGGATGCCAGTCCGGCAGGATGATAGGGGCGGTTCCTACACGTAGCTTTTTGCAATGCGCCGCCACATGGGTTCCCATTTGGATCGGATTGGGCGGAGCATTCATGTATCCGTTATGAGCAAAGTGATGCTCGGTGAACCATGCTGTCGTGAACCCTGACTGCTCTGCCAGCGAGCACTGTTCGAGGATCATCTCCAAAGTCCGGGTCCAGGGAATCGTCTCTCCTGGGCTGAAATTCGCAATCAAATCAAAGCGCATAGCATTCTCCCGGCTGATAGAAAATCAGTTGATTTTTTGCACTATTTTCAACTAGCTTGATTTTACCTCGAAAAGTCAACTAAAAACACTTATCATGAAGTCATGGAAAATGACGTATCCCAGACCGACGCCCAAAGCCTTGGCAGTGAAATTCGTGAAGTGCGCAAAGCGCGTGGTCTGACCCTTCAACGCCTGTCCGAGGTGGTGTCGTGCTCAAAGGCTTATCTCAGCCGGATTGAGCTTGGGGCGGCAAAGGTGTCGGACGAACTGCTTGCGGAAATCAGTGTGGCGCTTGCGGTCGATCCCAACTGGTTCTTCCCCAAACAGGCGGGCGATGGTCCCCTTGAGCGCAAGCATGTCGTGCGACGCGAGAACCGCCGGGCGCTGTCTGCGATGTATACGCGGTCAACAGATGAATTGGGCTTTGAAGACGAATTGCTTTCCAGCACATTATCCGGCCAGTGCTATTTGATCCTGTCGCGATTCCGCCCCGGCGCAGGAGAGCCGCCCGAGCCACTGGAAGGGTATTCCTTTGAAGGTGAGCAACATGCCATCGTCCTGAGCGGTGAAGTTGAGCTACGTCTCGGGAGCGAGGTCATTGCATTGCGTGAAGGAGACAGTTTTTCCTATCCGTCCATGATCGCCCATCGCTTTCGCAACAAGACCGAAAAAGAGGCAACAATGATCTGGGCGATGTCGCCGATCCGTATCACGTGGTGACTGTTGGCCTGCTATTGGCCTTGTTGCACAACTCGGGTGAAGGCCGAGGTCCCCCTTTCCACGGACGGATTTATCCTGCGGCCTCTGTGACAGGCGCCCAGAGCGGGATAGCCGTTCAGCACGGCGATGCGGGCCTGCGACGCCGTAACCTGGCGATTGAAGTCCCATGCCATCAACGATTGAACGAGCAGCTTAATGCAGTTCATCTCGCTCTCGACGCAGCGCCTAAGGTGATATCCGCTCCGGCGTCGCCAGATGGCGTGGCGGCGTTTCGAGCGGCAATCTCTTCGTGGCATCTGCGCGTGTCGTAAGCGTCATCAGCAGTCACCGAACCAACCTTGTCGTGTGCCGGGATCTGGTCGAGCAGTTCCTGCAGCATTGGCGCATCGTCGATATAGCTTCCGGTGATCTTGATGGTTAGACTTCTTGCGTTCGCTCGTCGATTCCAAGGTTGATCTTGCGCGATATGCGCCGCTTCGGGCTGCCATGCTTGCGCGCGTCGACCCTTGCGGATCATGTTCGCAACTACGATACCGTCTGCGTCACCGCTAGTGAAGCGAAGGCTTTGGACCCACACATGTGCCGAGTGCGTCACTTGATGAAACGGTGGTCCTGTTCCACAATATTGTTCCGGTGTTTACGCCTTACTACCTCACTTGGGATTGGGCAGCCAAAACCTTTGAGCATCTTGTTGATGACCTTGATGCCAGCTGCGTTGGCGCCGCTTTTGCCGATCACCATCTTGCTCGGCAATTCATTTGTCTCCGACATCCGGGCGAAGAACCTTGCTGCTGCTGGATGGTTCCTGCGCTCAGACAGCGTGAAATCAAGGGTCTTGCCGTGTTTGTCGATGGCCCGACAGAGGTAAATCCATGCACCGTTCACTTTGATGTAAGTCTCATCCATTCCCCAGGAACGGTCGCATGGCCCTTTGCGACGACGCGCTGCTTCAGAGATTGCACCGAAATACCGGGTTACCCATCGGTTCGGCGTGGTGCGGCCCACTGGAACACCGCGCTCGGCCATGATTTCTTGCTGGTTTCGATAGGAGACACCGTAGCGAACATAAAAGAACACTGCGAACAGGATCACGTCTTTCGGATACTGTGCAACTTTGAAAGAAACCATAGACTAACCTTCAACTGGGTAACGCCGCTCGCTACCCCGGGGGCAGCACCACAAAGGTCGATGGCCAAAAATTGCAATAGATCCCATGGTCACTGCACATTGCATAGGCTAACGTTCTGAGTTTAAGGCCCAAAAGCTGCCGCATTTCCCAGATACGGAAGCTAAGAATTGGATATTCAAGCTGACGGGATTCCATGCCTGCCAGTAGAAGTTTTGGAGAACGCAATGTGTAACTTTTGTGCACGAGAGTTGAACCCCGAGCTTATCGCCAGATTGAAAGGCGAACTGCCGGGACAGGTCGCCTCAGTTGACGATACCAAGACCCCCGGGATCGTTGCTTTGGTTAACGCCGATGCGACTGATGCGGGTGGCGGTGCGCAATTGAATGTTGAGGTTATTCCTTTCCGCCCCGTCGAAGACGCGCCTGCGAGCACTACACTGGTCAGCGGTGACGCGTTTGTTTTCAATACCTCGGACGCACAGGCTGGAAATGGCGGGATTCCCAGCGGGATGGAACGTGCCCTGTCCAATTTGACAGAGCAAGAATACCCATCGCTGTCACTGCAAACGTCCGATACGCCTGAAACTATTTTCTGGACCTATTCCGCAGTCGCGTCATTCGACGATTGGCATTTCTAGGGCAGATGTGATCGAAGGCAAATTTGCCGACGATTGATGGGCGATTGCTCGCGTATCGGTTCCTTTTTTGATTCTAGGTCGTTGCGTTCGGCTTGGAGATGAACAGGTGATGCAACTGACCGATGGGCTCGGCTTCATGCAGATAGGAGCGCGCGTCGGAGCAGTTGTATCCAGCAAAGAACGTAACGCGAGCGCCACGTCCTTGAAAGGCTACAACTGCCGCCTGGCCTTAGTCATCCCGTCCTGGTTCGTTTGGATTGCTGGAGAACAGCGCGATCTTGTTGCCCTGCGGGTCGCGCAGGTAGCCGACATAGAAATTGGGTCCGTAAGCGGCGCGAAAGCCTGGCGCGCCTTCGTCTGATCCGCCAGCAGCCAGCGCGGCGGCATGCAGATCACGTACCTGTTGCTGATTTTGCGCCTCGAATGCGGTCATTGACCCGTTGCCCGCTGAGGCCGGAGCTCCGTCAAAGGTGGGTTTGACATAGAACTCGGGCAGTACCGGGGATTGGCTCGGTTCCACTGGCAGGGCATAGCTTAGACCTTCGGGCCCTTCTTCAAGCTCATAGCCCAACGCAGGCATGAAGGCTGAATAGAACCGCTTGGCCCGTGCGATGTCATCGGTGCCAACAGTGACATAGGCGATCATAGTATCCCTCCTCGTCTCGGCTGGCCGAGACAACAGATTTTAGAATGACATGGCCGCCTGTACAGCACGTTGCCAGCGGGCGTAGGCCGCATCGCGCGCGTCCTGCGCCAACTGGGGTTCAAAACGTTTGTCCAGCTGCCAGGTCTCGGCGAACCCGTCCTGATCAGGATAGACGCCCGCTTTCATACCGGCCAGCCAGCCCGCGCCCAATGCGGTTGTTTCCTGCATCACCGGGCGATCCACCGGGGCACCCAGACAGTTCGACAGGCCCTGCATGGTCCAGTCTGACGCGCTCATCCCGCCATCGACGCGCAGGATTACATCTGCCTCGGCGCCCCAATCGCCTTGCATGGCGTGCCACAGGTCGCGGGTCTGGTAGGCGATGCTGTCCAGCGTGGCACGGGCAATCTCGGCCCGGCCCGAATTGCGGGTCAGCCCGAACATCGCGCCCCGGCAATCAGGCTTCCAATAGGGTGCGCCGAGGCCGGTGAAAGCGGGGACCAGAACCACATGCTGGGCCGGGTCGGCCTGCGCGGCCAGATCTCCACTTTGCGGGGCGGCATCGATGATTTTCAGCGCATCCCGCAGCCATTGCACCGCAGCTCCTGCGATAAAGATCGAGCCTTCCAGCGCATAGGTCTTTTGCCCGTCTAACTGATAGCCAATGGTGGTCAGCAAACGGTTTTTTGAGGCGACGGGCTGCGCGCCGGTGTTCAGCAGCGCAAAGCACCCGGTGCCATAGGTTGATTTCATCATACCGGGTTGGAAGCAGGCCTGACCGATAGTAGCGGCCTGCTGATCCCCGGCGACACCCAGAATTGGGATGTTGCCACCCAGCAGGGACGTGCTGCCGAAATCTGCCGCGCAATCCAGCACTTTTGGCAGCATTGTCAGGGGCACGTCCAGCAGATCACAAATCTCGGTGCTCCATTCACCCTTGTGAATGTCGAACAGAAGGGTGCGCGCGGCGTTGGTCGCATCGGTGACATGGCTGCGTCCTTCGGTCAGACGCCAGATCAGGAAGCTGTCGATGGTGCCGAACAGCAACTCTCCGGCCTCGGCCCGCGCGCGCGCGCCGTCGACGGTATCCAGAAGCCATTTAACCTTGGTGCCCGAGAAATACGGATCCAGCAGCAGCCCGGTCTGGGCGGTCACATCATCCTCGCACCCGGCCTGTTTGTAGCGGGCGCAGATCTCGGCGGTGCGACGGTCCTGCCAGACGATGGCGTTGTGGATGGCCTTACCGGTGGTCTTGTCCCAGACCACGGTGGTTTCACGCTGATTGGTGATGCCGATCCCGGCGATCTGGTCGGCCGAGACGCTGGTGCCCTCCATCACCTCACGGCAGACCGTTAGAACGCTGTCCCAGATATCCTCGACATCGTGTTCAACCCAGCCTTCCTGCGGAAAATGCTGGGGAAATTCGCGCTGGGCGGTGCCGACGGCCTGCATTTGTGCATCAAACAATATCGCGCGCGAGGACGTGGTGCCCTGATCGATTGCCAGAATATAGGTCATTGCCTGCGATCCTCCCCCGCATGGTTTTGCGGGACTTTAGCGCAAACACTCGCGCAGGGGCCAGAGCAGAAATCAGGCCGCAGGTGGAACAGCGATATTGTCAATCAGGCGCACACCATCGGCCCAGGCGGTGATGAACAGTCGGGCCGGGCGTGATGCGTTGGGTAGGGTCTCAAGCGTTTCTGCGCAGCGCAGGTCGATATATTCCACCTCGGTGAACCCGGCGGCCAGCAGGTCATCCCTGGCTTGCTGTGCAAGTGGCTCGAACGATGCACCGGCAGCGAGTTCTTTGGCCATCGCTTGCATAAGCGTGTTCTTTCGCGCTGCGATCTCAAGCCCTTTGGGCGTCAGCCGCAGGTTGCGAGAGGACATGGCCAAACCCGAGGGCTCGCGGACCGTGGGGCAGCCTACAACCTCAATGGGAATGTTCAGATCGCGGGCCATACGGCGGACGACCAGCAGTTGCTGATAATCTTTTTCGCCGAAATAGGCTTTATCCGCCTGCGTTTGCAGGAAAAGTTTGGCAACCACCGTGGCCACGCCGTCGAAATGGCCGGGGCGGAAGGGCCCTTCCATCATATCCGTTAAGCCAGCGACCGTAACAGTGGTGGAAAAGCCCGCTGGGTAGATTTCTTCGGGATCGGGTACATAGATCGCGTCGACATCGTAAGGGGCCAGCTTCTGCGCATCCTCATGCTCGGTGCGCGGGTAATTGGCCAGATCTTCGGGGTTGTTGAACTGTTTGGGATTCACAAAGATCGTGACGATCACGCGGTCTGTACCTGCCTTGGCGGCCTGAACCAGTGACAGATGCCCCTGGTGCAGCGCGCCCATGGTGGGCACAACGCCGATGGTTTCGCTCTTGCGGTGCCATTCGGTCGTCAGCGCGCGCAGATCGGCCAGACGGCGCAGGATTGGTGCGGTCATCCCTTTGGCCCTTTGGCAGGGGCCTGATCGGCAAAGACATGTTCATCCGCCGGGAAACTGCGCGCGCGCACCTCGGCGGCGTATTCGGCGATGGCGGCTTCGGCCAGCGGGCCCAGTTCGGCATAGCGTTTCACGAATTTCGGTTTGAAGGCCGTGAAAAAGCCCACCATGTCGTCAACCACAAGGATTTGCCCATCGCACCCGGCAGAGGCTCCGATACCGATTGTCGGGATCGTAACTTCGTTGGTGATCTGGTCGGCCAGACTTTGCGGAACCTTCTCTAACACGACAGAAAAGGCGCCTGCTTCGGTGACAGCGTGGGCATCGGCCAAAACGGCCTCGGCTTGTTCGTCGCGCCCCTGCACCTTGTAGCCGCCCAGGGTGTTGATCGATTGCGGTGTCAGGCCGATATGCGCCATCACCGGAATGCCGCGCTTGACCAGAAAGCGGATGGTTTCGGCCATCTCGACCCCACCTTCCAGTTTGACAGCCCCAGCCCCGGTTTCTGCCATGAGACGGGCAGCGTTGCGGAACGCCTTTGCCGGGCTTTCCTCGTAGCTGCCGAATGGCATGTCGATGACCATCATTGCACTGTCCAACCCACGGGCAACGGCCTGCCCGTGCAGGATCATCATCTCCATCGTCACGCCAAGGGTCGATTCCAGCCCGTGCAGCACCATGCCAACGCTGTCGCCCACCAGCACAAAGTCGCAATGGGTGTCCATCAAACGCGCCATCGGGGTAGTATAGGCGGTCAGACTGACCAGCGGCTCGCCTCCCTTCCGGGCGCGAATATCCTCTGCATTTGGGGCTTTTTTGCGGGCGGTGGCGCTCATGTTCGCTCCTTGCGGGGTTCATGTTGCAGTGCGGCATAACAGATCGAACAGGGCCCACGAAACCCCGGTTGCGCGAACATTTTCTTGAATGACCTTAGGTTTAGGGGAACACTAGGCCCAGAAAAGCCCGCAAACACGCGGCTGCGTTGACTTCAACGGGGAGAGTTTCCATGACTAAGCAGGTGTTTCGAACCTTTGGCTCGGTGCTGGCGCTGAGCGTCGGAGTGCTGGCAACACAAGCGATGGCCCAATCGGACATTACAATCGCCATGCAGCTAGAACCGCCTCATCTGGACCCGACCAGCGCGGCTGCTCAGGCCATCGATTCGGTGGTCTACACCAATATCTTCGAAGGCCTGACCCGGTTCATGGGCGATGGTTCGGTCGTGCCGGGGCTGGCGGAAAGCTGGGAGATTTCGGATGACGGCACCGTTTATACCTTCAAGCTGCGCGATGGAGTGACCTTCCATGACGGCAGTGCGATGGATGCTGAGGATGTCAAATTCAGCCTTGATCGCGCAATGGCCGAAGACAGTGCTAACGCGCAGAAGGCCCTGTTTGCCGGAATTGAAAGCGTCGAGGCCGTCGACCCGCTGACCGTCAAGGTCTCCCTCTCCGAACCAAACGGTAACTTCCTGTTCAACATGGCCTGGGGCGACGCGGTGATCGTTGCCTCTGAGAGCATCGATGACATCAAGACCAACCCGGTCGGTACCGGGGCTTTCACCTTTGGCGAATGGGTGCAGGGCGATAGCATCACATTGAACCGCAATCCTGACTATTGGGGTGATCAGCCTGCACTAGAGAGTGCGACGTTCAAATTCATCTCAGACCCGACCGCCGCTTTTGCTGCCATGATGGCTGAAGATGTGGATGTGTTCGACAATTTCCCAGCGCCAGAAAACCTGCCTCAGTTCGAGGCTGATCCGCGCTTTCAGGTCCTTGTTGGCTCGACCGAAGGCGAAACGATCCTGTCGACCAACAACAAGCAAGCGCCGTTCGACGATATCCGCGTCCGGCAGGCTCTGGCCCATGCGATTGATCGTCAGGCCATCATTGACGGAGCCATGTTCGGCTATGGCACCCCAATCGGAACCCATTTCGCGCCGCATAACCCGGCCTATGTCGATCTGACTGGGCAGTCTGCCTATGACCCGGAAAAGGCCAAGGCTATGCTGGCTGAGGCCGGGTTTGCCGAAGGCTTTGAGACTACGCTGCACCTGCCGCCCCCGTCCTATGCGCGCCGGGGTGGAGAGATCATCGCAGCACAACTGGCCGAGGTTGGGATCACCGCCGAGATCATCAATGTAGAATGGGCACAATGGCTGGAATCCGTGTTCAAGGGCAAGGATTTCGGACTGACCATCGTCAGCCACACCGAACCGATGGATATCGGCATCTATGCACGGCCCGATTATTATTTCCAATACGACAGCACCGATTTTCAGGCCTTGATGGAGTTGCTGAACACCACCACCGACCCTGAAGAGCGTGCCCGGTTGATGGGTGAAGCGCAGCGCCTGATTTCCAACGACTATGTCAACGGATACCTGTTCCAGCTGGCCAAACTGGGTGTGGCTAAGGCGGGCGTGCAGGGGTTGTGGCAGAACGCGCCGACAGCGGCGATTGATCTGACGGCAATCAGCTGGGCGGAGTAGCGTTCAGTCTAAGGAAAGGCCAATGATCAAACGCTCTTTCCTCACCTTGATGGTCCTGGCGCAGCTATGTGTTGCGCCATCCGCATCGGCAGAGACCACATTGGATGCGGCAGTAGCCTTGTGGCTGGACGGCGACGATGCCAAGGCGTTGCCAATGTTGGCGGCGCTGGCGGCGTCTGGCAATTCGGATGCGCGTTTGTTGCTGGGCCGGATCGAAACCACAGATCTTGGGCCATCCCCGTTTCGGCAGAGCCTTGAGCCTGCCGAATCCCGCGCCCTGTTCCGACGTCGCGACAACAGCAATTTCGGCACGTCCTGGCTTACCATTGAGGCCGCCAGGGGGAATGCACTGGCGCAGGCCTTGCTGCGATCCAGGCAGCCTCAGCCTGATCCCGATCAGGTGAAACGTCTCAACGATCTTGGTGAACATCAAGCCACAGATTACTCAACGCGGATCGTTGCATTGTATGGCAGTCAGGCGATGCGGGATGAGTTGCGCGCCTATGACGGGACCATGGACGATCTGCAGCCTTATCTGGCCTATCTTTCGGACAGTCCTGAACCCCGCGGGGATGGTTTGGCGGCGCTGCGCCATATTCAGCCCGACCCGGTTTCGGCGAACTCGGAGCAGGCGCTTGGAATGGCTGGTGTTTTGGCGTTGGGGTTGGGCTATGGCGATCTGTCACCGGGTAACCCGTGGCGGTCTGCCGTCGAAGACTGGCTGATGACAGCCGAGGCGACGCGACCCATCGCGCAACTTTGCAACACGCATTGTACGGTAGAGGCTCCGGCCTGTTCCTTTGCCTTCCTCGCGCTGCTGGGCGGGTACTTCGAGGTCATCCGTATCGACAGCCCCTTTGAGACCGTCATCCCGCAATCGCAGTTTCTGGACAGCCCACGTGCCCGGTTGATGGTGTTACGCCGAGCGGCTTTGGCACGTACCGAAACCAATCTGGAAACGCTGGCAGAATCAGCCCCTGCGCAAGAGCTTTCGGCCTGCGCCCTCGATCTGGTTCGGCAAGAGCAGCGTAAGTATAACTAGCCGCTGGACCCGGGCAGGGCGCGCACTTAACCTGCCCCCAATGCTACGCTATGCCCTCAAACGACTGCTTTCACTTGTGATCAGCCTTGCCATTGCTTCGGTCGTCATCTTTGCGGTGATCGAGGTGGCGCCGGGCGATCCAGCCTCGTTCATGTTGGGCGTTAACGCGCAGCCCGACACATTGGCCGCGCTGCGTGCCGAGCTGGGGTTGGACATGTCTAAGACCCAGCGGTACTTCAACTGGGTAGGCGGGATGCTGGTGGGTGATTTCGGGACCTCGTACACTTATCGCACCCCTGTTTCGCAGATGATCGCGGATCGGCTGTGGGTGTCTTTGCCACTGGCGCTGTATGCACTGACCTTGTCGACCCTGATCGCCTTTCCTGCAGGCATCTACGCTGCCGCGCGCCGCGGCAAACCGGGTGATCTGACAGTGATGGGAGCAACACAGCTGGGCATTGCGGTGCCGAATTTCTGGTTTGCGATGATGCTGGTCCTGATCTTTGCCATCAACCTGCGCTGGTTCAATGCCGGAGGGTTCGCCGGTTGGGACAAAGGGTTCTGGACCGGGCTACATTCTCTGACCCTGCCCGCCATCGCCCTGGCGTTGCCGCAAGCGGCCATTTTGGCGCGGGTGATGCGATCCTCGCTTCTGGACATACTGGGCGAAGATTTCATGCGCACCGCCCGTGCCAAGGGGCTGTCCCGCCGTCAGGCGCTGTGGCGGCATGGGGTGCGAAACGCGCTGATCCCGGTGTTGACCATCATCGGATTGCAATTTTCCTTTCTGCTGGCCGGATCGATAATCATCGAGCAAGTGTTCTACCTGCCCGGCCTCGGTCGGCTGGTTTTTCAGGCGATCTCTGCCCGTGATCTGATCGTGGTTGAATCGGTGGTCATGCTGCTGGTCTTCGCAGTCATCACTGTGAACTTCCTGGTGGATCTGGCCTATGCCGCCGTCGATCCAAGGTTGAGGAGCCGGACATGAGCCGCAACCTGATCCTTGGAGCTGTGTTGTCGTCGCTGGTTCTGCTGGCAGCCTTGGTGTCCTTTGTCTGGACGCCCTACGACCACACTGCGCTGGACATCCCACAGAAGCTACAACCGCCAAACGTGCAGCATTGGTTCGGGACTGACCACTTCGGGCGCGACATGTTCTCGATGATCATGGTCGGCGCGCGGACGTCGATTGCGGTGGCTCTGGTTGCTGTCGGAATCGGTATGGCACTAGGTGTGCCGCTGGGCTTGGCCGCGGCGGCACGCAAGGGGTCATGGCTGGATGAAGTGATCATGCGGGGCAACGATCTGGTTTTTGCCTTCCCCTCTCTGGTCATCGCCATCCTGATCACTGCTGTGTTCGGCGCGGGCGCCATCAACGCGATCATCGCCATTGGTATCTTCAACATCCCCGTCTTCGCTCGCATCACCCGCGGGGCCGCCCTGTCGTTGTGGGAGAGGGAATTCATCCTCGCCGCCCGTGTCTCGGGCAAGGGCGCGGCGCGGATTTCAGCGGAACATATCCTTCCCAATGTAGCCAATCTGCTGATCGTGCAGGGTACCATTCAGTTCAGCCTGGGCATTCTGGCCGAGGCCGGCCTGTCTTATGTCGGTCTGGGGGCACAACCACCGACACCCAGCTGGGGCCGTATGCTGGCTGACGCGCAGACCATGGTCAGTTTTGCCCCGCATTTGGCTCTGATCCCAGGGCTGGCGATCATTGTGACGGTGTTAGGGTTGAACCTGTTAGGGGATGGTCTGCGCGATTGGTTGGATCCCCGAATCTGGGTGGCGCGGACATGAGTTTGCTGCGGATCGAAAGCCTGTCCCTTGGCATACACGGGATCGAGATTTTGAAACAGGTCAGCTTGTCGATTGCACCGGGGCAGATCGTTGCTGTAACCGGGGAAAGCGGCTCGGGTAAATCGATGACTGCACTGGCCGTGATGCAGTTGTTGCCCGATGGGGCGGAAAGTGATGGCTCGATCCTGCTGGACGGGCAGGAAATCCTGAACCGGCCCGAGGCAGAGATGTGCGCATTACGCGGTGCTTCGATCGGGATGGTGTTTCAAGAGCCGATGACCGCACTGAACCCGGTCAAAACCATCGGCGATCAGGTGATGGAGACCATCCTGATCCACAAGGCGATGCCTCCTGTGCAGGCGCGGGAGCGGGCGCAAGAGGTATTGGCCCGAGTTGGGCTGCCTTCAGATCGCTTCCCCCTGTCCCGCTATCCGCACGAGCTATCGGGTGGTCAGCGTCAGCGCGTAGTCATTGCAATGGCGATTGCACTACGGCCGAAACTTCTGATCGCGGATGAACCGACAACGGCGCTGGATGTGACCACACAGGCGCAGATTCTGGACCTTCTCAAAGGGTTGGTGACTGAATACGGGATGGGTCTGCTGATGATCACCCATGATCTGGCTGTTGTCGCCGATATGGCGGATCAGATCGTCGTCATGCGCCATGGCGAGGTGGTCGAAAGCGGTGTGACCGACCTTCTGCTACAAAATATGCAGCACCCCTATACCCGGATGCTGTTCGAGGCGTCGAACCATCAGGTGGCTTTGCCTGATGTAAAACAACCGCAGCCGCTGCTTGAGGTCACGCAAGTGGTCCGCGACTATCGCCTGCCCCGCAAGGGCCTGTTCGATGCGCCCGGCTATACCCGTGCCGTGGATCAGGTCAGCTTCACCCTCAACCGGGGTGAGCGGCTGGGTCTGGTCGGGGAGTCTGGATGCGGAAAATCGACCCTAACACGGGCTATTCTGGGGCTGGAAGAGGTTCAATCCGGTGATATCCGGTTGGACAGTCAGCCGGTGTTCTCGGGCCATAAACCCAACCCCGCCGTGCGGCATAAAATGCAGGTGGTGTTTCAGGACCCCTATGGCAGTTTCAACCCGCGCCACCGGGTTGCGCGCCTGATTACCGAACCATTTCATTTGCTCGAAACACCTCCGGCTGGGGGCGAGCGGCGGGATCGCATTGCCGAAATGCTGATCGCTGTGGGGCTGCGCCCGGAAGATGCGGACAAGTACATCCACGAATTCTCGGGCGGTCAAAGGCAACGCATCGCCATTGCCCGCGCGCTGATCATCCGGCCGGAACTGATCCTGTTTGACGAGGCTGTCTCGGCCCTTGACGTCTCGGTCCGGGCGCAGATTCTGGATTTGCTGGCTGAACTGTGTGCGGCCTATGATCTGACCTATCTGTTTATTAGTCACGATCTGAGCGTCGTGCGCACGATTACGGACAGGGTGATGGTCATGCAGGCCGGAAAGATCGTTGAACAGGGCGAGACCGAGCAGGTCTTCACCAACCCGCGCCACTCATACACACAAAAGCTGATTTCGGCCGCGCCGCAGCTGCCGGAGATCGGGGTGGGTGCAGCGTGATTTCATCAGTATTAGAGCCGAAATAGGAGTTTCCGATGACCAATATGATATGGTTTGATCCCAGCCTCTGTTTGATCGGGGGCGCGTGGCAATCGCCGGTCAATGGTCAATCTCTGCCCTTGGTCAACCCGTCCGATGGATCGGAAATCTGCCGGATCGCGCGGGGGAATGCATCGGATGTCGATGCCGCCGTCGCAGCGGCCCGCGCTGCCCTAGATGGCGAATGGGGCCGGATGCCTGCCTTCGAGCGGGGGCGTATCCTAAGCCGCTTAGGGCGGTTGGTTCTGGAGCGTGTTGATGATTTGGCCAAGTTGGAGGCGATGGATGTCGGCAAACCGCTGACACAGGCAAGGGCGGATGCCGTAGCCCTGGCGCGGTATTGTGAGTTTTATGGTGGTGCGGCGGACAAGGTGATGGGCGAGACCATTCCTTATTTGGACGGCTACACCGTCTACACGCTGCGCGAACCACATGGCGTGACAGGTCATATCGTGCCGTGGAACTACCCGATGCAGATCATTGGTCGCTCGGTCGGCGCAGCGCTGGCCATGGGCAATGCCTGTGTTCTGAAACCAGCGGAAGAGGCCTGCCTGACCGCGTTGGCCTTTGCCCATCTGGCGACTGAGGCCGGGTTACCGGCTGGCGCGCTGAATGTTGTGCCCGGATTGGGGGCCGAGGCTGGGGCCGCGCTATCCGGACATCCTGGGGTCGATCATATCTCGTTCACTGGGTCCGTCGCGACTGGGGCTTTGGTGCAGCAAGCAGCGGGGCGCAACGTAGTCCCTGTGACGTTGGAACTCGGCGGAAAATCCCCGCAATTGGTGTTTGATGACGCTGATTTGGACGCGGCTTTACCGTTTCTAGTTAATGCGGGCATTCAGAATGCGGGGCAAACCTGCTCGGCCTCATCACGCATTCTGGTGCAGCGCGGGGTCTATGATCAGGTCAAGGCACGAATGTCTGAGGCTTATGGCCAGTTGACTGTTGGGCCCGCAATGGAGGACCTGCGGGTGGGCCCCTTGATCTCAGACAGGCAAAAAACCATCGTTTCCGGTTTTCTGGCGAAGGGAGAGGATTTGACCATAGCCGCGCGGGGGCAGATCACTCCGGGTGCGCCAGAGGATGGTGCCTATGTCCAACCGACTTTATTCGCTGACGTGCCAGCTGATCACGTTCTGGCGCAGGATGAAGTTTTCGGACCGGTTCAGGTTCTGATCCCGTTTGAGATCGAAGAACAGGCTCTAACTATAGCAAACAGCACCGATTATGGCCTTGTCGCCAGTATCTGGACCCGCGATGGCGCCCGGCAGATGCGGCTGGCGAAACGCTTGCGCTCGGGGCAGGTGTTCATCAATAACTATGGCGCTGGCGGTGGCGTCGAATTGCCATTCGGAGGGGTTGGAAAATCCGGCCATGGCCGTGAGAAGGGGTTCGAGGCGCTTTATGGCTTTTCACAACTCAAAACGGTTGCGGCGTTTCACGGCTAGACGATCACCTCGATGGCCTTCTGAGCACCGACACCGAATACCCGTTTGTAGCGGTCGATCTGATCGTCGGGACCCATCGCCTTTTCCGGGTTGTCCGACAGTTTGACCGTTGGCCGCCCATTGGCTGACACCGCCTTGCAGACCAGAGAGAACGGCGCTAGCGCCTCATTCGGTACAAGCCCGCGGAAATCATTGGTCAACAAGGTGCCCCACCCAAATGAGATGTTGGTGCGCCCGACAAACTGCGCGTGTAATTCTTTGATTTTGTCGACGTCCAGCCCGTCGGAGAATATGACTCGCTTCCGTTTCGGGTCCTCACCGCGAGATTTCCACCACTCAATGGCCACTTCGGCCCCTTCAGCAGGGTCGCCGCTGTCGATGCGGATGCCGGTCCAACCCGCCAGCCAATCGGGCGCGCGGTCCAGAAAGCCCTTGGTGCCATAGGTGTCGGGCAGGATGATGCGCAGATTGCCGTCATGTTCATCGTGCCAATCGCTCAGGACGTCATACGGGGCCTGCGCCAATGCCTCATCCGTGTCGGCCAGAGCGGAATAGACCATGGGCAATTCATGGGCGTTGGTACCAATGGCCTCGACCTCGCGCCGCATCGCGATCAGGCAGTTCGAGGTGCCCGTGAAGGCTTGGCCCAACCCTTCGATCATCGCCTGAACACACCAGTCTTGCCAGAGGAAAGAGTGCCGCCGGCGTGTTCCGAAATCCGCGATTCCAAGGCCCTGAATGGTGCTGAGCTGTTCAATCTTCTCCCATACCCGCGTCATTGCGCGGGCATAAAGAACCTGCAACTCGAACCGGCGCATGTGGTTCAATACCGCGCGGGATCGCAGTTCCATCAGCACGGCCAAAGCAGGGATTTCCCACAACATGACCTCATGCCATTTACCCTCAAAAGTCAGTTCATATTGGTCGCCCTTACGCTCCAGGTGGTAGGGCGGCAGGCGCATGTTTTCGAACCACTCCATGAAATCCGAGCGGAACATCTGCCGTTTGCCATAAAACATGTTGCCGCGCAGCCAGGTGCTTTCCCCCCGGCTGAGGCTGAGCGAGCGGATATGATCCAGCTGTTCGCGCAGCTCGCCTTCGTCAATCAGGCGCGCCAATGGCACGTGATTCGAGCGGTTTATCAGCGAAAACTCGACATTTGTTTGGGGCTTGTTTCGAAACACTGACTGGCACATCAGCAGTTTGTAGAAATCCGTGTCGATCAAAGACCGCACAATCGGATCAATCTTCCATTTGTGATTGTAAACACGGGTCGCAATATCGACCATGGGGAACTCCTGCGATTTCCGTTGTTAGATCAATCGGCACGGCGAATGGCAAGAGTCGCTGATTTGGTGACAATGCCCGCTTGACGCCACAAAGCGGGCATATTGTTTGATCTGATCACCGATTAGTGAGGGTGCGGGATGGAAAGAAAAGGTTGTTGGTTCGTGAATGAGTCTTCGATACGATTTTGATATTTTAAGAAAAACATCAGGCGATCAAGCATTTGAAACACTTTCAGGCGAGACCAAGGATGGGATTCGCCCTGTGGCGCTGTTTCGGGATGTGAAAACGTCGGATGCCTTGCGCGGGGCATCGCCCAAGATTCGCAAGATATTTCAGGATGCGGGCTTTGAGCTGGCCGCGCATGACAGCGGTATCGCGCCCGATGTTTATCCGCCCTCAGATCAGGCCGACCGTGACCAGATTTTGCAGGTGCTGTTTGCCAATATCAAAAGCCAGGGCGTTCAGGGTGAATACAGCGGCGAATTCGACCTTTTGCAGTTCCTAGCGCATGTGAAACGCGCGCGGCCGGTGCAAGGGATCGTGCAGCCTGTTCTGACTGCGCCTACGCCAGAACCGATCCCGGCAAGCCGAACCCGGCGGCGGGCCATTCCGGGTCGCATCGGCTTTGCCCTGGGCTTGGCGGTCATACTTTTTGTGATGTTCAAGTTTCTGGAGGCAAGCGGCACCCCGACGCCTTAAGCCAGAATCACACCGGCGGCGCGCATCGCCTGCTCAGCCGCTGCTATTGACCCGTCCATATCGATCCCACGACAGGCATCCAGTCGGACGGTCACGTCCAGCCCCAGCTGTGCGGCATCTACGGCGGAGTAGTGAACACAGAAATCCGTTGCCAACCCGACCAGGGTGACCTTCGACAGGCCACGTGTGTCAAGATAGCCTTTAAGTCCTGTCGGTGTTTTTCGATCATTCTCAAAAAAGGCGGAATAGCTGTCGATTGCGCTGCGAAATCCTTTGCGGATGATCAGGTCGGCGTCGGTGCGCAAACCGGGGTGAAACGCCGCGCCATTCGTGCCCTGAACGCAGTGATCGGGCCACAGGACCTGCAGGCCATAGGGCATATCGATCATCTCAAACGGGGTTTTACCCGGGTGCGAACTAGCAAAGCTGGAATGGCCTGCCGGATGCCAATCCTGCGTCAAGATCACCGCGTCGAAATCATTCATCATTGCGTTGATGGGCGCCACGACCTCATCCCCGCCCGCTACCGCCAGCGCACCCCCGGGGCAGAAATCATTCTGGACGTCGATTACGATCAGGGCATGGGTCATCTGGGGCCTCCTTTGATGCTTTATCGGTAGGCGGGCGGGGGCTGGTCGTCAATGCGGTCTCTTGCGACTCTGCGCCTGCGGGTTTAGACCGCGCGCATGTATACGATCGCTGCTCTCTATCACTTCACCCGCTTTCCGGATCACGCCGCCCTGCGGCACCCGTTGCTGGACCTGTGCCGCGCCCAATCGGTCAAGGGCACGCTGCTGCTGGCGCAGGAAGGGATCAACGGTACCATCGCGGGTCCTCGTGCTGGGATTGATGCGGTGCTGGCGCATATCAAAGCGCTGCCCGGATGTGCTGATCTCGAGTGGAAAGAGGCAACCGCAGACCATCCGCCATTCGGCAAGATGAAGGTGCGGTTGAAGAAAGAGATTGTGACCATGGGCCAGCCGGATGTCGATCCGCGTGCCCGTGTCGGCAACTATGTTGAGCCGGAGGACTGGAACGAGCTGATCCGCTCGGACGATGTGGTGGTGATCGACACACGCAACGATTATGAGGTGGCAATCGGTACGTTTGAGGGCGCAATAGACCCTGAAACCGCAAGTTTCCGTGACTTCCCGACCTGGTGGGAGGAAAACAAGGGCCGCTTTCACAACAAGCGTGTCGCGATGTTCTGCACAGGCGGCATTCGGTGCGAGAAATCTACCAACTATCTGCTGGGGCAGGGGGTTGAGTATGTCTATCACCTGAAAGGCGGGATCCTGCGCTATCTCGAAGAGATGCCTGCAGAGGACAGCACCTGGCAGGGTGAGTGCTTTGTGTTCGACAATCGTGTTTCGGTCGGTCATGGGCTGGTCGAGGGGCCGCACAGTCTGTGTCATGCCTGCCGCCGCCCGATCCTGCCCGAAGATATGAAACGCCCTGAATACGAGCACGGCGTGGCTTGTCATCGCTGTGTCGATGAGACCTCCGAGGCGGACAAGGCCCGGTTTCGTGAACGGCAAAAGCAAATCCTGCTGGCGCGCAAACGTGGGTTTGAGCATCTGGGTTCGAACTAAATTCGGCTTGCGGGCCTGCTCCTTAAGCCGGATGATCAGGGGCACATCAGCGGGATGGAGCCCCAATGCATCGTGAACCGAAAACTCTGGAAGAGTGGAAATCGACCCTGCTGGCCGCCTTGGGTTTGGTGATTGCCAGTTTTCTGGCGTGGTATGGCCTGTCGCGCCTGAATGATGCGACCGCTGGCGATACAATCGGCTCTTTCGCCTCAGTGGGTTTGTTGATCTGGATTGCCTCGCAATCGTGGTACTATGTGACCCAGGTGAAATCCCCCCGGCGGCTGTTGCTGCTGATGGGCGTGTCCTTCATTCAGGTCGTGCCGTTCCTGTTTGCCGCCGTCTATGGCGCCTTTGGCTATAACGACAATTGCGTGATCGGTGCACAGGGGCCTGGGGACATCCTATATTTCTCGTATGTCACCTTCACCACCGTCGGCTACGGGGACATGTCCCCAGTCGGACTGTGCCGCGCACTTGCTGCGGCCGAAGCGGTCACGGGTTACATTCTGCTGGGTATGTTTGTGGCAGCCGCGGTTGCAATCTATGCACGCAACCACACCCCAAACAGCCAAGGTTAGAGCCTATTTGTTCTGGTCAATCCAGCGCGACATCATCCGTTTATCATGGAAGCATTCGGATGGGATAGGTCGGCGTTTGCTGCGCGAAATCCGCTCGGCAAAGGCGACCTGCTTGCCAGTTGGGTAATTGTCGAATTGCGAGGTTGCGCGGGGCTTATGCGCTGAAATCCAGTCAGACAGCATCCTGCGGTCTCGTTGCACATCAACAGGGATTTCCAGCGCAGATTGCTCTGCAATCGCACGGGCATACCGCATCTGCCGGTCTGTCACTGGCAGCAGGTGATAATCGTTGCTCGGCTCACCCAGAGCCGAATTTCGGATGTGCTGGGCCATCGGTTTGTCCTCTGACTTTGTAGAACATAAATAGAACATTAACCGAATATTTCAAGTATCCTGTGGGTTTTGGCCTGTCGTTCGGCGTTTTTCCTCCAAAGCAGCCCTGATGACAGGCCCGTATTCAAAAAGATTACAGGGTTACTCCACTTAACCCAGAAGCTTTCCAAACATCATAAAGGTTTTAATTGGGTTGAGTTAGACTCATGTTAAGAAAGACCTGTTCCCGACATTTGGCGTCGGGAACAGAACATATGCCTATTCCAACCTATGGCTGACTCTTGTTGAAACCTGCCATGCAGGCAGCGCCCGATTTTTTAGGAGAGATCTCATGAAAACCCACGCACAGGCCGTCGTTATCGGAGGGGGCCTAGTCGGTTGTTCAATCCTTTATCACCTGGCCAAGCTCGGCTGGACAGACGTTGTTTTGTTGGAGCGGGATGAATTGACATCCGGCTCGACCTGGCATGCGGCGGCGAATATCCAT
Organism: Ruegeria sp. YTSA168; assembly: GCF_059610045.1. Taxonomy (NCBI): domain Bacteria; kingdom Pseudomonadati; phylum Pseudomonadota; class Alphaproteobacteria; order Rhodobacterales; family Roseobacteraceae; genus Ruegeria; species Ruegeria sp. YTSA168. Next base: position 28,278 of record NZ_JBXWMW010000012.1, read on the forward strand.
GGGCTGCATGACAATAACAACGTCACGCGCATCCAGCATTATACGATGAACCTATATAAAGAGCTGGAGAAAGAGACAGGGCAAGGCTGCGGCGTATTTCAACCAGGTTCGCTATACCTGGCCCAAACCGAAGACCGGGAACATCAGCTGCGCCTGCAAGAGGCCAAAGCGCGGTTCTACGGCCTGAACTTTTATGAGATCAGCCGTGAACAGGCGAAAGAACTGCATCCGCTTGCGCAGTTCGATGATATCCGCTGCATCATGTACGAACCCGATGGCGGCAATGTAGATCCGTCCGGTGTGACCATGGCCTATGCCGCAGGCGCACGCGCTATGGGAGCCACGATTGAGCGGTTCTGCCCCGTAATAGGGACGGAACAGCAGCCCGACGGCTCTTGGATCGTGCAGACCGAAAAGGGTGACATCAACGCGCAATGGGTCGTCAATGCGGGTGGTCTTTGGGGGCGCGAGGTTGCGTCGCTGGCGGGGATCGAACTGCCGTTGCAACCGACCGAGCACCAGTATTTCGTCACCGAAGCAATCGACGAAGTGGCCAATATGGGCCGCCGTCTGCCGTCGATCGCTGACCGGGACGGGGAGTACTACTTTCGACAGGAAGGCAATGGCCTGCTAATCGGGGCTTATGAGAAAGACATGCGGTTCTGGGCCGAAAACGGCACGCCACTGGATTTCGCCCACGATCTGTTCCCCGACGATCTGGACCGGATCATGGAAAACGTGATCCGCGCCACCGAACGCGTGCCGGTCGCCGCCACCGCGGGCGTCAAACGCGTCATCAACGGCCCGATGATCTGGTCGCCGGATTCCAACGCGATCTGGGGGCCGGTGCCCGAGCTACAGAACTATTTCTGCTGCACCGGCATCATCCCCGGCTTCTCGCAATCCGGCGGGCTGGGCCTGCTGGCGGCGCAGTGGATGATCGAGGGTGAGCCGCAATACGACATGTTCGCCTGGGATCTGGCTCGCTTTGGCGAATGGGCCGACAAGAAGTTCACCAAGGCGCGGGTCGAGGATCAGTATTCGCACCGTTTCGCCATCCACTTCCCCAACGAAGAACGCAGCGCCGGCCGCCCCGCCCGCGTGCGCCCGGCCTATGAGATGCAAAAGGCGATGGGGTGTGTCTTTGGCCTGAACTGCGGCTGGGAACATCCGCTTTGGTTTGCCGATCAGCCAGGAACCGTCGAAACCAATGGCTTTACCCGCCAGAACTGGTGGGAGCCGGTGGGGCGCGAAGTGAAGATGCTGCGCGATGCGGTTGGCGTGATCGATATCTCGAACTTCGCCAACTACGTGATCAAGGGGCCCGGCGCCTATGACTGGCTTGATCAGCTGGTGGCCAACCGCGTCCCGACTGAGGTTGGGCGGTCCTGCCTGACCCCGCTGATCTCGGTGCGTGGCGGCGTGGCCGGGGATTTCACGATCACCAAAATGGCGGATGGTGAATACATGATGATCGGCTCGGGCATGGCCGAGCGCTATCATCAGCGTTTCTTCAACATGGTTAACCTGCCCGAAGGAACCACGCTTGAGGTCGCCACGGACCGCATCGCTGGCTTCAACGTGGCGGGCCCAAAATCGCGCGACACCCTGCAACGCCTGACGAATTCGGACCTGTCGAACGAGGTGTTCCGCTTCATGCGCTCGCAAACCATCGAGGTCGCGGGTGTCACCTGTCTGGCTATCCGCGTCAGCTTTACGGGCGATTTGGGGTGGGAGTTGCATTGCGCAGAATCCGACCAGATCAGGCTCTATACAGCGCTATTGGACGCGGCGAAAGAACATGGTGGTGGCCCGGTTGGCGGTCGCGCACTCGGGTCGCTGCGTATCGAAAAGGGCTATGGCTCTTGGGGGCGCGAGTATTCTCAGGAATACTGGCCGCAAGAGGTTGGCCTTGCGGGCCTGATCAAGCTGGACAAGGACTTCCTGCACAAAGAGGCCTATCTGTCCATCAAGGACAATTCCGCGCGTGAGGTCCTGTCGATCTTCGAGGTTGACGCCGCAGATGCCGATGCCAGCGGTGGCGAGCCGATCTTTGCACTGGATGGCACGCCGGTGGGCCGCGTGACCTCGGGCGCGTATGGTTATTCGGTGGGGAAATCGCTGGCCATCGGCTATGCGGACCCGAAGGTGGCCAAGCCCGGCGATACGGTTGAGGTTTTCATCCTCGGCAAACCGCACAAAGCCCGGATTTTGTCAGAGCCCCCGTTTGACCCGGCAGGCCACCGGCTGCGCGATGTACAACCGGTGATGGAGGGCGTGGCGTGACCAATAGTTTCGCCCGAGTTGTAGAATTTGCGTTGACGCGGGCGGCTTCCGATATGCCCTCCAGCGCGCACGAGGCAGCGGCGCTGATGATGCTGGATACGATGGGTATCCTGATCGCCGCAGGTCCGATGGAGGCGGGCGTGATCGCGCGCGACACTGCGGCGCTGCTGTATGCCAGCTCTGATCCAGCGTTCAGCGCCCGCATGATGTTCGATGGCCGCGCGGTCAGTCTGGCAGGTGCGGCTTATGCGGCCGCGACCCAGACCGATAATCTGGACGGCCATGATGGCTATAACCCGACCAAGGGTCATATCGGTGTCGTTGTTCTGCCCACTCTGGCAGCTTTGGCCGAACATCGACCCGATCTGTCAGGGCCCGAGGCGTTGGCAGCGGTGATCACAGGCTATGAAATTGCCGGTCGGGCCGGGATATCGCTGCATGACAGCGTCAGTGACTATCACACATCGGGCGCGTGGAATTCTTTGGGCGTCGCGGCCATGGCAGCGCGCCTGCGGGCGCAAAGTGCCGAACAACTGCGGCAGGCCATGGGCATCGCCGAATACCATGGGCCCCGCAGCCAGATGATGCGCGAGATTGCAAACCCCACCATGCTGCATGACGGTTCAGGCTGGGGCGCATTGGTTGGTCTGTCCGCCGCCGTGTTGGCTGAGCGTGGGTTCACCGGGGCCCCGGCTATCACCATCGAAGCTGATGAAGCGGCATCGCATTGGTTGGATCTGGGGAGCTTCTGGCAGGTCGAGCATCAATATGTGAAACCCTATCCCATCTGCCGATGGGCCCACGCGGCCATCGATGCCACGCGGGCGGTGATGATCGAACACAACTTGAACCCTAGCCAAATTGCGACCCTGAAGGTGAACAGCTTTCATCAGGCGGCCTGTCTGTATTCGGGTATCCCTCAGTCGACATCTCAAGCGCAGTATTCTTTGCCCTTTGCCTTGGCTGTCTACGCACTTCATGGCCGGATTTGTGTTGAGCATATCTCGGGGAGTGGCCTTTCCGATCCCGAGGTTGCCGCGTTCATGTCCCGTATTCAGGTTGCGGAAGTTGAGCGGCACACTGCGCGGTTCCCTAAGGGGCGCTGGGCCGATGTTGAGATCACCACCACGGATGGGCACGTGCTTTATTCTGGCGATATTCATGCCCGAGGCGGCCCCGAAGCGCCGTTTTCGCGATCAGACGTAATTGCGAAGTACATGGAGTTTGCTGAGCCTGTCGTCGGTGTGGATCGGGCCGAGGCCATCCGCGACGCGATTTTGGGTTGGACCGATCCGCATTCGCGTTATGCTGATTTGGCTGCGCTTCTGTATGAACCACCGGCTCTATAGCTTTTTCCCAGAACTCATAGTTTAAGACCGCAACCGGCGTCGATTGACTAGTCTAATCGATCTCCACGATTTCAAGCAAAGCAGCGATTCTTGCGCGTGCTTTAACACTTTCATCCAGCAGGTTTACAGCATCTGCCAATGGTTTGTCCTCTATGCGTTCAGGCAGGCTGGCCAGTGCCTGTGTCGTCGCATTTAATTCAGCGAACTTTTCGTTCATATCCGAATTGGCCCGGCCTGGTAAATTTGCCAACCAGTAATATCTGTTTGCGGCCTGCACATCGCCGACCTCCTGCAACAAAGCTGCGGCGTTGGCAAAGTCGCGGCTGGCAATCATCGCCTCGATCCGCAAAGCATCGGCCGCCTTTGACGGGTCATCTGCCAATTCCAGCACTGCCTGATAGGGGCGACCAATTTGCAACGCGGCCTGCGCCCGTAGCAACGCCCGTTCCGCGCGCCTCGCGCGATCTTGGTGGCGGTTCGCAAGTTCCGCCGCTTGAGCGCCGAACCCCAGCTTCGTCAATCGCATGGACAGTGCAATAGCTGTATCGGTTGAAACAGCATCCTTCTGAGACTGTGAGAGAGACAGGCTTTGTCTCAAAAAAGCTAAGTCATCCGCACGTTCTGCAAGCAATTGCAGATGCCGGTCCAGCAGGGCAGGAACTTCTGCATTAACTGGCATTGTGTCGATCAGTGCAAAGGCCTGTTCGAATTCCTGTATCAGACCTAGTGCCACCACATGTGTTCGGGCCATCATAGGCCCCATATCGGTTTGGCGATATTCGATCGCATAGGCGGCGGCGAGATCCAGTTCCTGCGGCGAAACAGCCCCGCGATCGTTCCAGCGTTTTTCAATCAGACGCGCCAGGGCCAGCGGCGCCTCGGTCGAGGCTTCAGGCGCTTTGATCACTTCGGATAAGTGGCCTTCTTCTGATTGGCCATCCCCTTCGGCAGAGGCCACTTCGGCCTTGGCGTTGGAGAGTGAGGGTGATGTTTCCGATTCAACACGCTCTACCGACCGCAAAACACGCCGCGCCGCTTCAAGTTGCTCGGCGTCAACCAGAATTGAGGATAGCCGCGGGCCCAGACTGCGGCGCAGATGGTCGGGCAATCGAAAAAAGCTTTGTTCGATTGCCTCAACGCGCGCATCGGTTGTCAGTTTCCGTTCAGCCATCACAGCCCAAAGCGCGGCATCGCTGTCGCATCGCTGAAGGCCGTGAAATGGGCTGCGCTGGGAAAACGGCTGATCGTCAACGATACTTGCAATTGCCGCAACCCGTTGAGCCTCATCACTTTGCAAGCTCGAAAGGCTCAGCATTTGGAGGGCTTCCACGCCAAAACCGTAATAGGCATAAAGCTTGGACAAAGCCAAAGCGCGGTCTACGTCCAGCCTGTCGAACTCTTGAAACAGCTTTGCGCGCAGCCGTGCGACTTGGTCCAGGAAAGGCCGATCGTCTGCCCAGGTTTCAAATCCAAGCTCGACGCTTGTGAAACAGGTAGGTTTGGCTTCGATCTGCGGGAATTCAGAACCCAGCAGGGCATTGAGTTCATCAAATGCGGTCGAAAGCTCTACGTTTGAATTCAAAGCACCCGTCAAGGGTAGTGCCTGCAGCTCGGGCAGCCGTCTTGGTCCGATAGTAGCCAGATTCAGATCCAATACATCCCGATCCGCCCCTTGTAGAAGACGCGTCGATAGCTGCTCCTTGAAACTCTGCCCGCCAAGGGGCAACAAAGGCAATTCAATGGCTTCTGATGGGTTAGGGCGTGACGAAAGGTCGGGCTTGGGTGATGATCGGGGCGGGGGAATATTGGCTAGCAACGGCGGCAATATCGCGCCGGGCGCAATATCCAGAACGATCATCGAGTCGCGATAAAGAAATGCAGAAGCAACGCAGTCGCAGCCAAAATCCAGGTCCAGCCCATCCCCCGGCTGTTTCTGCGACAACGAGGCGAGGCGGTTTGTTGTCAGTCGACTGAACACGCCTCCGGTCTTGTAGGTCACATTGTCCAGATCGACGATCAAACGTGCCCCGCCTTTGCGGTGCTTAACGACCCAACCCGTGTTTGGCGGCACGTTAAACACAAGGCGTGTGTATCCGTCATGCTCACCCGAGCGGATTGTTACCTCTTGTGACGACGCCAGCGTTGCTGAGGCCATCAACGCGAATGCCAATACGACAAACCGGATCATGCGGCCGCCTGCTTAAGCTCTTTCAGGGCATCTTCCAACTCGGTGAAATCGGGGCGATTATGTGTGGGTGTGTTCTGTCGACCGACTTCAATACACATTGCAGCGTTGTGGTTGTGGAGATTGGCGACAAGCACCTCTTTTATCAGTTGGTAGAAATGGTTGTCCTCTTCCACCACGTTTTTCAACTTGCCTGCAAAAGGGCCAACCAGGCCATAGGCGAGGAAGACGCCCAGAAAAGTCCCAACCAGCGCCCCCCCGATCAGTTTACCCAACACCTCGGGCGGTTGATCAATCGAGCCCATGGTCTTAATCACTCCTAAAACCGCAGCAACGATGCCCAAGGCCGGTAGGCCGTCCGCTACGGTTTGCAATGCGTGACTTGAATGCATGGCGTGATGAAAATTCGCCTCCATCCGTTTATCCAGCACTTCTTCCACCTGATGCGGATCGTCATAGTTCATGGCGGCAGCGCGCATCGTGTCGCAGATCAGATCCACCGCCTCTTTGTCGGATTGAATCTTGGGATAAGCAGAAAACAGGCTCGAACTTTCGGGTTCTTCGATGTGTTGTTCCAACTCAACCGGGTTCGCGCGCGCAATACGGATCAATGAGAACAAAAGGCAGAGCAGGTCACGGTAATCTTCGGGCTTCCATTTTGGCCCTTTGAAAACCTTACCCATGTCCTTGATTGTGTGCTTGATGCCACCTGCATCATTGCTGATCAAAAAGGCCCCGACGGCAGCCCCGCCGATCATCATCATCTCGTATGGCAGCGATTTCAGGATGATTGTCATCTTACCGCCGGCTGCAAGGTAGCCGCCGAACACCATTACGAAAATGACGATAATTCCAACAATTCCAATCATTTGCGATCTCCAGGCATGTTCGAGGCAGGTGTGCGGTCCATGGGGTCTACTCTTGCGGTGCGGTCGCGTTGCGACCTGCCATCACAACGCTGATGGTATAGGCTGCATCCGGACTGAGACTGGCCAGTATGCTCGCCGCAGCCTCTGGCGGCATGCGTGACAGAAAGCCGGACGCAAAGGTTGGGTCCATCGTCTCAAACAACGCGGCCGCGTCTTTCGGCTTCATGTTCTGATAGACATCTGTCAGCTGGGTCAGGTCCGTTTCGGCGGCTTTGTCTGCCACGGCCAGGGTCGCACGCAGTGACTCTTCGGCCTCTTGCAAAGTGGCGAGGCGCATGTCGATGGCCTCATTGGCAATTTCCAAAGCCTTTTCCTTTTCCATCACCCTATCTTCGCGCTGTTTCACGCGTTCTTCACGGCGCAACAACTCGGCCAGAAGGCCCTCAACATCGCGCGCTTGCGTTGTTGCGTGTTTTTCTTTCGACTGCTCGACATCCGCGGATTTCGCCAGCGCTGGCCCGGCTTCCAGCCCGACACGAATAATCGCTGATCCGATCATCAACAGAGAGATGACCGTCAACACCCCCGCGCGCGGACGATTTTGCCCTTTATCCGCAGTTTTGGAACGCATCAGGTGGCCTCGTTCATGTTTCGGCCATGCCGGAAAAACATCAGCCCTTCGGGGGCTTTGGCAGGGGCCTCACTCAGTGTGTCCTCAGGCTGCGCTTCGGGCGGTTCCACGTCAGTTTCAGCAACTTCGTTCGCTACCTCAGACTTTGGTGCAGGCTCGACCAGAGGGTCCTTGATGTCGACCGTTTCGGGATCGGTCTCCTCTGCTGGAATCACGTCGTGCATCGAGGCCATCATCAGTTCCAGACGTTGCGCCACGCTTTCGGCGCGCTGAGTCAGATCCTTCAAAGACTCGCCTGACTGATCCGAAGCCGCGCGCGCATTGTCGAGGGATCTCTTCAACTCATCTGCCTGCGAGGACAGCACCGCAACAGCGCCGCCTACGCCCTTTTCAAGATCGGTAAACCGTCTGAGTCTGCGCGACAGAACAAAGCAATACAGCCCTGCACCCAGCGCGCCCGCGACCAGCAAAATATCCGCGATAAGCTCCAATTTCGCCTCCTAATTCAGTACAAATTCCATGACCAGAACATCGCGCACCCGACCTTCTCCAGTAACAATTTCAATGCGCCGCAGCAGGTGTCCTCTGATCCGGGTCAAAGCCATCGGATCTTCCAGATCCGAAACCCTGACCGCGCGCAGATAGCCGTTCAGCACATCCATGATTCGTGGTTGTATTTTTTCCACATCAGCGATGTACGGAGCGTTAACTTCGAGCTGCGCGTGAAATTTCAAATGACGCGCCTGGCTTTCGGTCAAAGAGATGACCACGGGCGGAAGATTCACGAAACCGACATCCGCAAGCGGTTCAGCCTTGGCGTCTTTCTTATCACTTTCGGCATATGTCTCCTCGGATTTTGCGCCGAAAGGCAGCAGGCCCGATGTGGTCAAAAAATATCCACCCGCGGCGCCAGCGACGGCCAGAATCAGCCCGATCAACAGACCCTTTTTCCCCTTTTTCTCAGGCGCTTCTGCCTCTTCTGCCGTTGCGTCTGTCATGACGTCCTCATCCATTCATTGTGAATCCGTCATAACCCGTCAGGGACTAACCGATTGTTAAGGGCAATGGTCCAAACAGAGAACGCGTCGGGCAGAATGTCGGCGAGTCGGAGGTGAGCGTGCAGCAGATCGGAACTGTCTGGGCAAGTTTGGACAGGCGAAAACAAATCATCGTTGCCGGCGCAGTTGTGCTGGTGTTTCTGGGAATTTTGGGCATGTCGCGGTTGGCGTCTGCGCCGTCGATGACGCTGCTTTATGCGGGGCTGGAAAGCGGCGCAGCGGGTGATATCGTCCGTTCGCTCGATCAACGCGGCGTGCCATATGAGATTCGCGGTGGGTCTATCTATGTGCCGGGCGGGCAACGGGATGAACTGCGGATGACCCTGGCCAGCGAAGGGTTGCCAGCAAACGGCAATCGCGGGTACGAGCTGCTCGATTCGCTAAGCGGGTTTGGCACCACCTCTCAGATGTTTGATGCCGCCTATTGGCGCGCCAAAGAGGGCGAGCTTGCGCGCACGATTGTTGGCAGCCCTCATGTCAGTCAGGCGCGCGTGCATATTGCCAACGGGTCTGCAAACCCGTTTCAACCCAGCGTGGCGCCGACTGCTTCGGTTTATCTGGTGTCTAGGGGAGCTGAAATCACCGGTGATCAGGCCAAGGCGATCCGGTTTCTTGTGTCTTCGGCGGTTAGCGGTTTGGCTCCGGAAAACGTGGCGGTGATCGATTCGAAAGGTGCGGTGATCGGAGGGCAGGAAACTGCTGCGGCTGCCGAAACGGCCGATGATAAATCACGCCAGCTGCGTGAGCGTGTTTTGCGTCTGGTTGAGGCGCGTGTCGGTGCGGGCAACGCGGTTGTCGAGGTCAGCGTTGATACAGTGACCAAAACCGAATCGATCCGCGAACGGCGTTTCGACCCCAAAGGCCGCGTTGCTATCAGCACCGATGTTGAGGAACGTTCGGACAGTGCCCGCAATCAATCATCGGATGTGACGGTGGCCTCGAACTTGCCCGATGGCGATGGGGCTGGCGGCGACGAATCGAACTCGAATGCGACCCAGACACGCGAGCGGGTGAATTACGAGGTCTCAGAAACCGAGCTTGAAGTGCATACTGCTCCCGGCGCCGTCAAACGCCTGACAGTCGCTGTGTTGGTCAATGGCACACGTGTGGTCGATGCTGCTGGGGCTGAAAGCTTTGCGCCACTTCCGCAGGACGAATTGGACGCGTTGCAAGAACTTGTTGCTTCGGCAGTGGGCTTCGATGCCGAGCGCGGGGATGTGATAACCCTGAAATCGCTGGATTTACCGGTGGTTGAGCCGCAAGGCACACTGGTATCCGCATCAATGTGGCAGAACGTTCATCTGGATGCGATGTCTCTGGTTCAGATGGCGGTTCTGGCGGCGGTTTCACTGGTTTTGGCACTGTTTGTCATTCGCCCGATCCTGATGAAACCTCCGGTGATGCCTGCCTTGCTGCCGGCGAGTGGGGATCCTGAGACTGAGAACGCGCAGGTGCTGACGGGTGAGATCGCCCCTGATGGTGCGTCTGAGTTTGCGCCTTTGGCCGCGCAAGCCGACGTGCCCGCTATTGGCGTCGATCAATCGCAGGATCCGGTGGATCGTTTGCGAGCGATGATCGGCGACAAGCAAGAGGAAACGGTCGAGATTCTGCGCAGCTGGCTGGAAGAAGGTGAGGAGCGTGTCTGATGTCGATCACCCATCTTCTTGAAGATTTCACCATACTTGCCGGAGGCGGTCGGGTTCATCTGCTGGACGAAGACGCCCTGGAAGAACAGCGCCTTGCGGCCTTTGAACAAGGTTACGGCGCGGGGTGGGAGGACGCAACGCAGGTGCAGGAACAAAGTCGTGGGCAGATTTCGTCTGAACTGGGGAAATCGCTTGAGGATATGTCGTTCACCTACACCGAGGCGGTTACCCGAATGTCCTTGTCGCTGGAACCGATGTTCGACAGCCTGACCCGGCTGGTTTTGCCCGACATGATCGATCGTGGCTTTGCCGCGCAAGTGGTCGAGCAATTGACCGAGATGGCGCGCGATCAGATTGGTCAGCCCATGCACGTCATGGTTCCCGAAGGTCGTGCAGCCGAGGTCGAAGCGATGTTGTCGGCACCTCTTAGTTCATCCCCAAAAGTCATTGAAGACCCCGCGTTAGAGCCGGGACAAGCCCGCCTGCAGGTGGGTATCTCTCGCAGCGAAGTGGATTGCCGTGCCATTTTGGCCTCGGTCGGACGGGCCTTTGATGCATATCTATTTGAAGCCAGAGAGGCATTAAAAAATGAGTGACCCCCAGATCCAGAAACCCGAAAAAGCCAACCCGTTCGACGCGGTCCCGATTGAGGTCACGGTCTCAGTGGGCCGTGCCCGCCCGTTGATCCGGGATTTGCTGAACATGGGCGAAAACGCTGTTTTGACGTTGGACAAACGGATCGAAGACCCGGTGGACTTATACGTTGGCGATCAATTGGTCGCGCGCGGCCTTCTGGAAGAGATGGAAGGTGATCAGGCCGGACAACTGGCCGTGCGCCTGACGGAAATCGCAGATTTGCAGAACGGGATCGGCTGATGCGCCTTCTGATCGGGCTGGTGCTTGCCGCAGCGGTGCTGACGCCGTCGCTAGCCGTGGCGCAAGACCTGAGCCTGTCGCTGGGTGACGGGGAATCGATCTCGGCGCGCACCATCCAGTTGATCCTTTTGATCACGGTCCTCAGCCTTGCGCCGGGGCTGGCGATCATGATCACTTGTTTCCCCTTTCTGATCACGGTTTTGTCGATCCTCCGTCAAGGGATCGGATTGCAGCAATCACCACCGAATATGCTGATTGTCAGCCTGGCCCTGTTCCTCACCTATTTCATCATGGACCCAGTCTTTACCGAGGCGTGGACAGCAGGAATACGCCCCATGATCGACGAAACGATGGAGGTGGAACCTGCACTTGAGCGCGCCTTGCAACCGTTTCGTGCCTTCATGGCTGCGCGTCTGGATGTAGATACGTTTCAAGCCATGGCGGCGCTGCGGCCGGGGGGTGACGCGATGGAATTGTCGCCCGAGGCACCACTGTCTGTCCTGATGCCGTCTTTCATGCTGTCAGAAATTGCGCGGGCCTTTCAGATCGGCTTCCTGATTTTCTTGCCGTTTCTGATTATCGATTTGGTTGTCGCGGCCGTGCTGATGTCGATGGGTATGATGATGGTCCCTCCGGCCATCGTCTCGTTGCCCTTCAAGCTGGCGTTCTTTGTGATTGCCGATGGTTGGGCCCTGATCGCCAGTGCGCTTGTGCGCAGCTACATGCCCTAGACGTGTCTGGGAAATGAAGGGCCGGGCGTCAAAGATAACAAAAGGGCCGCGCTGCCCGTGGCAAAGCGGCCCCTTGGATACGAAACCGAGACTTACGCGGTCCGGTTCAGATCTTTGATCAGCTGGTTGAGGTCTCCACTTCGGGCATCCAGCATAGCGCCGATCTCGGTCCGTTCGGTCAGCAGCAGGTTCACGCCTTCGATGAACATATTGTAGAACTTGTCGCGCCCGGATTTGTTCGACACCAGAAAGGTAACCTCGAACGGGGAGGAGCCCTGCAACTTTACCCGTGTTCTGACTTCGTAACCGGCGCGGATTTTGCGAGCGTTGCGCACCTGTACTTCGCCACCGATGAACTCTCGGAACCGGCGTCCATACTTGCGCGAAATATAGCTCTGAAAGGCTTTGGTGAATTGTTTCAGCTGCGCCGGGCTGGCGGTACGCGCATCGGCGCCAAGCGCATAGCGCGCCATGATCGGAACATCGGCATATTGCACGAAAATTTTCTCGAAATCGCGCAGCATGGCGCTTTCAGATTTGCCGGACGCGATCACGCGGTTGATCTCGGCCACAACACTATTCACCAGCGCCTTGGCGCTTGCTTCGGTCTGGGCAAAGGCGGATGCAGGTAGCGCAGTCAGCGCCAATCCGGTCAGGCTGGTGAAAACAAAATGACGTCGGTTCAAAGATTTACTCGGCATAGGGGTCCTCGTAAGGGTCTAGATAGGGGTCCCTGACAGGGTCGGTTCCGATTTCAGCATAGGGATCGGAGTACAAATCCAGATAGGCATCCTCATCATCGCGTGCCAGTTCAAAGCGGCGATTTTGCAAATAGATCAGTCGTGCCTGCGCATAGCTGTCGGCGCTTTCATACAGGATCGAGTCAACTGTATCCGAAAACCGCCCCCGGTCGCCCATACGGCGCACGATCTCGGCATAAACGCCAAGGTTGTCGGCGGGGCGCGTGGGGGTAAAGTTGATCGGGTTCGAGAACAGGTTGACCACAACGCCCACCGCATCGCGGGTTGTTGAGGGGCCGTAGAACGGCAGCTCGACATAGGCGCCCTCTCCAAATCCCCAGACATGTAGCGTTTCGCCGAAATCCGTATCCACGGGCGGCAGGTTCAGCTCATCAGCGGGTGCAGACAGGCCAAACCCGCCCACTGTCATGTTCACAACAAAACGCAGCAGCGCGTTGCCCATCTGTTTTGGATTGCCTTGCAGCAGATAATCGACGGCCTGACCAGGCAGCGAGATGTTTTCAGCAAAGGTGCTGAAACTGGTCACCATCGGATCGGGGACGATTTTGACATAACCTTTTGAGGCCGGGCGGAACAAAAACCGGTCAACACCCAGGTTGAACTTGTGGATGCCGCGGTTCGTTTTTTCGTAAGGGTCGAACACTTCGCCCCGGGCCGCCTGCTCCGATGGCTGCGTGGCGCAGGCGGACAGGATCGGCAACAGGGACAGCACAACAAGGTGTTTCAGACGCAATCTGCTCAACACGGTCTTTGCTACTCCAAAGTAATCCGGCCCATGATTGCCAGATGTTAAATCGATAATAGTGCCGCGTTGGCACAAGTCTTGGTCACATAAATGTTTCAGGTCCAAATTGAAACATCCAGCATTTAGCGCGTCTGCCTGCGCGTGGTAAAGTGACATCGCTTCAACACTGCGGAATAAGAGAAGTTATGCCCAGATAAACGCCACGTTCAAAAATGCCAGTTTCCTGCTTTCCCTGTCGCGCCCAAGGGGGTAGCGTCCGCCCGAGTCAAATCAGGGATGAGGATCATCGCATGAGTATCACCGCAAAACTGGAAAGCCTGGGCGTCAGCCTGCCCGACGCCCCTGCACCTGCCGCGAACTATGTACCTTTCGTGCGCGTGGGCAATATTGTCTATATTTCGGGCCAGATTTCCAAGGCGGATGATCTGATTACCGGCAAGCTGGGCGATGACATGGATGTCGAAGCGGGCGCTGCGGCGGCAAAGGTCTGCGCCATCAACCTTCTGGCACAGGTCAAAGCGGCCTGCGGTGGTGACATTGAGAAACTGGAGCGCGTGATCAAGCTGACCGGCTTTGTGAATTCGACCGCTGATTTCACCGCGCAGCCGCAGGTGATCAATGGCGCGTCCGATTTCCTGGTCGAGGCGCTGGGCGACGCGGGGCGTCATTCCCGCTCGGCCGTCAGCGCGGCCTCTCTGCCCTTGGGCGTTGCGGTTGAAATCGAAGGCATTTTCGAGGTCCAATGACCCCGAAACTGCCAGCCGAATTTCTGCAGGCTCCGATTGCGCATCGAGCCCTGCATGACATCTCGGATCGTCGCCCGGAAAACAGCCGGGCGGCTATTCGTGCAGCGGTGGACGCCGGGTACGGGATTGAGATTGATCTGCAACTGACGTCGGACAACCGCGCCATGGTCTTTCATGACTATGATATGGCGCGTCTGACCGGACAGGCAGGTCCGATCCGGCGGATCACCTCGGCGCAAGCGGCGGACGTCCCCTTGCTGCATGGCGATGATGGTATTCCCGCTTTGGATGAGGTGCTGGCGATGGTCGCCGGAAAGGTGCCTTTGCTGATCGAACTAAAAGATCAGGATGGCGCGATGGGTACCGATATTGGCCCGCTTGAGGCGGATGCCGTGCGGGCCCTGCAGGGCTACAAGGGCCCGGTGGCGTTGATGTCCTTCAACCCCAACAGCGTGGCTGAATTGGCGCGCTTGGCGCCGCATCTGCCGCGCGGGATCGTGACCAGCTCTTATGATCCGCGGGATTGGCCTCTGTCAGACAGCATTTGTGATCATCTGCGCGGCATCCCGGATTTTGACCGGGTGGGGGCCAGCTTCATCAGCCATGAGGTTCACGACCTGCACCGCCCCCGTGTTGCCGAGCTAAAGGCACAGGGCGTTCCGATTCTGTGCTGGACAGTGCGTTCGCCCGAACAAGAGGCAAAAGCCCGCGACATTGCCGACAATGTGACCTTCGAGGGGTATTTGGCCGCCCATCCGGGTTGAACCTGCCCCGCACTGTCACAGATAAAGAACAGACGCGGAGGGTACATGGATCAGGCTCAGATCGAAGTTCAGGTGCTGAGCTCTCTGTCGCAGATTTCTGCGGCAGAGTGGGATGCCTGCGCTTGCCCCGAGGCCGAAGATGGCGGGCGCCCTCTGGATCCGTTCACCACCCATCGGTTTCTGTTGGCGCTGGAAAACAGCGGATCGGTCGGGTCAGGAACTGGCTGGCACCCGCAATACCTGACCAGCTATCTGGACGGAATGCTGATCGCCGCCGCGCCGATGTATGCCAAGTCGCACAGTCAGGGCGAATACATTTTCGACCATAGTTGGGCCCATGCTTATGAAAATGCGGGCGGGCGCTACTATCCTAAACTGCAAATTGCCGTTCCCTTCACGCCCGCAACCGGGCGGCGATTTTTGGTGCGACCAGGTTATGAGGCGATTGGCATGTCCGCGCTGGTGCAGGGCGCGGTACAACTGGCGGCTGACAATCAGGTTTCATCCCTGCACGCAACCTTCTGCACCGAGGATGAGGCGCTTGCGGGTGAGCAGATGGGCCTGATGCTGCGCAGCTCGCAGCAGTTTCACTGGTTGAACGACGCATATGCGGATTTCGACGGGTTTCTTGCGGCCTTGTCCTCGCGCAAACGCAAAAATATCCGCAAAGAACGGGCGCAGGCAAACGGGTTCGGTGGTGAGATCATCACTTTGACCGGGTCAGAGCTGCGCCCCGAACACTGGAATGCGTTCTGGCAGTTTTATCAGGATACTGGTGCCCGCAAGTGGGGCTCACCCTATCTGACGCGGCAGTTCTTTGACATCGCGCAGGACACGATGGCGGATGACATGGCGCTGGTTCTGGCCGTGCGCGACGGTTATCCGGTTGCAGGGGCGTTGAACTTTATCGGGCGCGAAACGCTTTTTGGTCGGTATTGGGGCTGTGTCGAACACCACGCCTGCCTGCATTTCGAACTGTGTTACTATCGCGCGATTGATTTTGCGATTGCCCAGGGTTTGCTTCGGGTCGAGGCAGGTGCGCAGGGCGAGCACAAATTGGCGCGCGGCTATCTGCCGACGCGCACGCATAGCTTGCATTGGGTCGGTGATCCGAGTTTTGCTGATGCTGTCAAAAGATATCTGGACGCCGAAGGCCGCGCCGTAGGAGAAGAGATTGAAATCTTGACTGATTACGGACCCTTCAGAAAATCGAACCCGGAGGAACAGCAATGACCGAGCTTTTGTCGACCGAGACCCGAGGCCCCCTACTGGATCCGCTGTTTAGCAACGGTTGGACAATGGTTGAAGGCCGGGATGCTATCACCAAAACCTTTATTTTCGACAATTTTGTTGCCGCCTTTGGTTGGATGACACAGGTGGCGATCTGGGCCGAGAAATGGAACCATCACCCGGAATGGTTCAACGTCTACCGCACGGTCGAAGTTGTGCTGTCCACCCACGATGTGGGCGGTTTGTCGTCTCTGGATGCCAAACTGGCACGCAAGATGGACAGTCTAGTCTAGCCTCGATCTCCGCGCGATCCCATTCCACCGGCCAATGAGGCGGCGACGCCCATCTGTTCAAACTCGGCCGGTGTCACGGTTCCGTCACTGACATTGATGTTGCCCGGAATTCCGGTTGTGCGGTTGCCCACCTGACGCACGCTACGCGCGGCCGGATTAATATCCAGACACTTTGTATTGTAGCAGGTCAAACCACTGGTATTGATCTGAATGCGGGCTTGGCCATCCGGCCCCGTTATGACTGGGGCTTGGGGCACATCGCATGCGCAAAGGGCGGCAAGCGCCCCAAAGGCGATCCATTTGTTCATACCACGCTCCTGTTCAGAGTTGGCCTAGTCCAGCTGGCCGTTTCCGTCCTGATCCGCAGTGGTGAAATCATTGCCCATCTGCGCGTCGTATTCTGCCCTTGAGATAAAGCTATCGTCGTTCCGGTCAACGTTTTGAAACTGTTTGATGTCCAGAAACGGCTTGGCCTCATCCAATCCCAGCGTGCCGTTCTTATCCTCGTCCATCGTCTGAAACGCGTAGTCGGAAAAGGCGTTGAATTCGTCCTTGGACAGGAACCCGTCATTGTTGGCGTCAATGGCGCGCAATTCGTTTTCGTGTAGCTCGGCCACGGTTTCCGCTTGGGCCGCACCGGTCAGTGCCACTGAAGCGATCAGAAAAAACGGTTTCATCTTCAATGTTTTCAACATGCGAACCTCTGCCCTTCGATGCCACCCGCAGCAGCGCCTGCCGCAGTCAGGATGGTTTTGCCGGAACCGCCTCCGAACTGATTGCCAATTGCACCGCCGATCAAAGCGCCGCCTAATGTGCCGCCGAGGCAGGCGATCTCATGCTGGCGCGCGGCTTGTTGTTGCGGGGTCGGGGCGGGGCCGCAGGCTGCCAAAGCACCTGTACAGGCCGCGCAGAGGGTTAAAAATCTGAGTTTCATCAATCAACTCCCGTGTTTATGCGTCAAGTATTCGCGCAATGGGGTGTTGTCGCAAGTTAAATAGGGTTCATCTGGCCCCGACACAGGCCGGGGCCAGATCGGTTCAGATTGCGTCCAGCAGCGCCTCGCCAGCCGAGACTTCGCACATCCCTGGGTTTTCTTCCAGGTTCAGCGCGACAACCTTGCCGTCCTCGACCAGCATCGCATAGCGTTTGGACCGCGCGATCAGACCCACGGGTGGTGCATCGAAATCCATGCCGAGGGCTTTGGTGAATTCCGATGTGGCATCGCCCAGCATGGTCAGCCCCGCCGCAGCCGCGCCGGTGGATTCGCCCCAGGCATGCATAACAAACGGGTCGTTGACAGAAACGCAGATCACCTCGTCTACACCTTTTGCGTCGAACTGATCCTTGGTCCGGATAAAGCTGGGGACATGGGCGGTGGTGCAGGTGCCGGTATAGGCACCCGGCACCGCGAAGATCACCACTTTCCGACCTTTGGTTTTGTCGGAAATCCGCACTTCTTCCGGGCCTTCCGCACCCATTTGGGTTAACGTGGCATCGGGCAGCGTGTCACCTGTTGAAATCATTTCTTACCTCCTGTCGTTTGGATTTGCAGAGTCGGGCTTTGCCGCAATATAGGTGGTCGCGTGGATGAGACCACGGTAATTCGACAGGGTGGGAGGAACATGAGCCATATTGTCGTGATCGGTGCCGGACAAGCGGGCGCTTCGCTTGTCGCGCGGCTGCGCAAAGACGGGTTCGAAGGGGACATCACCCTGATCGGGGCTGAACCGCATCCGCCCTACCAGCGCCCGCCCTTATCCAAGGCTTATCTGCTGGGTGAAATGGAATTGGAGCGCTTGTTCCTGCGACCCGAGAGCTTCTATGCCGAAAACAACATCACTCTGCGCCTGGGGCAGCGTGTCACCGCAATTGATCCGCAGGCCAAGACGGTGACGGTTGGCGATGATGCCATTTCCTACGACGAACTGGCGCTGACTACTGGATCGGACCCGCGCTATCTCCCCGCCGCGATCGGAGGTGATCTGCAGGGCGTACATGTGGTACGCGATCTGGCGCATATCGATGAGATGGAGCCCCGTGTCACCGAAGGCGCACGCGCGTTGATCGTGGGTGGCGGCTATATCGGGCTTGAAGCCGCGGCCGTCTGTGCCAAGCGCGGGGTCAAAGTGACTCTGGTAGAGATGGCCGAGCGTATCTTGCAACGTGTCGCTGCGAAGGAAACCAGCGATTACTTCCGTGCGCTGCACAGCGAATACGGTGCGGATATCCGCGAAGGCGTTGGGTTGGATCGGCTGATCGGTGACAGCGGCAGAGTGGTCGGCGCCGTTTTGACGGACGGGTCCGAGATCGAGGTAGATTTCGTGGTTGTCGGTGTTGGCATCGCCCCATCGACACAACTGGCCGAGATGGCGGGGCTGGAACTGGACAACGGCATTAAAACCGACGCGCATGGCCGTACCTCTGACCCATCGATCTGGGCGGCAGGCGATTGTGCATCCTTCCCGCATGGCGAAGGGCGTATTCGTCTTGAAAGCGTCCCAAACGCTATCGACCAGGCCGAGATTGTCGCTCAGAACATGCTGGGTGCCGCCAAGGACTACACCGCAACGCCGTGGTTCTGGTCAGATCAATATGACGTCAAACTACAAATCGCTGGGCTGAACACGGGGTATGACCGGGTTGTGACCCGCAAAGGCGAGGGCGCGACGGTGTCGTTCTGGTACTACAAGGGCGATCAGCTGATCGCGGTCGACGCAATGAATGATCCCCGTGCCTACATGGTTGGCAAACGCCTGATCGATGCGGGCAAGACAGCTGATCCATCCGTGGTCGCAGACCCGGAAGCGGACCTGAAGCCGCTACTCAAAGCGTGAGGATCATCGCCGGAGACTTCCGGGGCCGCGCCTTGGCCTCCGTCGGCAGGGGCGATGCGGGCGCGCATCTGCGCCCCACCACTGACCGGGTGCGTGAAAGCCTGTTCAACGTCCTGATGCATCAGATCGACTTCGACGGTCTGCGCGTGTTGGACCTGTTTGCAGGCACCGGCGCACTGGGGCTTGAGGCGCTGTCGCGCGGCGCGTCCCATGTCACGTTTGTCGATGACGGTCGGGTTGCGCAGGGTTTGATCCGCAAGAATATCGAGCTGACGGGCAGCCGGACGCAGAGTGATCTGATCCGGCGCGATGCAACCCGCCTTGGTGACAATCCCGGCGCGCCATATGACCTTGTCTTTCTTGACCCGCCCTATGGCAAATCCCTGGGCCAGAAGGCATTAGCCATGGCGGGGCAGGGCGGATGGCTCGCCACCGATGCCCTGATTGTCTGGGAAGAGAGTGCCTCGATGCCTGCGCCCGAAGGGTTCGATCTGCGCGACCAGCGAAAATATGGCGACACGCATATCTCACTGATGTGGCGCACAGAGGGCTAAGATGCACGATCTGGTAATCTTCGATTGCGATGGCGTTCTGGTCGATAGCGAGCCACTGATGAACCAGGTGATGATCGATAGTCTGGCCCAGTATGGCCTGCACCTGACCATGGCCGAGTGTATGGATACGTTCGTCGGCACCACCATGGCCCGCGCGCAGGAGATCGCGGGCGAAATGGGCGCCGCCCTGCTCGGCGACTGGATCGATGAAGTCTACGCAGAAACCTATGCCCGGCTGCGCAACGGTGTGCCGCTGGTCAAAGGCATACCCGAATTGCTGACAATCCTGGACACGCAAGGCCTGCCGTTCTGCGTCGCTTCAAATGGCCATGTCGAGAAGATGAAGATCACGCTGGGCCAGCATGGTCTTTGGGACCGGTTTCAGAATGTGATGTTCTCGGCCTATACAATCGGCGTTGGAAAACCGGACCCGACCATGTTTCGCACCGCTGCCGCGCAGTTTGGGGCCAAATCTCCGGTTGTGATCGAAGACAGCGCCAGCGGTGTGACCGCAGCCATCCGCGCCGATATGCGTTGTTTGGCTTACGCACCACATGGGGGTGGCGCGAGCCTTGCAGAGCTTGGGGCGGAGGTCTTTGAGGATATGGCAGCAGTTCCCGATCTTTTGGGGATTTGATCGAACCGTGCTATCGTCGGCGCTATGGACCGCGCCTTATCCCTGCCAATCTGGAGCATTGCGCCAGATACCGATACAGCGACAAACCCGCCGCCAAAGCCACGGAATGCGCCGGTGTTGATCCATGATGCTGTCACGCCATGGGGGGCAGAGACGATGTTGCTGAAGCTTCTGCGCGAACAGGCCGCCGATCAGGACGAGTAGGTCGGGTGATACTTCCCGCCAGGTGACAGGGTGAAAATCTCAACCCCATCTGCCGTGACACCTACTGAATGCTCAAACTGCGCGGACAAGGATTTGTCGCGGGTTACGGCGGTCCAGTCATCGGCCAGCGTTTTGGTTTCGGGACGTCCCAGATTGACCATTGGTTCAATGGTGAAGAACATGCCCTCTTCCAGCACCGCGCCGGTTCCCGGACGGCCGTAATGCAGAACGTTCGGCGGTGCGTGGAACACTCGGCCCAGACCGTGGCCGCAAAAATCGCGGACAACGCTCATCCGGTGCGCCTCAACATAGGCCTGAATGGCGTGGCCGATATCACCGAACGTGTTGCCGGGCTTGACCATCTCGATGCCCTTGAACAGCGCGTCATGGGTGACCTGGATCAGGCGCTCGGCTTTGCGAGGCAGTTTTCCCGCCACGTACATGCGCGAGGTGTCACCGAACCAACCATCGACAACGACGGTCACGTCGATATTCAGGATATCGCCCTCTTTCAGCTTCTTGTCGCCGGGGATGCCATGGCACACGACGTGGTTCACGCTGATACAGCTGGCGTGCTGATAGCCTTTGTAGCCGATGGTCGCCGAGGTCGCGCCTGCATCCTCGACCATCTGCGTGATCAGCCCATCAATCGCGCCGGTTGTCTGACCGGGAAACACATGCTCGGCAATGTCATCGAGTATCCGCGCAGCCAAGGCCCCTGCCGCATGCATGCCAGCAAAGTCACCCTGTTCATATATGCGAATGCCGTCCTTCGTCATACGGCCGCGATGCTCTTTCATCGACGCTCAGCTCCAAATATGTCGCGCAGCACTTTATTTACGCTGCTTGTGCAGAAAGTTCCAGAGGGCGTGGGGCTGAGATCCCCAAATTGGCGGGTGTGTCGCAGTGTTCAAGTATCGCCAGCAAGGGCGTATTGCCTTAAATTTCTTTCACGAAGTAGTGCATATGCGGGCGCAGCATAGGTTGGTCTTTGTAGGTTGTCGTCTCAATTGGTTCATCCAGTTCTACAAAGCCCAGTTTTGGATAAAGGCTGCGCATTTCGACATTGGGCGTCAGCGTATCGGCGACCAATCGTGTCAGACCCATCGCGCGCGCGGCCGTTTCTCGGGCTTCGATCAGTGCTTTTCCGGTGCCTGTTCCTCTTGCGCCCTCAACAACAAAGACTCTCTTGAGTTCACCAGTCTGGTCATCAAGCCGTTTCAGCATGCCACATCCGATGATTTCACCGGCGGCATCTCGCGCCACAACGATGCAGCCGTCCGGAGGCAGATAATCGTTCGAATTGGCCCAGAATTCGGCCATTGCGCTTTCGGGTGCGGTTGGGTCTATGTCGAAACCCATTTCCTGCATTCGTTGGACGATGAGGCCATAATACTGCGATAAAATGCTGTTGAATGCGTCCTTTTCCGGTAACTCGGTACAGGTTTCAATCGATACTTCTACCATCAGGGGGCTCCTAGCTGGCCGTACTGGCTTTTGCCGCGAACAGGTTTCACCGACATCCTGCGATCATATCTTGGTTTCAGATCCGATGCAGGCATTTGTATCAACCCAAACGCCCTCGGGCGTTATCCGAGTGCCATAGGCCAACCGTTCCACTCCTTTCACCTGTGCAGCCTTAAACGCCGCCGCATAGGCTGGATCGATGTCTGCGGCCAGCGCGAAGCGTTCGCAATCGGTGCGCTGCACCAGATACAGCATGATCGCCCGGTGCCCTTGCTCGACCATCGCGGCCAACTCGCCCAGATGTTTGGTGCTGCGTGCGGTGACGCTGTCGGGGAACTCGGCCAGCCCGGGTTCACGAGACAGGGTGACGCTTTTGACCTCGACATAAGCATCGGGCAGGCCGGGACCGGATAGCAGGAAATCGATGCGGCTGTTCTGGCCGTATTTCACCTCGGCCCGGACGCTATCATAGGCGGCCAGTTCGGGAATCTCACCCGACTGCAACACCAGACGCAGGGCTTTGTTGGGCACGGATGTATCGACCCCGGTGAAATGTCCGTTCTCATGGTCAACCAGCCGCCAACCGTATTTCAGCTTTTTCTTTGGATCGTCATTCGGTTCCAGCCAGATTTTCTGCCCAGGTTCCGCCAGCCCCAACATCGAACCAGGATTGGCGCAATGGGCGGTGATCTGGCTGCCGTCCTCCAGTGTGCAATCGGCCAGAAAGCGTTTGTAACGGCGGATCAGGCGGGCGGGGACAAGAGGGGTTTCAAATCGCATAGCCTAGGGCCTATACCTGCCCCTAAGGTCGATCAAGAGGGGAAGCGCTATGGCCAATCCAACCGCTGCAATGCTGGTGATCGGGGATGAAATTCTATCCGGCCGGACGCGCGATGCGAATATGCACTACCTCGCTGGAGAGCTAACCAAACACGGTATCGACCTGAACGAAGTGCGCATTGTCAGCGATGATGCCCCGGCGATTGAGGCCGCTGTGAAGGCTTTGTCCGGCAGCTATGACACTGTGTTCACCAGCGGTGGGATCGGCCCGACCCATGATGACATCACTGCCGATTGCATAGCGCGCGCTTTTGGGGCGCATATTGATGTGCGAGATGATGCAAGGGCCCTGTTGCAGGCACATTATGACAAATCGGGATTGGAGCTGAACGAAGCGCGCCTGCGCATGGCCCGTATCCCCGATGGTGCGGCTCTGATTGACAACCCGGTCTCAACCGCGCCGGGTTTTACCATCGAAAACGTCCATGTCATGGCTGGGGTGCCATCGGTGTTTCAGGCCATGGTGGCGAGCGTTTTGCCCAAGCTGACCGGAGGCAGCCCGCTCTTGTCTCAGACCCTGCGCGTGGACCGGGGTGAGGGCGACATCGCGGCGACTTTGGCCTCTTTGGCGGACACCTATGATGACCTGTCGATCGGTTGCTACCCGTTCCAAGTTAACGGGGTTTTCGGCGCAAACGTCGTGATCCGTGGAACCGAAGGGACACGCATCGACGCCGCCATGACCCAACTGGCAAAAGAGCTGGAATTGTGAGCGTCAATTGGGCCGAGGTTGTCGATGGCACCTGGCCCGCGGCTGGGTATGGGCAGTTGGGCCCTTTTCAGCTGCGCCGGGGTCAGGGCGGCGGGTCGCGGGTTTCGGCAGCCAGTGCCGTAGGCCTGGTCAGCGAAGCGGATATTGATGCGGCAGAACAGGCAATGCTTGCCATGGGGCAAAAGCGCATCTTTTGCCTGCGCCCAGGTGATGAAGCGTTGGATGCGCAGCTTGCCGCGCGCGGTTATCAGGTGCTGGACCCGGTTAACATCTACACCTGCCCTGTTTCAGAACTGACAGATCGCCCGATCCCGTTGGTCACCGTTTTCCAGATCTGGGAACCGCTTGCAATAATGCGGGAAATCTGGGCCTCCGGTGGGATCGGCCCTGAAAGAGTGGCGATCATGGAGCGCGCCAAAGGGCCCAAGACCAGCCTGCTCTTGCGCCATTCGGATCAACCTTGCGGAGCTGCATTTGTTGCGATGCACGAGAACATCGCCATGCTGCATGCGCTTGAGATTCTGCCAGATCACCGACGGCAGGGTATGGGCGAATGGACGATGCGGGCCGCTGCCATATGGGGGCGCGACAACGGTGCGCAAACGCTCAGCGTGATCTGCACCAAGGCGAACCAAGGGGCAAATGGTCTCTACCGCGCGCTTGGGATGGAGATCGTGGGCGAATACCATTACCGTCAACTTATCTGACGAAGAGAGGTCCCCGTGACACAACAAGATATGCCTACCGCGCTGGACCTGCCTATGGTCGATCCGCTGCCACCTGAGACGCAGAAATACTTTGATATCTGTGTCGAGAAACTGGGCATGGTGCCAAATGTGCTAAGGGCCTACGCGTTCGATATCGATAAGCTGAACGCCTTTACCGCCATGTATAACGACCTGATGCTGGCCGATAGCGGGCTGTCCAAACTGGAACGTGAGATGATCGCGGTTGTCGTGTCATCAATCAACAAATGCTTCTATTGTCTTGTTGCCCATGGTGCGGCAGTGCGGCAGCTGTCGGGTGATCCGCAATTGGGAGAGATGCTGGCGATGAACTATCGCGTTGCACCTTTAGATGCGCGTCAGCGTGCCATGCTGGATTTTGCTGCCAAAATGACCAAGGCCAGCGCCGAGATTGAAGAACCTGACCGTCAGCACTTGCGCGATGTGGGGTTCAGCGACCGTGACATCTGGGACATCGCCAATGTGGCCGGGTTCTTCAACATGTCCAACCGGGTCGCCAGCGCCACCGCCATGGCACCAAACCCCGAATACCACGCGCAATTTCGATGATCCGAACGCTTGTATCTGTTTTGCTGGTTTGTGCCGGACCTGTGGTGGCGCAAGAACTGACCTTGCCGCAGACGGCACAGCAGATCAGCGACCGCAGTTCGGCCCTGGACAGCTATGATCTGCCAACCGGACCGTTTGCAGATGGGGCTGTGCCATCACGAACCGTCGAAGGGCAGGTTGAGCGGTACACGTGGCGCCTGCAGGCCGGGTCCAGCACGACCCTGCAGTTGCTGGCCCCACTGCGGGATCAGATCGAAGCGCAAGGATATGACATCCTTTTCGAATGCGAGGCCCGCGTCTGTGGCGGTTTTGACTTTCGGTTTGGAACCGAGGTCGTACCCACGCCCGACATGTATGTGGCCATTCAGGACTACCGGTTTCTGGCAGCACAGAAAGGGCAAACCGTGCTGAGCCTGCTGGTCAGCCGGAATACGCCCGACGGCTATGTGCAAATGATCCGGGTCACTCCGGCCGATCAGCCCGCGCCAGAACCTATTGTTGTTGAACAATCCGTCGATGGAACCGAGGGCCTTTTGGTCGAGTTGCAGAAAAACGGGCACGTCATTCTGGACGACCTGCATTTCCGCACGGGTGAGGTGGCGCTGGGCGACGGGCCATTTTCCTCGCTCTCGTTGCTGGCCGGATTTCTGGCTGACAACCCAGGCATGCGTTTGGCGCTGGTTGGCAATACCGATGATACCGGCGACCTGGACGCGAATATCCGGGTCAGCACACGCCGGGCCGAGGCGGTCCGTAGCCGGTTGATCGAAGCGCATGGCGTGGCTGCTGACCGGATCGAGGCTCAGGGCGTGGGATATCTTGCCCCGATCACCTCGAACGCGACGCCCGAAGGGCGCGACCTCAACCGCCGGGTTGAGGCCGTTTTGCTGGTCAACTGACCCACCACAGGTAAAGCGGCAATCCGACGGTGATGTTGAACGGGAACGAAACACCCAACGAAAGCGTCAGGTAAATCCCGGATTCGGCCTTCGGTAGCGCGATTTTCATGGCAGCCGGAACCGCGATGTATGAGGCGGAAGCCGACAGCACCATGAACAGGAACAAGCTGCCCTGTGGCAAACTGATCAGGGTTCCGACCGCCCATGCCATCAATGCACCGATCAGAGGCATCAGAACGCCAAAGGCAAACAGACCAACCGACAGCTTGTCCCGATTGCTGATCAGGCTGCGTCCAGCCGACAGGCCCATATCCAGCAGAAACAGGCACAGGATGCCGGTAAAAGGTGTGACGATGAAAGGCGCGATCATTTGCATTCCTTCACCACCGGTAATGGCCCCGATCACAAACGCACCGGTGAGCAGAACAATCGAGCCATTGGCCAGCAGGTCCCGCCACAGCTTGTCATCCTTGACGCCATTGTTGCCGGTCTTGTGCGCGAGCCAAAGCGCCGACAGAATGGCTGGAACCTCCATCGCTGCCGCAACGGCTACCATGAAACCGTCATGACTGATGCCCACAAGATCCAGCAGGCTGATGGCAGTGACAAACGTCACAATCGAGATGGACCCATAGTGCCCTGCCACCGCTGCTGCGTTCAGCGGATCCAGCCGTGTCATGACCCTAAGCATACCAAAGGCAACAAATGGGATGGCAAATGACAAGGCAACCCCGCCTATCAGGGTCAGGAACAGTTGCAGGTGAATGCCGTGGGCGGCCAGGCTGGCCCCTCCTTTGAACCCAATGGCAAGCAGCAGATAGAGCGACATGAACTTGGCCGCTCCTGCTGGAATCGACAGATCGCTGCGCACGAAGGCCGCCAGAAGCCCAAGGGCAAAAAACAATATGGTAGGTACCAGCAGATTGCTGGACAGCGTCTCGATCACTCCGGGCATTTATAGGCTCCTGTTCCCTCGGTTTCGGGCTAGGTGCCTTGCAAATTCATTTTCGCCAAATACTATCTTTCTAAATTATAATTAGTTTAAGGCTATGAAATGCGCCCAACCTTGCGTCAGTTGGAATACATCGTCACGGTCAGCCGCCTTGGGCGGTTCAGCCTCGCGGCTGAAGTGCTGAATGTCAGCCAACCCAGCCTTTCGACACAAATTTCGACTGTAGAACAAGAGCTTGGCACTCGCATCTTCGAGCGCAACCGAGGTGGAATTCAGGTGACGACAAAAGGGGAAGAGTTCATCTCGCGCGCTCAAAAGATTCTTGCGGACGTCAAAGACCTTCGCCACGCGATGACCACTGATATGCCGGTCGGGGGAAGGTTGAGACTGGGCGTCCTGCCGTCAATCGGACCATATTTGTTGCCGCAAGCCATCAAGGAGGTGCATCGGCAGCGTCCAGGGTTGCGCATTGTCGTGCGCGAGGAAAACACATTGGATCTGGAGCAGGGCCTGAAATCTGGCCGATTTGATTTGATCCTGTCAACACCAGAAGACCACGCCAACACGCTGCAATACCGTTTGTTCAACGAAACGCTTTGGATCGCCGTGGCAGTGGATGACGTGTTGGCGCAAGATATCCATGGTGTCAGCGCTGCGGATTTGCAGAATCGATTGTTCCTGACCCTTGATCAGAGTCACCGCTTGTCGCGCATCGTCTACGGGTTGGCGGCAGAATGTGGAGGAGTCGTTTCGGATGAATATGAGGGCACGACCCTCGATTCCATTGTCCTCATGGCCGCCTCAGGTGTTGGTGTTGCGATTCTGCCTGATCTATTTGCCCGTAGACAAGGGATTTACCGTGACGAGGTGCGGTTGCGTCCGTTGTCCATTCCCAACGCCAATCGTGATATCGCCCTGCTGGCACGCAATTCTGAGACCCCACCGCCGGGTCAAAATGTGCTGAAGGACGCTTTGCGCTCTTCCGCCCGGTCTATAGGTCTGTCGATAATCCGCCCATAAAAAAAGACCCGCACATTTCTGCACGGGCCGTTCCAGTTCACAGGGAGAGACTTACCAATCCATCGGACCCTTCTCGTTGAAGGACTCGACCAGAAAATCGATGAATGCGCGCACTTTCGGCTGGGTAAAGCGGCCGGGAGGATAGACCGCATATACTCCCTGCACCTCATCCGGTAGCGATGGCATAGCATCCAGCACAAGGCCGGATTTCAATGCTTCCGCATAAAGGTAGCTAGGCAGGTGGGCGATGCCCAAGCCCGAAATTGCGGCATTCAAAAGAGACTGCCCGTCATTCACACTCAGCCAGCCGGCGGTGCGGACCTGCCGTTTTTCACCCGAAGGTGCGGTCAGTTTCCACACACTGCCCGAGGACTGGCTGGAATAATGCAGCAGTTTGTGTTCGTTCAGATCGTCGATCTTTTGCGGGCGTCCGAACTTTTCGATGTAGCTGGGCGCCGCAACCATGCGTTTGACGGTTTCCGTCAGCTTACGGGCGCGCAGGGTGCTGTCTTCCAGCTCTCCAATGCGAACGGCCACGTCAAAGCCTTCGGATATCAGCTCAACATACCGGTTATTCAAAACCATGTTCACGGTGATGTCGGGATAGGCTGACAGAAACTCGGACAGGACTGGCGACAGGTGATTGACGCCAAAATCGGTTGCAACGCTGATGCGCAGCAGGCCCGAGGGTGCCGATTGCATCGAAGTGACCAGCGCATCCGCCTCGCCCGCATCATTCAGAACGCGGCGCGCGCGGTCATAATAGGCCAGCCCGATCTCGGTTGGTGAAACCCGACGCGTGGTGCGGTTCAACAGCCGTGCACCCAGCCGCGCCTCAAGGCTCGACACGTGTTTGGACACTGCCGATTTGGAGATACCCATCTTCTTGGCCGCATCGGTGAAGCCACCTTGGTCCACCACGTTAGCGAAGGCTTCCATTTCGGTCAGTCGATCCATACTCGTTCCCCAGGTCTTGCTTTCGAAGGTGATATTGGTTCCGAATCTGGGCGGAAACGGGGCAGACATGGGATAATATCAGGGTTTTGAATCGGATCGTTTGCAGTTCAGAAACGCGGAAACAGTGGTTTCCGGTCCGTCAGCATCGACGATAAGCACCGAATTCTACATAATTTCGCGTTTGTGCTATGGTTAGAATGGCAATTTTGTGACCTGGGAGGAGTCTATGAAATCGTTTCTAACCATCGCCGCGTTCTGTCTGAGCGCAAGTTTTGCCTGGGCTGGGGGCGAGACCCCTTCGAATCCCGATGCCAAGGTCTATTTTGTGAATCTTGCCGATGGCGACATCGTTCAATCTCCGGTCACTGTCGTCTTTGGCCTCAGCGGAATGGGTGTTGCGCCTGCGGGAACCGAGGCAGAGAATACGGGTCATCACCACCTGCTGATCAACCGCCCACCGATTGGTGAGGGCGAAGACGGAGCGGATGAGTTGGCCTATGGCCTGCCCGCCGATGACAACCACATGCATTTTGGCGGCGGCCAGACGGAGGTGACACTGGGCCTGCCTGCCGGACAACATACGCTTCAGCTGGTGCTGGGGGATGCGGGCCACGTGCCGCATAATCCACCTGTGATGTCCGAGGTGATCACGATTACCGTCGAATAAGCGGCGCGATTGCGGTCGCTGTTTACATCCTATCAGAAGTGATGAACTCTGCGCGGACAAGTCGGAGGGGACCATGTCGCTTGAGTTTCTATTCACGTCTTTGATCGTTGTGCTATTGCCGGGTACGGGTGTGATCTACACGTTGGCGATTGGCCTCGGGCGTGGGTTCCGCGCCAGCGTCGCGGCAGCGGTTGGGTGTACTGTTGGTATCCTTCCAGCGGCTTTGGCAAGCATCGTTGGTCTGGCGGCACTCTTGCATACAAGCGCTTTGGCCTTTCAGGTGCTCAAATACCTTGGCGTGTTGTACCTGTTCTATATGGCCTGGGGAATTCTCCGCGATGGCGGTGCGATGGAAGTGAATGCCGATAAGTCTGCCCGGAGCTACCTTAAGATTGCCGTGACCGGCACTTTGATCAATGTGTTGAATCCTAAGCTTTCGCTGTTCTTTCTAGCTTTCCTGCCTCAGTTCCTACCAACTGACACAGCCCATGCGGGTGTGGCACTGATTCAGCTTGCCGCCATCTTTATGGTGATGACGTTTATTGTCTTTGTTGTGTATGGCGCATGCGCTGCGTTTGCGCGTGACTATATAGTCCACCGACCATCGGTCATGGCGTGGATCAAACGCTGCTTTGCCACAACCTTTGGTGCGCTTGGGGTCAAGCTGGCCCTATCTGACTGACAGCGCCTAAAGCGCTGCCGCCAACCTTGTCCCCTGGTTGATCGCCCGTTTGGCATCCAGTTCGGCCGCCACATCGGCGCCGCCGATCACATGCGGGGTGATCCCGCGATCAATCAGTGCATCGGCGAGGCTGCGGTCCGAGACCTGACCTGCGCACAGGACAATCGTGTCCGCCGCAATCACCGTAGGATCGGCGCGCTCTTCGCCAAAGCTGACGTGCAGGCCATCTTCGTCGATCCGCTCGTAATTCACGCCGCCAACAAAATTGACGTCCTTCATCTTCAGCGTCGCGCGGTGAATCCAGCCGGTTGTTTTACCCAAGCCTTTGCCATGTGCCTGTTTCTTGCGCTGAAGCAGGGTGATCTGACGCGCAGGCGCTTCGGGCTGCGGCCCTTCGGGTGCAAGGCCCGAGCGGTGTTCGGCAGGGTCCGTCACGCCCCATTCCTTCATCCATAGCGGCAGATCGGTGGTGGCGCTGTGCCCGTCTTCCAGAAGGAATTCAGAGACGTCAAACCCGATGCCTCCCGCGCCGATCACAGCCGCTGATCTCCCGACATCAGCCTTGTTGCGTAGAACGTCGATATAGCTGAGCACGTTGTCCCGATCCTGACCGGGGATTTCCGGATCACGGGGGATGACGCCGGTGGCGATGACCACCTCATCAAAGCCGATCAGGTCATCCACACCGACCTCGCGGTTCAGTTCCACGTTTACGTCCAGATCGTCCATCATGGTGCGGTACCAATCGACAAGGCCCCAGAACTCCTCTTTCCCCGGAACCTGCTTGGCCATGTTTAGTTGCCCGCCGACCTCGGGCGCGCGGTCGAACAGGGTGACGCTGTGGCCGCGCTGGGCCGCAGTCATCGCAGTGGACAGGCCTGCGGGGCCCGCGCCTACGATGGCTACGGATTTCGGTGCGTCGGCTTTCTCGATCACCAATTCGGTTTCGTGGCATGCGCGCGGGTTGACCAGACACGAGGTCAGCTTGCCGCTGAATGTGTGATCCAGACAGGCCTGATTGCAGGCAATGCAGGGCGCGATTTGCGCCGACTGCCCCGCGATAGCCTTGTTCACAAAATCCGCATCCGCCAGCATTGGCCGGGCCAGCGACACCATGTCGGCACAGCCGGTGGCCAGCACCTCTTCGGCCACTTCGGGCGTGTTGATCCGGTTCGAGGTAATGACCGGGATCGTTACCTTGCCCATCAGTTTCTTGGTCACCCAAGCAAAAGCCGCACGTGGAACGCTGGTTGCAATGGTTGGAATGCGCGCCTCATGCCAGCCGATGCCGGTGTTGATGATTGTGGCCCCAGCCTTTTCGATCTCTTGCGCCAGTTGCACGACCTCGTCATGAGTCGAGCCATTGGGCACCAGGTCGATCATCGACAAGCGATAGATGATGATGAAATCCGTGCCTACAGCTTCGCGCGTTCGGCGCACCACCTCAATCGGCAGGCGCATGCGGTTTTCATAGGACCCGCCCCAGCGATCCTCGCGCTTATTGGTGTGCGTCACCAGAAACTGGTTCAGGAAATACCCCTCGGACCCCATGATCTCGACCCCGTCATAGCCCGCCTTTTGCGCCAGCACGGCGGCGTTGACGATGTCGCCTATCTGCTTCTCGATGCCGTCCTCGTCCAGCTCGGTCGGCGGAAAGGGTGAGATCGGAGACTTGATCGGGCTGGGCGCCACGCATTTCGGCCCATAGGCATAGCGGCCCGCATGCAGGATCTGCATGGCGATCTTGCCGCCCGCCTGATGCACCCGGTCGGTGGCGATGGAATGGTTGGCCACATCCTTGTCGCTGGTCATCATCGCGGCTCCGGGCAGGACCGAGCCTTCGAGGTTCGGCCCGATGCCGCCCGTGACCATCAGCGCCACGCCACCACGCGCGCGGGCGGCATAGAACTCGGCCACCCGATTCCAGTCACCGGTTTCTTCCAGTCCGGTATGCATCGAGCCCATCAGCACGCGGTTCTTCAGCGTGGTAAAGCCCAGATCCAGCGGGGCCAGCATGTTTGGGTACGCAGTCATGGCGAAACTCTCCCTCCCGAAGTTGTGGTCTAAATTGACCTGCACGTCACCTTTGTCACGCAAAACCTAACGTCACCCCCTTTGCGTGCGCTTTCACCCTTGTTAGAGGTTGGCCTCACAAGTGACGAGGCCGCATATGACCCCTGAAGAGATTGCCAAACTGCCCTATCGCCCCTGCGTCGGGCTGATGCTGATGAATGCCGAGGGCAAGATCTTTGTGGGTATGCGAAACGACGGCCCACAAGACGCATGGCAGATGCCGCAGGGTGGGGTGGACAAGGGCGAAGACCCGCGCGATGCGGCCTTGCGAGAGCTTTGGGAAGAAACCGGGGTGACCGCTGATCTGGTCGAGATCATCGCCGAAACCGACGGCTGGCTGCCATATGATCTGCCGCATGACATCGTTCCGAACATCTGGAAAGGCCGCTATCGCGGGCAAGAGCAGAAGTGGTTCCTGCTGCATTTCAAGGGGACTGACGATCAGATCAATATCGCCACGGATCATCCCGAATTCACCCAGTGGAAATGGCAAGAGCCGAACCAACTGGTGAACGAGATCGTGCCATTCAAACGTGATGTTTACGAACAGGTTCTGAGCGCGTTCAAAGCGCATCTGTCCTGAAGGCACCGTTTGCGCGGCGTCTAACGTCGGGGAAGATTGGACATTTCCCAGGCTGGTGGTTAGCGCCGAGATGACATTTCCGGATTTCTCATGACGTATACGACCTATCCAAGCACCTCTCAGGCACACCGTAGTGCAGACATGGCCGTTCATGCGGTCGGGTTGCTGTTGATCCTGTCAGCAGGCAGCGTTCTTTTGATCAATGCCTATGCCCGACTTGAGACGGCTTTGTTTCTTGCGGTTGTGGTCTATGTTCTGTGCGCGTTGACTTCGAACCTGGCGTCCTGGGCCTATCACTTCGCCCCCTGGCATGATCGTCGCATGGTGTTGCGCCGGATCGATCATGCAGCAATCTACCCCAGTATCTGCGGAACGTTTACGCCCTTCTTCGTTCAGGCGGGCACGACGTGGACCATGACCTTGCTTTGGGTCTGCTGGGGTCTGACCATCGTGGCTGTCTGGAACAAGATCGCCAACGAAACCATCAAATCCAAATGGTCGACCGCCTCTTATCTGGGGCTTGGGGCCATCGGGTTAAGCGCGATGCCCGATATGACGACTGTACCGATGGCGACCCTGTGGTGCATCGTCGCCGGGGCCGCCAGTTATGTTATCGGAACGGTTTTCTACGCGCAAAAAACCATGCCGTTTCGTTATGCGATCTGGCATGTCTGTGTGAATCTCGGCGGGGTATTCATGTTCGCCGGAATTTGGCTCGCGCTGTTCTCGGACAAATGAAAAAGGCCGGAGCGTGCACCCCGGCCTTTCTGAATTCAACCAGAAGACCCGGCTAAAGCAGCCCTTCGCCTTTCAGCAGTTCAACCATGTTTGCCTCAGGGCGCGGGCCGATATGGCTGATCACTTCGCGGGCGCAGACATTGCCGATCTTGGCACATGTCTCAAAATCCCGGCCCGTGGCCATGCCAAACAGAAACCCGGCGGCGAACTGATCGCCTGCACCGGTTGCATCCACCGGAACCACCTTTTCGACGGGCACATTCACGCGCTGACCATTATGCAGCACGGTCACGCCGTCGCCCGACCGTGTACACACGACCAGCGGGCAAATACCGGCTGTTTTGGCCAGCGCCTCCTCCAGATCGTCGGTTTCGAACAGGGATTTGATCTCGGCCTCATTGCCTATCACGAAGTCTAGCTCATTCTCGATCAGCAGCAGGAAATCGACCCGATGACGTTCCACGCAGAACGGGTCAGAGATTGCGATCCCTGCTTTGCCGCCACCTTTGTGGCAGGCACGTGCGGCTTCAAGAAATGCCGCCTTGCCCTTTTCCTTGTCGAACAGATACCCCTCAAGGAACATGATCTGACTGTTGCCCGCGACCTCGTCCGACACGTCCTGAGACGACAGTTCCGAGGAAATCCCCAGATAGGTGTTCATCGACCGCTCACCATCGGGCGAGACGAAGATCATCGAGCGTGAGGTCGGCAGCTCGCCACCCGGTACAGGCGGGTTGACGAAATCCACGCCGTCTTCGTTCATCGTATCGGCATAAAAACGACCCAGTGCGTCATCATGCACGCGGCCAATAAAGGCGGCATCCAGACCCAGCGCACCCGCGCCCGCAATGGTGTTCGCGACCGAGCCGCCCGGCGTCTGCACCCGACCCTCCATCGAGGCATAGAGCACTTCGCCGCGCTCCTGCTCGATCAGTTGCATGATGCCTTTTTCGATGCCCATCAGTTCCAGGAAACTGTCATCGGCTTGGGAAATGACGTCCACAACGGCATTTCCGATGCCGGTCAGTTGGTAGGTCTTCATAGGTTCTTGTCCTCAAATTCGCAGAGATCGCGGATGATACAGGTTCCGCACATGGGTTTGCGCGCTTTACAGTGATAGCGACCGTGCAAGATCAGCCAGTGATGCGCGTGGAGTTGAAAGTCAGCTGGAATGTTGTCTTCGACGGCGCGTTCGACCGCGTCGACATCTTTGCCGGGGCAGATGCCGGTTCGGTTGCCGACGCGAAAGATGTGGGTGTCCACCGCTTGTGCGGGTTGCCGCCACCACATGTTCAGAACCACATTGGCTGTCTTGCGCCCCACACCGGGCAGCGATTGCAGTGCGGCGCGGGAATTGGGAACCTCACCGTCGTAGTCATCGACCAGAATGCGGCTCAGCTTGATGACATTTTTGGCTTTCTGACGGAACAGGCCGATGGTCTTGATATGTTCGATCAGGCCCTCTTCGCCCAAATCCAGCATCTTTTGCGGGGTGTCGGCGATCTTGAACAATTCGCGCGTGGCCTTGTTGACGCCCGCATCGGTCGCCTGCGCCGAAAGCGCCACTGCCACGACCAGCGTATAGACGTTCACATGCTCCAACTCACCCTTGGGTTCGGGGTCGGCTGCCTGAAAACGCGTAAAGATCTCTCGGATCGTATGATAATCGAGTTGCTTGGCCATCCGGGCCTTAATGCCGCCTTGGTCTGGACTAGACAAGCCAAAAGGTTTTGCGCGGTCATTGCGCATGTTCCGGGTCGCACGCAACGGGCGCGCGCGATATGGTCAGCACAACGAATGAGGTGACCGCCATGAACGTCCAGACCCCCGAGACCGGATACCATTACAACGTTATGCGCCGCGCTATTGACCTGATTGATCAGGGTGGTGAGTTGTTGAGTCTTGAAGATTTGGCCCGTCAGATGGATATGAGCCCGGCCCACTTCCAGCGCCTGTTCTCGCGCTGGACCGGGGTATCGCCGAAGCGCTATCAGCAATATCTGACGCTGGGCCATGCCAAGGCGTTGCTGCGTGAACGGTTTACGACGCTCGAAACCGCACATAATGTCGGCCTGTCCGGCAGTGGGCGCCTGCATGATCTGTTCCTGAAATGGGAATCGATGAGCCCCGGTGAATATGCGCGCAAAGGTGCGGATCTGACGATCTATTGGGGCTGGTTCGAATGCCCCTTTGGTCCGGCCCTTGTTATGGGTACGGACAAAGGCATCTGTGGTATGGCCTTCGGAGCTGAAACAGGTGAAGAGGCCGCGATGAAGGATATGACCGCGCGCTGGCCCAAGGCCAGTTATGTCGAGGACACAGAAAAGTTGCGCCCATGGGTCGAAGCCTCATTTGGGTCTGACCGGTCCGAGACGCCTTTGCACCTGATCGGTTCACCCTTGCAGATCAAAGTGTGGGAAGCGCTGATGCATATCCCCTCGGGTCAGGTCACCACCTATTCCGAGATCGCGCAGCGCGTGGGGTCCCCTCAGGCTGTTCGCGCGGTAGGTACCGCCGTTGGCCGTAATCCCGTCAGTTGGCTGATCCCATGCCACCGTGCGCTGCGCAAATCGGGTGGCCTTGGTGGGTATCACTGGGGTCTGCCGGTCAAGCGGGCGATGCTGGCCTACGAGGCGGCGCAAGCAGACGCCTGATTGACAAGCCATACAGATATCGCCAAAAGGCGCGGCAGGTTCGGGTCTCCTGCCGTTCGCAGCCTTTGGCTTTGGTGAAACCCGGTTGAATGAACATCTGTTGCCCTTTTCTGGCGCGTGGATGGAAATGCGAACCCCGTTCTGACTTCGCGCCCGTTGCAGAAAACGAGGCACATGATGACACGATCTGACTCAATCGCTCCGGTGATGGAGCTAAAATCACAAGCGAAACGCCTGCGGGAGGCTTTGAAAACCACCGGGGTAGTTGTTTCGCACAGCGCGGCGCTGGAGCTTCTGGCCCGGCAGCACGGTGTACGGGATTGGAACACGCTGACGGCAATCGCGGGAAACCGGATGCATCTCAGCGTGGGTGACCGGGTACAGGGCCGATATCTGGGTCAGCCCTTCACGGCCGTAATTCGCGGATTGACCGTTCTGGGTGATGGCGCGAAACGCCGTTTGACCCTGCATTTTGACACGCCCGTGGATGTGGTGCGGTTCGACAGTTTTTCGGCGATCCGGCAGCGCGTTACAGGCGTGATCGGTTGGGATGGCCGATCCACCCGGTGCACCTCGGATGGCGAGCCTCAGCTTGTGGTTCAACCGGCCTGAAAAAACGCGGCGAGGCAAAGGATGCGCCTCGCCTTTTCATAGCTAGATACGCGCTGAGTTACTCGGCAGCCCAGCCGCCAACAGCTTTGACTTCCAGGAAATCTTCCAAACCCCAGATGCCGCCTTCGCGCCCGTTTCCGGATTGCTTCATACCCCCGAACGGAGAGCCTGCGCTGCGCGATTTGCCGTTCATCTCAACCATGCCCGACCGCAACACCCGCGCCATGCGGTTGGCGCGTGCAACGTCCTGCGTCTGGACATAGTTGGTCAGACCATAGGGCGTGTCATTGGCGATCTCGATGGCCTCTTCTTCAGTATCAAAAGGGATCATGGTCAGAACCGGGCCAAAGATTTCCTCGCGCGCGATGGTCATCTGGTTATTGGCGTCGGCAAAGACCGTGGGGCGGACATAGTAGCCCTTGTTCAGCCCGTCGGGTCGCCCGGTACCACCGGCGACAAGGCGGGCACCTTCATCGATGCCTTTTTGGATCAGGTCCTGAATCTTGGTCCACTGAAGTTCGTTCACCACGGGTCCGATATGACGGCCTTCCTCCGCTGCGCTGGCGACTGAAACGGAATTGGCCACTTCGGCCGCGGTTTCAACGGCCTGATCATAGATCGGGCGCTGCACCAGCATCCGACTGGGGGCGTTACAGCTTTGGCCCGTGTTGTTCATCATATGCAGCACACCGCGCTTGACGGCTTTCTCATCCGCATCAGCGAAGACCACATTGGCGCCCTTGCCGCCAAGTTCCAGATGCACCTTCTTCAGGGTATCCGCTGCATTCTTGGAAATGGCCGTCCCGGCGCGAGTGGAACCTGTAAAGCTGACCATATCCACGTCCGGATGTGCCGACAGTTGCGAACCAACCCCGACCCCGTCGCCGTTCACAAGGTTGAACACGCCGGGCGGGAAACCTGCTTCATCCATCATCTCGGCAAAGATCATCGCGTTCAGCGGGCTTTGTTCCGATGGTTTCAAAACCATGGTGCATCCCGCAATTGCAGCCGCACCCACCTTGAGCGTGATCTGGTTCATCGGCCAGTTCCAGGGGGTGATCAGGGCGGCGACGCCAACCGCTTCATAGATGATGCGGTCATTTGGTGCGTGATCACCCAAGGGCCGTTCAAACGAAAACGCCTTGGCGGCTTTGATGAAGTTTTGCAGATGCCATGTTCCGGCGCCAGCCTGCTGCGTGCGGGCCATATCGATGGGCGCGCCCATCTCAAGTGACATGGCTTGGGCCAGATCTTCGCTGCGGGTCTGGTAAATCTCGATCAGTTTTTCGACCAGCGCGATGCGCTGTTCAACCGGCGTGGCCATCCAGCCGGGCAGCGCGGATTTGGCTGCTGCCACGGCGGCATCTGTGTCTGCCTCTGACCCCAGTGAAATCATTGCACAAGGGTCTTCGGTTGATGGGTTGATCACCTCAAAATCATGGGCCTGGGACGGGGTGGTCCATTGACCATTGATATAGAAATTACGCTTTTCGATCATGGCGAATTCTCCTGGTCGTGATGTCCGAAACTGGGGTTGCGCACACACTGTCATTGACCCTGGCGCGCGACAAGAGGGGAATTTGATCAAATTTCTTACGGATGTGTTTTCAGAAAAAAACAAAGCCGGATTTGCGAAAGGTTTAACTCTGGCACAAAGTGGTTAGGTTCACAGCAATCGACTCGGTCAGCAACCAAAGAAGGAGATGCCCCATGGGTTTGCGCATCAACGACACGGTCCCGAATTTTACCGCAGAAACAGATCAAGGCACCATTCAGTTTCACGATTGGATTGGTGACAGCTGGGCGATCCTGTTTTCGCATCCCAAGG
Organism: Ruegeria sp. YTSA168; assembly: GCF_059610045.1. Taxonomy (NCBI): domain Bacteria; kingdom Pseudomonadati; phylum Pseudomonadota; class Alphaproteobacteria; order Rhodobacterales; family Roseobacteraceae; genus Ruegeria; species Ruegeria sp. YTSA168. The sequence continues at coordinate 66,656 of NZ_JBXWMW010000012.1, forward strand.
ACTTTACCCCGGTTTGCACGACCGAGTTCTCAGCTGTTGCTCAATTGAACGACGAATGGGCTGCACGCAACACCAAGGTGATTGGCGTTTCAGTCGATGGGGTTGAGGACCACAAGAAGTGGAAGAAGGACATCGAGGAATACGGTAAGGCCAATCCCGGCTTTCCGATCATTGCGGATGATGGTTTGGCTGTGTCCAAAGCCTTTGACATGCTGCCCGCCGAAGCCTACCTGCCCGATGGCCGCACCCCGGCCGACAGCGCAACCGTGCGGTCCGTCTTTATCATCGGTCCCGACAAGCAGTTGAAACTGTCGATGACCTACCCGATGACCGTGGGTCGGAACTTTGCCGAAATCCTGCGGGCGCTGGACGGGTTGCAGATGTCGTCCAAGGGTGTTGCGACACCTGCGAACTGGGTTCCGGGCGAGGATGTGATCATCCCGCCGAGTGTTTCAAACGAAGATGCCAAGGCGAAATTTGGTGAGTTTGAAACGATTTTTCCCTATCTGCGTAAGACCAAGGCCCCGTCGTAAGGCGGGACCGGGTCAGGGGGGCTGTCTGCCCCCCGCCGCGCCTGTTGGCGCGCCTCCCCCCGAGGATATTTATGGCCAGATGAAGCACGTGGGGCCGGACTTTTGGGGATACATGCTGCCCCCATGCAACTGACACGGGGGCCGTCTGACCGAGGAGCTTTCGCAGATCAGAAGCTGTAGCGCAGCCCGAAATTCACACTGAACGTTTCCAGATCATCTTCGACCGTGCCGGTCAGCGCGCCATTGGGGGTCGAGCGATCCGATGACACATCGAAAGCGCGTGAATAGCGGGCATCAACCGTGAAGGCAGTGTCTGAGTTGATTTCATAAGCCACACCCGCGATCAACTGCGCAGCAAAATTGGTGTCACTGTCATCAAGCGCAACGCCTGGGCCGTAGGCAAAGTCGATGTCAGAATAGGTAGCGCCCAGACCAAAACCAGCAAACGGGGTAACCTTACCGGACTGTTTGAAATCAAACAGAACATTGGCAAACAAAGAGGTTTGCGCGATATCGCCCGAGATATTGCCTTCTAGCGCTGGCCCGTTGCCCGAGAAGTTTACGCCATCGACATCATTGTCGCGATAGGACAGTTCCAGCTCCAGGCGAGTGCCGATCCGGTCATTTGACCATTGCGGAATTTCTTTTCCGATCGCGATACCAATGCCATATCCTGCATCGAAATCGGTATCGACAGACTGTGTTGTGCCTCCGACCGTGCCGGAGAAGTCACTGTCCTGAAGCTGACTATAGCCCAGAAACCCTTGTATATATGTACCTTCACTCAGATTTTGAGCTGAGGCATGAGTTGCGACAAGGGCCAGCGTTGCCGATGCCAGGATACCGCGAATGACCATAATCGTTGTCCTTTGTTCCGATTGGCTTCTGGCGGCAATATGAGTGCGGTGGCGGAGATAAAAAGGCAGCGGGCCTTCACATTGGATCACTCTAATTTATGCGCCTGTGAGAGAATAAATCTCTGCTCCAAGCTGTTCTCACGGGTCGTGCGCGTTGGTTGCGAAATCGGCAAGCTCTTTGTTTCGGGCTACGCTGCTTTCTCATTGGCGGGGCGATGATCATCCCATTGCGGAGTGGTCAGGACAGATTGCAGAGCCCGCACCTCGTAAGGTTTCAACACAGGGAGAACAGTTGATCCGTAACCCCTCGTACCTTTTACCAGGCTCGGGAAAAGTTCGAACAACTCTCGACGTGTGGCTGGGGTCAGAGCGTCAATGGTGGTGTCCCCTGGAAAGAAGGATTCCGACCAGACACCTTCGACATTCACCAACTCATGCTTGTCGAACAGGATGTGAATGTACTCAACACCGTTTTCCGGTGTCTCTTGAAGGATGGTTTTCTGGTTGATCATCCCTTTGGCCGGGGCCAGCATAAGTGGTTCGCAATGCGTCAGCTCCATCACGGGGGACGCAACGGCGATCCGGTGTTGTGGAGAGACCAGCAAATCGCTGCAGGGGCAACCGGGGCCAAAGCTGTTTGTCTTGATCCGAACCGGGCACAAATGGGGGTTGGCCTGCAAATCGCGGCGGCTTAGGCGACGTCGCCCAATCCAGCGGATGATACGGGTTTCACCTTGGGCAACACAGGTCGGATCGCCGGGCTGGAGGTTTTCAACCTTGCGCAGGCCGCGGGGTGTCAGGATCAGCGAGCCGGATGTGAAACATACGAAGGAAGGCAGGGTTTGATACGCTGCGGGCTGCGCGGTTCCGGCAAAGCCCGTATCCGAGATCGTGTCCCCCAGCGCAGCCTGACCTGAGGTGACAATGATGTAGCGTGGATTGCTGAACTGGATCAGGGTAAATCGAACAGGGGCTCCGTTGACGGTACCTGTATAGCTTTCAAACGTGCTGAAATTCTGGGATGAGCCTGAAAATCCAGGCAGAGATGCGAGATCAAGCTGCGCACTGTCGGGATCAGGATCTTGGAGAAATGCATCATTGTCGATGATCTCAACTGAATACGCCTGCGTGATGTCGACGCTACGATTGCTGAACGGATCCGCGCTGATTTCGAATACGGTAACTGAGGCCACGGTCGAAAGGCACCCTTAGAAACGACAAAATAAATCTTAAGCTTGAGCAAATACACGCAATAAGAGTTAACAATTGATTTACCAATCCAAGGTGCAGTCGTGTCATGGGCGGAGCTGCGCGAGAAATACCGTGCCATTCAGTGGGCGGTCGATTGTAGCGATGCGGGACGAAACCGACTTTGCGCAACCCACGGCCAGAGTCTGCTTTCGATGTGTCAGGTAGCTACCATATCAACTTCGGCAGTCGAAAAACCGAACGAAGCGACCATTTCCCGATGAGCATCGGTCCCAAGAAACCGCGAAAGAACTGCATCGACTTCTTTCATCAGGTCTGTGTCGCTCAAACCAAACGCGAATGATCCGAACGCGGGAGGCTTTTCTGAATCTGGCACTAGGACCAGTTCCAGCCCCCATGACGGGTTCTGCTCGATGAAGCCGCTATGCGCTCGACCAACGCTCGCATAGGCGTCGGCAGTACCTTCGCGAACAGCTCGTGCGGCTTCGGTGTACGTTTCGAAAATCATGATGCGGTCTACACTGACGCCAAATTCAGCCGCCGAGCGATGCTGAAACTGATCGCGGATTACAGCTAATCGGATGTCAGAATTTTCGGCGACGGATTGATAGCCGCTCAAACCCTTCTTATTCCCGCTTGCCACCAAGAGCCCGTCCGGCAATGCCCAGATCGGTCGACTGAACAATGCGTTCTTCTTGCGCTCATCTGTTCCAAAAAGACCGGTCGTCATGCGCCATCGGCCATCGCCGACACCGGGCAGTAGTTCAGCAAATTCCGTCTCTACCGGCTCAAAATCTGCAATACCAAGCTCTGCCAATACATATCGTGCAAGTTCCACATCGCAGCCAGTGACACGGCCTGTCGCATCGATGTAATTGAACGGCGGTTCGATAAGGTAGGCAAACTTCATGGGTCATCCTCTGACGTGTCCTCGCCGTAGCTGGCGATCTTGATGGCAAGGATGCTCTCGCATTTTTCGAGCGTTGCGCGTTTAGCCTTCAGCGTTGCCGCATGATCCAAAAGGATCTGGCGACGTTCTTCGATACCGGCAACGCCTGCTTTGGCAAGCGTCGTGAACCGGCGCATTTGCTTTAAGGGCATGCCGGTTTCGCGCAGCCAGTACAGCAGATTCAGCCATTCGATCAAACGAGGCGTGAACCGACGTTGGCCATCGGGACCACGCTCGATCTCCGGCAGCATTCCCGACTTCTCGTAAAATCTTATCGTATGTGCAGACAGCCCACAGGCTTCCGCCGCCTCAGCAATTCTCATCTTTGCAAGTGTTCCTCTGACCTCTAGATACCGAGTTAGAGTAACTCTAAGTCAATGGCGATTTTGGAGAAAGCTGACCTTCGTGCGTCGTGCAAGCATCAAGCAAAGTGGGCTCGTAGCCGACATCGGGAATGAACTGAGCACCTGTAGGGAAGCGCGCTACCACAAGCGACCATACAAAAAGGCCCCGGTCGAAACCGGGGCCTTTGATGTGGGAAAGAAGGGCAGTTTATTCTGCGTCTTCTTTCTTTTCTTTCTTCTCGGGAACGATCTCTTCGCCGGTTTCCTGATCGACTACTTTCATCGACAGGCGGACCTTGCCGCGGTCATCAAAGCCCAGCAGCTTGACCTTTACGTCCTGACCTTCCTTCAGAACATCCGACGGATGGTTCAGGCGGCGGTTTTCGATCTGGGACACGTGCACGAGACCGTCGCGCTTGCCAAAGAAGTTCACGAAGGCACCGAAGTCGACGATCTTGACCACTTTACCAGTGTAGATCTGACCTTCTTCCGGCTCAGCCACGATCGAATAGATCATGTCATAGGCCTTCTGGATCGATTCACCATCGGGCGAGGCGATCTTGATGACGCCATCGTCGTTGATGTCGACCTTGGCACCCGAAACCTCGACGATCTCGCGGATGACCTTACCGCCCGAGCCGATCACTTCGCGGATCTTGTCGGTGGGGATGTTCATGGTCTCGATGCGCGGCGCGTGGACCGAGAATTCGTTGGTCTCGGACAGGGCTTTGCCCATCTCACCCAGAATGTGCATCCGGCCGTCCTTGGCTTGCGCCAGGGCTTTCTCCATGATCTCGGGCGTGATGCCAGCAACCTTGATGTCCATCTGCAACGAGGTGATGCCGTTTTCGGTACCAGCCACCTTGAAGTCCATGTCGCCTAGGTGGTCTTCGTCACCCAGAATGTCGGACAGGATGGCATAGTTGCCGTCATCTTCCAGTATCAGGCCCATAGCTACACCAGCAACCGGTGCTTTCAGCGGAACGCCAGCATCCATCATCGACAGCGAACCACCGCAGACCGACGCCATCGAGCTGGAGCCGTTGGATTCGGTGATCTCAGACACGATACGGATCGTGTAGGGAAAGTCGGTCGCCGCAGGCAGAACCGCTTGCAGGGCACGCCATGCCAGCTTGCCGTGGCCGATCTCACGACGGCCAGGTCCACCTACGCGGCCAACTTCTCCAACCGAATAGGGAGGGAAGTTGTAGTGCAGCAGGAAGTTTGATTTGAAGTTTCCGTGCAGCGCGTCGATGAACTGCTCATCGTCACCGGTGCCCAGCGTGGTCACGGCTAGCGCCTGCGTTTCGCCACGGGTGAACAGGGCAGAACCGTGTGTACGCGGCAGCATTGAGGTTTCTGCAACGATCGAACGGATATCGGTGGTCGAACGACCGTCGATCCGCTTGCCGCCTTTGACGACATCGCCGCGAAGAATGCCGGCTTCCAACTTCTTCATCGCCGACCCGAGGTTGCTGTCTTCCAGCTGTTCCTCGGTCAGGGCTTCTTTGATCGCTTCACGTGCTGCGGCAACAGCGGCGGTGCGCTCTTGCTTGTCGGTGATCGCGAAGGCGGCACGCATCTGCTCTTCACCGGCGGCCTTAACGGCAGCGGACAGCTCAGAGTAATCCGGCGCCTGGAAGTCAAACGGCTCTTTTGCGGCTTCTTCGGCCAGCGAAATGATCAGGTCGATCACCGGCTGGATCTGCTCATGAGCAAAGTTCACGGCGCCCAGCATTTCCGCCTCGGACAACTCGTAGGCTTCCGATTCAACCATCATCACGGCGTCTTTGGTGCCAGCGACAACCAGATCCAGACGCTGTTCGGGGTTCAGGCGCAGGTCCTGCATGTCGTCGACGGTCGGGTTCAGGACGTATTCGCCATCCTCAAACCCAACACGGGCACCAGCGATCGGGCCACGGAACGGCGCGCCGGAAATGGTCAGGGCAGCGGATGCAGCGATCATTGCAACGATGTCGGGGTCGTTGACCAGGTCGTGGGACAGCACGGTGCACATCACCAGAACTTCGTTCTTGAAGCCGTCAACGAACAGCGGGCGGATCGGACGGTCGATCAGACGCGCGGTCAGTGTCTCTTTCTCGGTCGGGCGCGCCTCGCGCTTGAAGAAGCCACCTGGAACCTTACCGGCGGCGTAATATTTCTCTTGGTAGTGCACGGTCAGCGGGAAAAAGTCCTGACCGGGTTTTTGCGCCCGCGCAAAGGTCACGTTTGCCATGACGCTGGTCTCACCCAGCGTGGCAATCACGCTGCCGTCGGCCTGACGGGCAACCTTGCCGGTTTCCAGTGTGAGCGTCTCTTCGCCCCACTGCATTGATTTCTTCGTTACATCAAACATATGCGTATCCTAGAACGGAGCACTCCCGCCCCTGCGGGTCTCCGGTTTGCATGGCGGCCCCATTGCCGCCGACCCCACTTTATCTTCCATTCGAGTGCCGGGGTCAGGGCACAACGTCTCAGATAGCGCGCGCATACAGGAGAATGGGGCCGAAGGGAAGCGAAACCGCACAATGCGGCGGTGGGCCGCCATCCCGCATGCATTGGTTGCCCGGATGAACACCCGTGGCAAGGGGCGAGGAATTGATTACATAGTGATTAACTCCGATATCTGGGGATACCATGACCTTTTGTCAGCGGTTTCTGACCGTCCTCATACTGGCCCTTTTAGGTGCGCCATCACAGGCAGCGTCTATCCAACCTGTTGAGTGGTCCGCCTTGCCGGATCCGGCCGTGCAGGTTTTCGAGGATCCGTTTCGTGATCTGAATGACGAGCAGGCCGATGATATCAGGTTTGCGCTTCGATTGCGTGGGCGATTGCAACAGGATGTCGGCAGCGTGGAAGAACGGCGGAATTGGCAAGAGATGTTGGATGAAACCGAAGAAGCTCTCGCGGTCGACCAAATCGATATCGATTGGCTTATGTCTCAGCGCGAGGCGGTGATCCAGCGGCGTGAGACTGCCAATAACACAGGCAATCCCGCGATCGACGATCAGATCGTTTCGATCGCTGGTTATGTCATCCCCGCAGCGCCCGATGAACAGGGGCGTGCCATTGCCTATCTGGTGCCACAGCCTGGTATGTGCAGTCATCTGCCGCCCCCACCGCCCAATCAGATGATCCGCCTCCTGCTATCAGATCATTGGGCCCCGGACAGCTATTATGAGCATGTGCGTCTGACCGGTCGTCTGGCGATTGCACCAACCGAGTATGAGATGTTTGTCATCGACGGTCCGGTCCCGATGCGCGCAACCTTCACCATGCAGGTGCAAGAGGCCGACATTCTGGACGGTGGTGAGGAACAGTTTAATGAATTCCTGACGCTGCATGATCGTCTGCGCGCAGCGCTTCGGCACAAATCCAGTGACGCTGCCGATGCCCCTTAGCCAGTGCGATGAGGCGAAAGATACATTCGAAAAGCAGAATAGTTTTGTGTAAATTTAGTGACAGTGTAGGCTTGGACTACAAGACCTATGGTCGTGAGGACGGTAACGCGCCAAGGTAACACAAAACAGATGCCGCCTCCGACCGAAGACCTTGGCGTTTGCACCTAGCAAACTGAGGGTAAGTCGAATGGCACAAACCAAGAAAATGCTGGATCCGGATCCACGGATCTATGATTTTGAGACCGAATACGAGCTGGGGCAGGATAATGTCCGACCCTTCGGTCTGGACATCCACAACCCGGTCTTTTTGATCTCAAGTATCCTGATCTTTGCGTTCGTTCTGATCGCTTTGGCCAATCAGGAATCCGCTGCTACATTCTTCGGTTGGCTGCGGCCCTGGCTGACCAGCACGTTTGACTGGTTTTTGGTGCTTTCAGTGGATGCAATCACCCTGTTCTGCCTTGTTCTGATCGTCCTGCCGGTTGGCAAGGTGCGGATCGGGGGCAAGGATGCCAAACCTGACTATTCCTATGCCGGATGGATTGCGATGATGTTCGCGGCCGGTATTGGCATCGGTCTCTTGTTCTTTGGTGTGATGGAACCGGTCTATTACAACTTTGCCGAAGGCGGAAACGCTGTGCCATTGGGTATCGACATCGCGGTTCCGGGCAATGAATACGCCGGTATTGTGGGGACGATCCACCATTGGGGTCTAGAAGGCTGGGCGGTGTACGCAGCTGTTGGTCTGAGCCTTGCGATCTTTGCCTATAATCTGGACCTGCCGCTGACCCTGCGGTCGGCTTTCTACCCGATCCTAGGCGAGCGCGTTTGGGGCTGGTGGGGCCACCTTATCGACACGCTGGCGGTATTTGCCACATTGTTCGGTCTGACAACCTCGCTGGGTCTGGGCGCACAACAGGTTGCGGCTGGACTGAACGAGGTGTTTGGTATCGAACCCAGCCCGACCGTGACTGTTCTGTTGATCATCGGGATCACGCTGATCGCTTTGGGGTCGGTCTTGATGGGCATGGATGCAGGTGTCAAACGGCTGAGCGAGATCAACATGATCATGGCCGTCGGCTTGTTCATCTTTGTGATCGTCGTGACCGGCGTCGGCACTGCCATCGCGCGATATTTCAACGTCATGGTCGACTATGTCTACCACCTTCCGGCCTTATCCAATCCGTTCGGGCGCGAAGACACCAGCTATTTCCATGGCTGGACAACCTTTTACTGGGCCTGGTGGATCGCGTGGTCACCCTTTGTGGGCATGTTCATCGCCCGCATCTCAAAGGGTCGCACGGTGCGTGAGTTTATCCTGTGCGCGCTACTGGCTCCGACAGCGGTCTGCGCGCTGTGGATGTCAACCTTTGGCGGCGCCGCCATCGACATGCTGAACGCGGGCGGAGCCGAAGGCGTGCGTGCCACGGTGATTGACAGCTATGCGCCCGAAGGTGCCTTGTTCGGCTTCCTGAAAGAGCTGCCGCTTTACGGGATCGTCGCGCCCATCGCGTTGGTCCTGATCGTAGTGTTCTTTGTCACCTCGTCGGACTCGGGCTCGCTGGTGATCGATACGATCACCGCAGGTGGCAAGATGGACGCGCCGGTGATCCAGCGGGTCTTCTGGTGCACGCTCGAAGGTCTGGTCGCCATCGCGCTGTTGCTGGGTGGCGGATTATCTGCCCTGCAGGGTGCCGCGGTGTCTACGGGCATACCGTTCACGCTGGTGGTTTTGATCATGTGCTACTGCCTGTGGCTGGCACTGAAATCAGAAAAGGCGAAGATGTAAAACGCCTTAAGCCATGAGAAAATGAAACGTCCGCCTATTTGGCGGGCGTTTTTTATGTGTGAGGTTGACCACAGAGAAAATCCAAAACCCGTCTATTCTACCCGCGTTGTTGTTTCATAGTTTAGCAAAGGTTTTCTCATGCAGCTTCATTCCGCCTCAGGCATTTCATTCAATCCCGATGTGTTCGATGAATCATTTGTCGATATGCTCGACAATCTTCCCGAAGATGCGGTCGAGGATATTGATATAGACGAAACTACTGAAATGCCGCTGATGACCGCCGCGCCAACCGCCGAGCCAAGTGACGCGGATGTTGCCGCGATCATGGAAAGCGCGTGGCAAGAGCTTTATAACTCTGAAGAGGGGGCCGATATCCGGTCGCTTCCCGAAGAACAGCAGGTACAGATTAAGGCGCGTTTCCTGTCGCCGGACCCGATCTCCGAAGCTGATGCCGCGACTGTCCCGATCGATGATGCGCCTTTCTCGATTGAAGAAACGGCGGACAGTCTAATCCTGATGCAAGGCAATACGCCACTGCTGGGCGCGCCTCTTGGGTCCAGCAAAAGCCAGAAGAAAAAGGCTGCATTGAATACGTTTATCGGCGCGGCAGCAAAGGCTTTTGCCGATATCATCACCATGGCGATGGCCGCCTTGGGGGTCTATCAAGCGCTAGGCAGCAAAACCGTGACAAAGGCAGGTGCCGGTATCGCTGTCAAATGTAGCAAACCGATTGCCCGCCATGCAGGTGCCATCGCAAAGGCTGGCAAAGCAGGCGGTGATGTCGCCAAGATGAAGGCCATGCTGGGCGTGGCCAAAGCATCGGTCGGCTTCACCAAGCTGGCAGGTATCGTTCTGACCGATATGAGCGGTCTGGAAAAGGCGGCCGCGATTGCCACCTGCGTGGGCGGCATGACACTGGCTTTGGCTTCGGCCAGCGGATCGTTCTGGCTGTCGATGGTCGCGATGGTCGCTGCGGTGGCGATGTTCGTAATCGATACCGCGCTGGCGGTTGATACCTACAAAAAGTGGCAGGCGATCTAGGCCGGAAACCAAGAACGCCCGCCAAAGTGGCGGGCGTTTGAAATCTGCAAGCGGTGAGATCCAACCTTAGCGGCGGATGCCCAGCTTTTTGATCAGGTCCTGGTAACGCGCTTCTTCTTTGCCCTTCAGGTAGTCCAGCAGCTTACGGCGCTGGGCGACCATTTTCAGCAGACCGCGACGACCATGGTTGTCTTTCTTGTGGGTCTTGAAGTGCTCTGTCAGGGTGTTGATGCGCGAGGTCAGGATGGCAACCTGGACTTCTGGCGAACCGGTGTCGCCGTCCTTGGTTGCGAATTCTTTCATGACGCGTGTTTTTTCAGCGGCAGTAATCGACATCGGGGTCTCCTTTAAAGGTTAGAGTTAATGGCGCAGGCCGGGATGTCGTCCAGCTCAGGCCCATGGAGAAATCCGCACCGATTCCGATACGGATGGGCGCGTATAGGCGCTTTTGCAGGGAATGGCAAAGGGATTCTGAGGGCCTAACCCATCGATCCATATTGGGCCAGCTCGGCCTCGGTGATCAGTTGAATATCGTCATGGCTGATACCGTCTGCGCCAAAGACCTGGGCAACCTCCTCTCCGTCGACCACGATGCGGGTTAGGTTGGGGTTGTCCTCATCCGGTTCGATCTGAATGTCGGGATTGGTTTGGTCTTCCCAAGTGATAAACAATTTGTCCTCACCCGGTTCAAAGCCCATGATGGTCACATCTTCGGCTTCCGAACTCAGGACGATGTCATCGGCCCCGTTGCCCCCGTTGGCCACATCTGATGTATGGGCCACGATAGTATCGTCCCCGTCGCCCCCGTTCAGAAAGTCGGTCTGGTCAAACCCTTCGTCGTCGCCGCCAAGCAGCAGATCATCGCCATCGCCCCCGAACAGCGTGTCCTGGCCCGCACCTCCGGTCAGCCTGTCATCGCCATATCCGCCATGCAGCGCGTCATCTCCTTTGTCGCCCGCCAGAGAGTCATCACCCTGACCACCATAGAGCGTATCGTCGCCTGCGCCCCCGTCCAGTTCATCGTCACCGAAATGACCCGCAAGTAAGTCGTCGCCCTGATTGCCGAACAGCAGGTCGTCACCGTCTTCGCCGTGCAGCGTATCCTGCCCATGACCGCCGGACATCACGTCCTGCCCGTCGCCGCCATGTATAACGTCATCGCCACATCCGCCATTGATCAGGTCATCACCGCCATAGCCGTTAATCTGGTCGTTCCCCTCCTGCCCGGTGATCTCATCCACACCGTCTGTTCCTGCGATCACCAGATCGCCCAGATGTTCGGAAATCACCGTGCCGGTTGAAATGTCGGGGATGTCGTCTGTCGCGGGCGGATCGACATTTTCGCCGACCTCCAGAAACTCTCCTTCCGGGATTTCGTCGGCAATGTTGTCCTGCGGTTCGTCTTCGTCCCGCTCGTCGTCTTCCGAGGTCAGGACATCGCTCATCGCATACGCCGCGCCGCCGACGGCTGCCAATCCAAGTAGTCCGGCCAGAAACATGGGAACCCTCCGAAAGCAAACTGCTCCGAGGGTGAACTATCCCATCCGACCTGTTGGTTGGTCAAAGCCAAGCTGGAGGTGTGGTTAACCCTTTGTCACCAGGCTTCGGGTTGTTGGGTGTAAGCGATGTAGAGCGGATGCTTGGGGTGCCTGTCTTTCGTCAGGCCCAGATGGAACAAAGGCTGGCCGGTGCTCCGCAGCAGCGCTTCAACCGCCGGGCCACGATCCAGATGCGCGCCGTGGGTACCCCAGGCGGCCACGACTTGATCGGCCCAGGTAACCCCGTCCAGAATGGCTGCGTCATTCGCGGACCCCACCGGATCGGCAGCCGCGCGCATCTTGCGCGGGTCAGTATCGCGCCAGGCAAAGATGTTGGTCACCTGAAACGCGCCGAACCCCAGGGCCCGCGCCCGGCGTTCACAGCGCTCGACCGTTGGGTCATTCTGTACTTCGGTCGCAGTCGAAGGATTCAGCATCACAAACAGCGCCTTGCGCCCGGTCGGGTCCCAGATGCGGGTCAGGCTATAGCGGTATTTTTCGCAATCGGAATAGATGGCGGTCGAGGGCGCGTCGCCCTTGGTATGGGTTCGGGTGATCATGCCCTTCGCCTAGCACGTGGATCAGGCAACGAACACCCGGCTGGGGTGCAATTCGCCGGATTTGTAGATGCCCACAGCCACGGCCTTTCCATCCAGCGAGGCCCAGGCCTCATCGCCATATTCCACGTCGCTGGCCAGTACCATGCCCGGATTGCCATTGCGCAGGCGGGTGGCGCCCTCAGCGGTGCATTTCAGTTCGGGCAAATCGGACAGCCCGGTTTCCAGCGGGTGCAGGTAATCATCCAACGCAATGGTTTTGGCCATCTCGTCGATTTGTTCGATGCTCAGACCATCCTCGACCTCGAAGGGGCCGGACCAGATGCGGCGCAGTTCTTTGACGTGGCCGTGGCAACCCAGCGCCGCCCCAAGATCACGGGCGATCGACCGCACGTAGCCGCCCTTGCCACAGGTCATTTCCAGCGTCACGTGGTCGGCGTCAGGACGGTCGACCAGAACCAGCTCCTCGACCCATAGCGGACGGGCCGCCAATTCCACATCCTCGCCATCACGGGCCAGTTTATAGGCGCGCTGGCCGTCGATCTTTACAGCTGAAAATTTGGGTGGGACCTGCATGATTTCGCCGATAAAGGGCGCAAGTGCCTCTTTGATCTCCTCATCCGAAGGGCGCGCATCGCTTTCGGCGATCACCTCACCTTCGGCATCGTCGGTATTGGTGGCCTGACCCAGCCGCACCGTGAACGTATAAGCCTTCAAAGCGTCGGTGATATAGGGAACGGTCTTGGTCGCCTCGCCCAGGGCTACGGCCAGAACGCCGGTGGCTTCGGGGTCAAGTGTCCCCGCATGGCCCGCCTTCTTGGCGTCCAGCGCCCAACGCACCTTGTTGACCACAGATGTCGAGGTCATGCCCGCAGGCTTGTCCACAACCAGCCAACCAGAGATATCGCGACCTTTGCGTTTGCGTCCCATTTTGCACCTAGAATCTTGCTGAGGCGCGCGAGTTAGCGGATCGCCCAGACGCTGTCAATTTACAGGCGTTTCCTCGACCACGCCGACGATCGGACCCAGCGAAAACCCGACATCCGACCGGTTGCTGGCGCGTTCATACATACGCGAGATATTGCCGTCAAAGAACAGCGCATTTGGTGTTTTCAGAACATCCCGAAACAGGCTGCCGAATTCATGAAAAGTGACGTAGTCATCCGAGATCGCGAACACTGCGCGCGTGCCTTCCGCGCTGGTGCCGACCCCATTGCGCACATAGACCGAGGTCGAATCGGGCAGAAAGCGCGGGTGTAGCGCACCATCGATCACCAACATCGGGCCGGATTGAGTGGCGAAGCGGCATTGGGGCGCCTGCTCGACAAAGGACATGGTCTCAAACACATCGGCGCGCCCGTCGCGGATGCAGAACACGCCATTAGGCAGCAAGCCGAAATTGCCGGGGCCCGGATTGGCAATCACGCGCATCTGCTCGTGACCCTCTTCAACATAGTGGCCGACGGGAGAACGATCATCGTGATACATGCCAGCGTTCATTGCAAAGGCCAGACGTTCGCCACCGGGGGCAAGCGCCTCGTTCACCGAGGAAAAATGCCCCAACAGATCGCCGGTTTCATCGTTCAGAAACAGGCGCAGGTCTTCGTTGGCGGCATCTACTTCGCAGATCGTATAGCGCTTGTCCTGATGCGTGACCTTCTCGCACGTCACCGCCCAGGCCTGCGCGGCCCAGAGGATTGCGCCTGATGTGACGGCCAGACGGATCACTCGTCCAGATCGCGGCGCACCGCGTCCTGTTCGAACATGCGGCGGGTGTCATCGAGCCGGTCGAACGTGTCATCCAGCCGAAACCGCAGATCGGGCGCAAACTTAAGACCGACTTTCTTGCCGACCATGCGGCGTAACTCACCCTTGTTGCGGGCGAGCAGTTCGATCACGTCCTCCTGCCCCTTGCCGCCCAGTGGCAGCACATAGGCGGTGGCGATTTTTAGATCCGGCGAGGTGCGTACTTCGCCGACTGTAATAGACATGCGGTTCAGGTCGGGGTCGTGGACATCTCCGCGCGCCAGAACCTCGGACAGGGTGCGGCGGATCAGTTCGCCGACACGCAGCTGTCGTTGGGACGGGCCGGGGCCATCATGGAATTTGTTCTTTGCCATGTCTCCGATCTAAGCACAAAGCGAGGCTTTGCCAAGCGGGCGCGAACGGGGTAGGAGGCTTTGAGCAGTTTGCAGCAAGGGAACATCGCCATGACCCATATTCCGGGGATCGTCATCACAGGGGCTTCGGGCCGTATGGGGCAGATGCTGATCAAGACTGTCACCGACAGTGATCAGGCGCGACTGGTTGGTGTGGTCGAGCGTACGGGCCATGACTGGATCGGTCAGGACGTTGGCGAAGCCATAGGCGGGCAGGCGCTGGGCGTGACCGTCACGAATGACCCGCTGGAGGCGTTTGCCCAGGCGCAGGCGGTGATCGATTTCACCGCGCCCGAGGCGACGCTGGAGTTTGCTGCGCTGGCCGCACAGGCGCGTTGCGTGCATGTTATCGGAACCACCGGAATGAGTGATGAACAAGTCGCGGCGCTGGAACCCGCGTCGCGGCATGCGGTGATCGTGCGTGCTGGAAACATGAGCCTCGGCGTCAACCTGCTGATGCAGCTGACCAAAAAGGTCGCGGCGGCGCTGGATGAAGATTTCGATATCGAGATCATCGAAGGCCACCACCACCACAAGGTCGATGCGCCCTCGGGCACAGCCCTTATGCTAGGTGAGGCCGCCGCCGAAGGGCGCGGTGTCAAACTGGCTGATGTCTCGGATCGGGGTCGCGACGGCATCACCGGCGCGCGCAAGCGTGGGGATATCGGATTCCACGCCATTCGTGGTGGCGACATTGTGGGGGAACATGACGTTCTGTTTGCCGCCCCTGGCGAACGCATTGTCCTGCGCCATCTGGCCACCGACCGCGCAATCTTTGCCCGAGGCGCGCTGAAAGCCGCGCTTTGGGGACAGGGCAAGCAACCGGGTCAGTATGACATGGTGGATGTTCTGGGATTATAGTGGCTAGAACAGCAATCTCAGATAACTATGTAAGACAAAGGCCGCACTCCAGAACAGGATCGCTGTTATCCAAGACGCACACCCTAGGGCTAAACTCAAAACCAGATTCCTGTTGGGTATAAGACGTATCGCATTGGTGGTGTGCTGATCCCAGCACTTTTCAGCCATGAAGAAATAGTTGCCTGCGCCATATGCGTTTAGAATGATCCGTCTGCGCGAGGGTGGGGTGCCGCGTGTTCTGATCCAGAACGAAATAAATTCATCCTTGAAATTGAAGGCTGGGCAGACTGAGGTGAGAAAAATCATGGCTGCAAAAACTGACAGACTCATGAGGGTTAAGCAGCCGAGTATGAATAACAGTACAGTCAGCAAGTCTGCCTCCGATCCGACGGATTCTAGAGTGCATCCCGTAAGAGAGGAATGCAATCACCCCGTGTGCAGAGCATAGGCCTGCTCCGCAAAGCTCGGCAGATGTTTGCAAAACAGTTGGCAGGCTGAATTCTGTGATCAACCCTCGCCAAGATGCCGGTCCACCATCCGCTGCACCATCGGGGCAAAATGAGCGAAATCCGGTGTTTCCATATCCGCGCGCTTGCCGGCTTCGTCGAGGTAGCGCACCTGAATGATCTCTTTCAGGTTTGGATTGGCCTCGAAGTCTTCCACTTCCTTGGCGCTCATGGGGCCACCTTGCAGCTCAAGCGTATGGACGGACGCGGTTGACAGCCGGTTGAAATATTCCGGCTTGGTGGCGCAGAGATAGCGCTTGGCCGCGACGTGATACCGGCAGCAATCGGTGATGACCGAGGGGAAGAACTGCTCCAGCACTTCAGCCCCGGCATCCTCGTGATGGCGGTCTTCGGTGTCATCGGGGTGATACGTGCCGAACTCGGACGTGAAGTGCCCGATATCGTGCAGCAATGCGCCTACGATGATCTCTTCGGGCATTCCGTTCTGTTCTGCGATTGTAGCGCCCTGCAACATATGCTCGGCCATGGTGACCGGTTCTCCCAGATACTCTTCACCGCCGCGACGTTCAAAGATGTCGCCGATGAAGGCCACGATATTGTCGCGGTTTAGGGTTGTGAAATCGGGTTTCATTCCGCAGCCTCCGGTTGGGCAATTTCCATTGCGGCCAAGGTCGACAGCAAGCCATCTTTGTCGGCGTAACATCCCTGCAGCCAACGTGAGCCCGCGCCGGAATAGCCCAGACGAGCGTGCAACACGCGAGTGTTGTCGACGATGAAGCTCTCACCCGGTTCCAGCTTGAAGGATACGCCCATCGCCGGATCATCGATGATGTCACCCAGTTGGCGATAGGCAGCGTAGTAGGCTTCCATCTTGTCAAAGGGCACGTCAACAAACGGGGCCGAGGAACGGTTGTTAAAGCGGATGCCGATCAGCTCACCATCTGGTGACAGTTCGATCATCGGGCGGCGCGAGCGCAGGCAGACGCCATCTGAGCCCTTGTATTCAAACCGGGCAGGGTAGCCCGTCAGCAGGGCAAAACCTTCGGGGTTCTGATCGCGCAGCTTTTCGGCCGCACGGAATCCATCGACCACGATGGAGTCGCCACCCTCGGCAGAGTTTTCCAGACAATAGAGGATTTGCAGCGTTGGCACCGGGTCGCGGTAAGGGTTGTCGGTATGGGCCTGTAATCCAAGCCCGGTATAAGCCAGGTTGGTCGGGTTCACCTCGGTTCGGACCTCAAAATAGGGGCCATAGTTGGTTTCGCGCACATAGCCGAACAGGTCGGCCACTTTCAGCAGCGATTCCGCCTCGGCCGGGCCGCCGGTTAGCTTGGCAAAACCAAACTCGGCGATCGCTGCCAACCAGTTGCGCTTGGCGGTGGGGGTTGCGTGAACCTCGGACCAATCACCGCTGGGCGCATCAATGCCGCGTTCCCATGTGGTGAGGCCATGCGCGACGCGGCCCAGTGCGGCATCGTGATCGCGGTCATAGCAATGTTCCGCCAGCCAGTCGGCGGGGAAAGTGACCGTCTTATCTTCGGGCTGAAACGTCACGTGCAGATCGCCCGCAACGACCTGTGCCGCGCTGACCGAGACGTCGGAGGGGATGTCACCGATGGTGATCAGGCGTTGGCCGTTGCCGGGCGCGCGAGTGTCCGGGTCCAGCGCGTTGTCGCGCAGCCAGATGGCGTGAAAGCGGGCCTCGGCCCCAGTGTCAAACACGACAGTGACGACCGAGGCGGTGTGAGTGGCTGTGCGCAGCATTGGGGTTCTCCTGTTCGGCGCGAGCTTTGGTTGAGCAGATACGCCGTTCATGGCATTACCACAATTAATCCTTCTTGCGGCTGAGGCTTGGAAAATCTTATGGCTAAGAAAAAGATCGGATTGCCGCCCTTGGACTGGTTACGCGTGTTCGAGGCTGCGGGCCGGTTGGGCGGGTTTTCGGCGGCGGCGAAAGAGTTTGGGCTGACTCAGGCGGCAGTCAGCCAGCGCATTGCCAACCTCGAATCCTGGCTGGGCCGGTCCTTGTTTGTGCGTGAAGCACGGGGCGTGTCACTGACGGTCGAAGGTGAAAGCTATCTGCCGCTGGTGCAGGACAGTTTACAGGCGCTGGAACGTAATACAGAAGATTTGTTCGGCAAATCCCCGCGCGAGCTGCGCGTCGCAGGGCTATCGTCGAGCATTCATGCGCTGGTTCTTCCCAGTCTGGACCGGTTTCAGGGCATGCGTCCCAAAGTGCGGGTGATGACCGATTCAGTGGCGCGGCGGTCATCGTTGGATGAGGAACGGACGTGGCTGCAAATCCGCTATGGGCGCGGGACATGGCCGGGGCGCGATGCTGCATTGATCGCGTCCGAAATACTGGTGCCGATAGCCGCGCCCGGTGTAGTTTGGGGCACACCGCTGATTGATCTGCGTGGCGAACGCCCGGGCTGGCGGGACTGGGCAAGGAAAACGGGCGGGGTGGAATTGCCACCGTCAAAAGTGAGCTTTGATTCGATGGAGCATGCGATTTCCGCAGCCCGTCAGGGGCAGGGTGTGGCACTGGGTTCGGTGCCTCTGGCACAAGCGGATTTGCGGTCGGGTCGATTGCGCAGGCTCGATTTGCCAGAATTGCAGACCAAGGATGGCTATTGGCTGACATGGCCCGAAGACCGAGCCAAGTCCAAAAAACAGCGTGCGTTGCTTCAGGACTTTCTGCAGGCGCTGCGCGGCTAGGCGCCTAGAAATCGATGGCGATGCCTTTTTTCTCCCAATCACCATAGCGGGCAGGGTCAGGTCCGTCGCGGCCGCCCAGTTCCTTGGGCAGTTCTTTTGCTTTGGCCTTTTTGCGGCGTTCCTCGGCCTCGGCCAATGCGCGCTGGGCGGCGGGGGGCAGGTCTGTGCGGTCGTCATTCATGACATCGGGTTCCTTTCCGTGCAGGGGCTTGATATACGCCCCCGTCCGCCCTTGGCAATGCGGGCGAGGGTCACATCAAAGGCGGTTCCATGTCCGACAACGCAACGGCGGCGCGACGCAGCGCGATCTATCTGCTGGATCAGATTCTGGGAGAAGGGCGGCTGCTGTCCGAATGTCTGGCCGTCGGCGCGTTGGACCGGCTGGGCCCCGAGGATCGAGCGCGGGCGCAGCGTCTGACGCTGGAAACCCTGCGCGGGCTGGAGCGCGCCGACCGGCTGCTCGACAATCATTTGAACCGGGCGCCTGCCCTGACGGTCCACAACGCTCTGCGCTTGGGGGCGGTCGAGCTGTGCAATGGCGAAGCGGCCCATGGGGTGGTGAATTCCATGGTCGAGATCATCAGCCGGTCACGCAAGCACGGGCGGCTGAAGGGTCTGGTTAACGCGGTATTGCGCAAGGTGGCGGCTGAAGGGCCCGAAGCATGGCCCAAGATGCGCGTTCCGCGTCTGCCCGAATGGTTGCGTGATCCCCTGATCACTGCTTGGGGCACGGATGCCGTTACTGGAATGGAACAGGCTCATTTTACCGGGGCTCCGTTGGATCTGACCGTGAAGCCGGGGGCTTCTGTCCCGTCGGGTGAAACCCTGCCAACTGGATCGGTACGTATCAAAGAGGCGGGTCAGATTTCGACCTTGCCAGGATATAAGGCCGGGGAATGGTGGGTGCAGGATGCAGCGGCCGCCCTGCCGGTGCGGGTAATGGCGCCAAAACCGGGAGAACGGGTGCTGGACCTTTGTGCCGCGCCGGGCGGCAAGACGATGCAACTGGCCGCTGCCGGAGCGGATGTCACGGCGCTGGATATCTCAGAGGCGCGTATCGAGCGGGTTCGAGAGAACCTTGTGCGGACCGGCCTGACTGCAACGGTTGTTGTCGGCGACGCGCTGGACCATGCGGGCCAATATGATGCGATCCTTCTGGATGCGCCCTGTTCTGCCACCGGCACCATCCGCCGGCACCCTGATCTGCCTTTTGCAAAGGACGGTTCCGAATTCGGTGGTCTGATTGACCTTCAGGCGCGAATGCTCGCCCATGCCTGGGGTCTGCTGAAACCGGGTGGTCGTTTGGTTTATTGTACCTGCTCCTTGTTGCCGGATGAAGGCGAGGTGCAGGTCGAAGAGGCGTTGGAAAGTCATCCCGACATGACTGTAGATCGCGCGGCGCTCAGCTTGCCGGGCGTGGACAGCAACTGGATCACCGAAGAAGGCGGCTTGCGCCTGCGGCCGGATTATTGGGCGGATCGGGGCGGCATGGATGGGTTCTACATCGCGTGCCTGAGTAAATCCGCCTGAGGTCACGCTTTTCGATGACTTGACGATCAGCCCGGTCTATCGTTGGGTCGCAAGCGCCAGCAGAGCGCAAGGGGCAGAGTAAAACGCGTCATGTCAGAAACGGACACCATGACCAGCCGGTGGATGCGGTTTCAGAACCGGTTTTATGCGCGTCTAAGTCAAAGACAGCGGGCGGTGACCGGGTTTGTTTTACAGCCTGAACCGCGTACCGTTGGGTCTTATGCGCGGGGGCGTCAGCTGGTCGCCGGAAACCTGCTGTTCTCCGGCTATCTGGTCGAGGCGCAAGACACTGGTTTGTGGGAAGTCGCGGCCCCAAGTGTTGGATTTGATGATGAACGCCACGGCTTTGCCTGGCTGGATGATCTGGCTGCGGTTGGAGACAGTCGTGCGCGGGAAAAGGCGCAGCGCTGGGTCTGGGGCTGGATCGCTGCCCATGGCCGCGGCCGCGGGCCCGGGTGGGTGCCCGATCTGACGGGCCGACGGGTTATGCGCTGGATCAACCATGCGCTGTTCTTGCTGCGCGGCGTCGATGATGCCCAAAGCAAGCTGTTTTTTCGGTCTCTGGCGCAACAAACGTGGTTCCTGTCCAAGCGTTGGCATGCGGCGACGCCGGGCCTGCCACGGTTCGAAGCGCTAGCTGGGCTGGTGCAATCGGGGTTGGCTTTGGAAGGGCTGGAGGCAATGGCTGACCCGGCAGTCCGCGCTCTGGCGCGGGAATGCGAACGTCAGGTGGATGCGCAAGGGGGCATCCCGACCCGCAACCCCGAGGAGTTGTTGGAAGTCTTCACCCTGCTCAGCTGGACCGCCGCCGCCCTGAACGATGTGGGCCGGGGTGCACCTGTGGCGCAGGCCAGCGCGATCAAGCGGATTGCTCCCACATTGCGCAGTTTGCGCCATGCGGATGGAGCCTTGGCCCGGTTCCATGGCGGCGGGCGCGGGGTCGAGGGACGGCTGGAACAGGCGCTGGCGCAAAGCGGGGTCAAACACAAGGCGGCGACCGAGCTGCCGATGGGGTATTCTTGCCTCTCTGCTGGACGGACCACGGTTGTTATCGATGCCAGCCCGCCGCCATCCGGTGCGGCCTCGTTCAACGCGCATGCCTCGACCTTGGCATTTGAACTAACGTCGGGCCGTCGGCCTCTGATCGTCAATTGCGGGTCTGGGGCCAGTTTCGGGCTGGATTGGCGACGGGCGGGCCGGGCAACGCCGTCGCATTCCACCTTATGTCTGGACGGCTATTCCAGCGCCCGGTTGGCCCAGCCGGTTCCAGGCAGTGAGCAGCAGGCGCTTGTAGATGCCCCACGCAGCGTTCCAACAGATTTCGAGGATGCAATCGCAGGCATCCGCTTTATGTCCGGGCATGACGGTTACGCCAAAGTGTTTGGCCTGACCCATGCGCGCACGTTTGAGTTGCGTTTTGACGGGCGTCAATTGACGGTCGAAGATATCCTTCTGACCGCAACCGATAAGGCCAAACGGCAATTTGACAAGGTAATGGATGCCTCGGGCCTCTCGGGTATGCCCTTTGATATCCGTTTTCACCTGCATCCGGATGTGGACACAGCGGTTGATCTGGGTGGCGCGGCGGTGTCGATGGCGCTCAAGAGCGGCGAGATCTGGGTTTTCCGCCATGATGGCATAGGAAAATTGGACGTTCAGCCAAGCGTTTACCTTGAAAAAGGCCGCCTAAAGCCACGCGCGACAAAACAGATCGTTCTATCTGGCCGCGCAATGGAGTATGCGACGCGCATCCAGTGGACGTTGAGCAAGGCGCAGGATACTGCCTATGCCGTGCGTGACCTGCACCGGGACGAGCCAGAATTCGACTGACGCCAAAAGGACCTTTGGACCCATGACAGATTTTCACCCCGTGCGCCGCGCGTTGCTTTCCGTTTCCGACAAGACCGGGTTGATCGAGCTGGGAAAGGCATTGGCCGAGCGCGGGGTTGAGTTGTTGTCGACCGGCGGTACTGCCAAGGCGCTGCGTGACGCGGGGCTTGAGGTTAAGGACGTCAGCGATGTGACCGGCTTCCCCGAGATGATGGATGGCCGTGTCAAGACGCTGCACCCTATGGTGCATGGCGGCTTGTTGGCGCTGCGTGACAACGACACCCATGTCGCCGCGATGGACGAACATGGCATCGGTGCAATCGACCTGTTGGTTGTGAACCTCTACCCGTTTGAGGCCACTGTCGCCAAAGGTGCAGGCTATGATGAATGCATCGAGAATATCGACATTGGCGGCCCAGCGATGATCCGCGCGGCTTCAAAAAACCATGCCTTTGTGAGTGTTGTTGTGGATGTCGAAGATTACTCGTCCCTGCTGGATCAGTTGGAAGAGAATTACGGCAAGACCTCATACGGGTTCCGGCAGTGGCTGGCCCAAAAGGCCTATGCCCGCACGGCGGCCTATGACACAGCGGTGTCGAATTGGATGGCTGACGCGCTGCAGCTTGAGGCGCCTACGCGCCGTGCCTTTGCCGGCGAACTGAAACAGACCCTGCGCTATGGTGAAAACAGCCATCAGCAGGCAGCGTTCTATACCGATGGTAGCGACCGTCCCGGTGTAGCGACCGCAGTTCAGCATCAGGGCAAAGAGCTGAGCTATAACAACATCAACGACACTGACGCGGCCTTTGAGCTGGTGGCGGAGTTTGACCCGGCACAGGGCGCGGCCTGCGCCATCATCAAACACGCCAACCCCTGTGGCGTAGCGACGGGCGCGACGTTGTTAGAGGCGTATAAATCGGCCTTCGATTGTGATCGGACCTCAGCCTTTGGGGGCATTGTGGCGCTGAACCAACCGCTCGATGCGGAAACTGCGCAAGAAATCACCGGGATCTTCACTGAGGTCGTTATCGCGCCGGGCGCGTCGGATGAGGCCAAGGCGATCTTTGCGGCCAAGAAGAATCTACGCCTGTTGACCACCGAAGGTCTGCCGGATGTAACGGCGGGCGGTAAAACCGTGCGTCAGGTGGCCGGTGGCCTGCTGGTTCAGGACAAGGATAACGGTTTCGTTGGCATGGATGACCTGAAGGTGGTCACCAAGAAAGCGCCGACTGAAGACCAAATGCGCGATCTGCTGTTCGCCTGGAAAGTGGCCAAGCATGTCAAATCCAACGCTATCGTTTACGTCAAAGGCGGTGCTACCGTAGGCGTCGGTGCTGGGCAGATGAGCCGCGTGGACTCGGCACTTATTGCGGCCAAGAAAGCCGAACGCATGGCCGAGGCGCTAGGCTTGGCCGAATCGCTGACCATCGGCTCGGCCGTGGCGTCGGACGCGTTCTTCCCCTTCCCCGACGGTCTGATGGAAGCGGCCCAAGCCGGTGCCACCTGCGTGATCCAACCGGGTGGCTCAATGCGCGATGATGAGGTGATCGCAGCGGCAGATGAGGCCGGGCTGGCGATGGTCTTCACCGGCATGCGGCACTTCCGGCACTGATGTCCTATCGGCTGCTCTACTGGGCTGCACTGGCAGCCATTCTGATCGACCAGATCAGCAAGTATCTGGTCGTTCGGGTCATGCGCGTGGCCGAACAGCCAGGCGGTATCGACGTGCTGCCGCCTTTGGTTGTGTTCAAATACGGTGAAAATCGCGGCATCAATTTTGGTCTGTTTCAGGGTGATTCCGATGCCGCGCGCTGGGTTCTGGTCGCGATTTCCGTTGCGATTTGTATCGCCGTTTTTGTCTGGCTGCGCCGTTCAACACCGTCCAAACTGATGCTGATCTGCGGTGGGTTCTTGATCGGTGGAGCGCTGGGCAATGTGGTCGACCGGGTGCTTTATGGTTTTGTTCTGGATTTCCTGAACATGTCTTGCTGCGGTATCAACAACCCGTATGTGTTTAATTTGGCGGATGTTTTTGTCTTCGCAGGGGCCATTGGGCTCGTTCTGTTCGATGGGAAAAAGCCCTCGTGACGCGCCGATGGATTTGCGGTAAAACGTCCGAAACTGGTTGGAGACTCTGATGCGGTTGTCGCGCGCACCCTATGTTTTGATCTTTGCCGCTGCGGTTGCGGCGTGCTCGAACCCTGGTTTGCGCGAACTGACGCCTCCGGGGGATGGCCCCGATGAGTTCTCGGTGCTGCCGGTCAAACCTCTGACAGAACCCAAGGATTATGCATTTCTGCCCGCCCCAACCCCGGGTGGTAGTAATCTGACAGATCCGAATCCCAAGGCAGATGCGGTTCTTGCACTGGGTGGTAACCCGGCAGCGACGAATCCGAACGGGGCGATCCCGGCCTCGGATTCCGCGCTGGTGACCGCGACCAGCCGCTATGGTGTGCCGGCGAATACGCGCCAGATCGTTCAGGCCGAAGACGATGAGTTCCGCCAGCGTCGTGGCCGGTGGACCGGCCTGCGCCTGTTCCCGGTGGATCGCTATCAGCAGGTCTATGAACGTCAGGCGTTGGACCCCTTTGCGCAGACGGAAGCTGCCCGTCGTGCCGGGCTCGAAACGCCCTCGTCACCGCCAGATGAATAAATTTTAACTTTTTGTCATCTGACTTGAACCTGCCGCGTACCACCGTAGTTTATGCTCATAACGAAACGGAGGATGCCCCATGGTTCGGGCCTTGGCACTTTCTGCCGCCCTGATTGCCGCGACCCCGGTTTTTGCCGAGGATGGTCAAGAAGCGGTCACGACATTTACGCTTGATAACGGAATGGAAGTGGTCGTGGTCGAAGACCACCGTGCGCCTGTCGTGCAGCATATGGTCTGGTATCGGGCGGGGTCGGCGGATGAGCCTGCGGGTGTATCAGGTATCGCGCATTTCCTGGAACATCTGATGTTCAAAGGGACGGACACCCTGAAACAGGGGGAGTTTTCGGCTACGGTCGCAGCCAATGGCGGCGATGATAACGCCTTCACCTCATACGACTACACCGCCTATTTCCAGCGCGTCGCTGCGGATCGGCTGGAGCTAATGATGCAGATGGAATCCGACCGGATGCGAAATCTGCGTCTGACCGAAAACGATATCACCGCTGAACGCGGCGTGATTCTGGAAGAGCGGAACCAGAGAACCGAAAACAACCCACGTGCCTTGTTTGGCGAACAGCTGAGCGCGGCACAGTATCTCAACCATGGCTACGGCATGCCAATCATCGGCTGGATGCATGAGATGGAGGCGCTGGACATGGACGATGCGCTGTCCTTTTACGCAGATCACTATGCACCAAACAACGCCATCCTTGTAGTCACCGGTGATGTGGATCCTGAAGAGGTGCGCGCGTTGGCCGATCAATATTATGGCGTTATCCCATCAAATCCCGAGATTGCCGAGCGTGCCCGCCCACAGGAACCACCGCAGACAGCGGAGCGTCGCCTGACCTACAAGGACCCGCGCGTGGCGCAACCCTATGTGCACCGTACCTATCTGGCACCCGAACGTGACCCGGGCGCGCAGGAGAAAGCCGCCGCCCTGTTCCTACTGGCCGAACTGTTGGGGGGCAGCACAACCTCGTATTTAAACGAAGAACTGCAATTCGATCAGCAGATCGCCGTCTATACCGGTGCGTTCTATCGCGGCGTATCGCTGGATGACACGACCTTTGATCTGCTGGTTGTCCCAGCGCAGGGCGTAACGTTGCAAGAGGCCGAAGACGCCATGGATCAGGCCGTAGCAGACTTCATCGCTGAAGGGGTGAACCAAGAGGATCTGGACCGGATCAAGATGCAGCTCCGCGCCTCACAGATCTATGCCCGCGACAATGTAGATGGGATTGGCAACCGTTATGGCCGTGCCTTGGCCAGTGGTCTGACCGTTGAAGATGTACAGGCCTGGCCGGATGTTCTGCAGAATGTCACGAGCGAAGAGATCATCGCTGCCGCGCGCGAGGTTTTGCAGCGCGAAACCTCGGTGACCGGCTGGCTGATGCGCGACGATGAGGTGACGCAATGAAACGGCTTTTTACAACTCTGGTCGCCCTTTTGGTTGCGCTGCCCGCATGGGCTGAGATCGAAATCAAAGAGGTGACGTCGCCCGGAGGTATCACCGCCTGGCTGGTCGAGGATCACGCGATCCCGTTCACCGCGCTGGAATTGCGGTTCCGTGGTGGGACATCACTGGATGACCCCGAAAAACGCGGTGCGGTATACCTGATGAGCGGTTTGATCGAAGAAGGTGCAGGCGATATGGACGCCCGTACCTATGCCCGCGAGCTTGAAGCGCTGGCCGCGTCATTCAGCTACAACGCGAGCGATGACACCGTCTCGATCTCAGCGCGCTTTCTGACCGAGAACCGCGATGAGGTGACGGACCTTCTGCGCACCACGATCCACGAACCCAGGTTTGATGAGGACGCGGTCGAGCGGGTCAAGGCGCAGATCCTATCCGGACTCAAATCAGATGCCAACGACCCCAATGACATTGCTGGCCTTAGCTTTTCGGCCATGGCATATGGCGATCACCCCTACGGGACCGAAGGGAAAGGCACCATCGACAGTGTTGCATCCCTGACCCGCGATGACGTGGTCGAGGCGTATGACAATGTCTTCGCCAAAGACCGGATTTATGTCGGTGCGGTTGGTGACATCACCGCCGAAGAACTGGGCGTGCTTCTGGACAAATTGCTGGCTGATCTGCCTGACAGCGCAAAGCCAATTCCGGGCAAGGCAGAAGTGTCGATCGAAGGCGGGGTCACCGTTGTCGACTTTGACACGCCGCAATCGGTTGCCTTGTTCGCCCAGAAAGGGATCGACCGGGACGATCCGGATTTCTTCGCGGCCTATATCTTGAATCACATCCTTGGCGGCGGTGGGTTTGAAAGTCGCCTGATGCAGGAGGTGCGCGAAAAGCGCGGCCTGACTTACGGTGTCGGCACCTATCTTGTGCCCAAGGATTTGGCCTCGGTCTATATTGGATCGGTCTCATCCTCCAATGATCGCATCGCCGAAGCGGTTGAGGTCATTCGTGACGAATGGGCACGCGCCGCTAGCGAAGGCGTGACAAAGAAAGAACTGGATGATGCCAAGACCTATCTGACGGGGGCGTACCCTTTGCGCTTTGACGGCAATGGTCAGATCGCCGGGATCATGGTTGGAATGCAGATGGAAGGTCTGCCTATCGATTATATTGCAACCCGCAACGATCAGGTGAATGCGGTGACCTTGGAGGATGTGAATCGGGTCGCGAGTGAACTGCTGGACCCAGAAGGTTTGCATTTCACCGTTGTGGGTAAGCCGGTCGGCCTGGACGGATAACGTTCAGGCCGCGGCCGCCAACATCGTGCGCGCCTTCACCGTGTGATTGTTGCTGCTCAGCAGTTTCTGGCGCGCATGCCGGAAATGCGCGGCCTTGAGCGCATCGTCGATCTGTTGGTTGCGTCGCAATACTTGGCCAAGGCGCTGGCTGTCAAAGACCAGACAGGTGGTCGGTTCGTCGGTGCGCACCGTGGCTGTGGCGGGCAGGCCGATGCCGAATGTCAGCTCTCCCAATATCTGATCGGGGCCACATTGATTGATGACCTGACTGTTCTTCAGGATCGTTGTTCGGCCCGACAGGACGTAAGCGAGAAAGTCAATGGTCATGCCGTCTTCGATCAGGGTAACGCCGGGTTCGTATGTGATCAGCTTTGCCGTATTCAGCAGCTTGCGCGCGTGATGGGGTTTGAGCGTTTCAAGGTAGTTGTCAACGAACTGTCGTTCGGGCTCGGAAAATCGCACCAGATGATGCGACAGATATCCGCGCAACAGGCCCAGCACCGAGATCAGGATGTAAGCCAGCTGGATGATTGATCCTGCCAGATTGAACTCTTCCGCCATGCTGATCAGCACGCAACTTGCCGCAACGATGACCAGAACGGGATATAGAACGCCGGACCCGCGCACGATCCCCATCTGCAAAAGAAAGTAGTTGAGGATGTATAACCCGGCTCCAAATACGCCGATCATAACGATCAGCTGTGCAATGTCTGTGACGTCTGTCGGCAGTGTTAGCATCTTCAGGCCCACCCTTGCGATGTGATGGGCCCAAGATTGTGTTCAAGACCATGCGCTGTATATGAACAGCTTCACAGGCTATTAATCATTAAGTCCGTGTTTTTGCCTGAGCGCGCAGCATACCCCCCATCATCTGCCCGAACTTTCCCGAACCGCGCTGATAAAGCGCTCCGTCCACGGCCATTACCGTTCCGCTGATGTAACTGGCCAGGTCCGAGCTGAGAAACAGACAGGCATTGGCCACATCCTGCGGCTGCCCCCAGCGGCCTAGTGGGATGTCCTTGCGAATTTCTTCATGCGCGTCTTCGGAAGGTGTCAGGCGCTTGGCGCCTTCGGTTCCTTCGATGAACCCAGGCACGACCGAGTTCACCCGGATGCCTTCGATCCCCCATTCCATCGACAGCGTCCGCGTGATTTGGTCTACGCCTGCTTTGGCGGCGCAGACATGGGATTGGCCTTCGTAAGGTAGATAGGATTGTGGGGCTGAGATGTTGATGATGCTTGCGCCGGGACGTTTCAGATAGGGGTAGGCCCCTTTCATCACATGGATCGTGCCCATCAGGTCGATGTCAATCACCGTCTTGAAGGCGTTGATCGACATCTCAGCCGCCAGCGCCGGAAAGTTGCCCGCCGCGCCCGAAACCAGAACGTCGAATGCGCCGAGCGCATCGTGGAACTGTTTCAGGCCTTCTGCAACGGCCTCGGGATCGCGCACATCAAAGGCTGCTCCGATGACCTGTTCAGCGCCCGCCTCTTTCAGAGCTGCGATGGTATCATCCACTTTTTCCTGCGACCGGCTGGCCACAGCCAGTTTCGCGCCCGAGGCTGCAAAGGCCTCGGCAATGCCACGATTAATACCGCTGGTCCCGCCAATGACGATGACGGTCTTTCCTGAAAAATCCATGTAGGCCTCCGTTGGCAGGAGCCCTACTCGCCGTAGGGCACCCAGATGTTTTTGACTTCGGTCGCAGCTTGCAGGAAGCGGCGCGACTGGTCCACGCTCCAATCGATTGCTGTCGCGTTATTGACCCAGGTCCGTTTCAGGTTCCCGGCTGAGACGGCTTCGATCTCTTTCGAGAGGTCGGTGGATGAGAAGGACCAGACCGCGTCCACGTTCAGGTGTGAGGCCAGCGGTTTCGCCAGTTCGTTATGGCTGCCGGTCAGGATGTTGACCACACCGGCGGGCACGTCCGAGGTTTCGAGGATCTGGTAGAAATCCGTCGCGGCCAGCGGATAGGGCTCAGAGGCGGCCAGAACCACCCGGTTACCCATCGCAATCGCCGGGGCCATGGCCGAGACCAGGCCCAGCAGCGGGGCCTCATCCGCGCAAAGCGCGCCGATCACGCCAACGGGTTCTTTCATGGCGATGGCCACGCCCCGGATCGGTACACCATGCACCTGACCGTCATATTTGTCGGCCCAGGCAGCAGCGGTGAACAGGCGCTGGATTGAGGTTTCGACCTCTTTCGCGCCGTCCTTCTTGCCGGTCATGCTGTCAATACGCGCAGCGAACTCACCGGCGCGGGCGGAGAGATTCTCGCCGATATAGTACAGGATCTGTGCCCGCAGATGGCCGGTGGTCTTGGACCAGCCTTTGGCACCCGCCGCAGCCTCAACCGCGTTTCGCACATCCTTGCGATTGGCAAGACCCACATGGCCCAACAGGCCGGATTTACCCCAGATGGGCTTCGAGTATCCACTATCGGGTCGCGCTTGTTTACCGCCGATATACATCTTGGCGGTCCGGTCGATGGGGTCGACCGGAGCCCCTTCACCCATGACCGCCTCGACCTTGGCCAGAGGTTTCGCCTTGCCTTTGGGTTTGGTATAGGCCGTCAGCCCCTCCCAACCGCCTTCGCGACCAAAACCGCTTTCGCGTACACCACCAAACCCGGCGGCGGCGTCGAACAGGTTGGTGGCGTTGACCCAGACCACGCCCGCAACAAGCTTGGGCGCGATGTCCAGTGCAAGGTTCACGTTCTCGGTCCAGACCGTCGCGGCCAGACCGTAACGGGTGTTATTGGCCAGTTCGACCGCCTCCTCCGGGGTGCGGAAGGTGGACGACACCAGAACCGGGCCGAAGATTTCCTCCTGCATCAGCGGGTCCGAGGTCTCAAGCCCCGAGATCAGCGTCGGCGGGTAGTAACAGCCATTTTCCGGCAACTCACAGGCGGCTTGATGCATCTGTCCAACAGTGTTGCTTTCGACCATGCTCTTGATGGTCTGCAACTGAACCGGGTCCACAACCGCGCCGACGTCAATGCATTTGTCCAGCGGATCACCGATGCGCAAGCCGTCCATCCGAGCGCGCAGTTTCTCGTGGAACCGGTCGGCGATGCCTTCCTGCACCAGCAACCGCGAACCAGCACAGCAGACCTGACCCTGATTGAACCAGATCGCGTCGACCAGCCCTTCGATGGCGCTGTCGATATCAGCGTCGTCGAACACGACGTAAGCCGACTTGCCGCCCAACTCCAAGGTCAGCTCCTTGCCCGAGCCTGCCGTCGCCTCACGGATGCGGCGACCCACGACGGTCGAGCCGGTAAAGGCGATCTTGTCTACGTCTGCGTTTACGATCATCTCACCCACTGCGCCGTCTCCGGTCACGATGTTGACCACGCCCTTCGGCAGACCGGCCTGCGTGCAGATATCGGCAAACAAAAGCGCGGTCAGCGAGGTATATTCGGCCGGTTTCAGAACCACCGTATTCCCCATCGCCAGCGCAGGCGCGATCTTCCACGCCAGCATCAGCAGTGGGAAGTTCCACGGGATGATCTGGCCGCACACGCCCAAGGCCTGCGCGTCGGGCAGCTCGCTTTCCATCAGCTGCGCCATGCCCGCGTGATAGTAGAAATGCCGCTGGGCCAGTGGGATGTCGATATCGCGCGACTCGCGGATCGGCTTGCCGTTATCCATGCTCTCCAGCACCGCAAACAGGCGGGAATGCTTCTGCAACAGACGTGCTACGGCATAGAGATACCGCGCACGGCCTGCGCCGCCAAGTTTCTCCCATTTCGGTTGCGCCTTGCGGGCGGCGGTGACTGCAGAATCCACATCAGCCTGCTTGGCCTGGGTCAGCTTGGCCAGAACCTCTCCGGTTGCAGGGTTGCGGCTGTCGAACCCCTTGCCGGGTTTGGTGAAGGCCCCGTCGATGTAGTGGCCGAACTTGTCGCCCTGATCGACCAGCCAGGCCAACGCCTCAGCAGCACTTTCTGGGGCAGGGCCATAATCCATGGTTTCGAAAATCTCTTTGACTGTCATTGTTTTGTCCTCAGCCCATGGAGTGACGATAGCCAGCGGAGTAGGACCCGGTGACATAATGTTCCAACTGCCGCTCGATATCGCCCAGCAGCGACGAGGCGCCAAAGCGGAACAGGTCGGGTTCCAGCCAGCGGTCACCAAGTTCGTCCTTGATCAGCGAAAGGTAAACCAGCGCGTCCTTGGCCTTGGAAATCCCGCCCGCGGGCTTGTAGCCCACGCGATAGCCGGTGCGGTCGTAATAGTCACGGATTGCCCGGATCATCACCAGTGACACAGGCAAAGTGGCATTAACGCTTTCTTTCCCGGTCGAGGTCTTGATGAAATCCGCGCCCGCCATCATGCAGACCAGCGAGGCGCGGGCGACGTTGCGCAGGCTGCCCAGCTCTCCGGTTGCCAGAATGGCTTTGACATGGGCATCGCCACAGGCGACGCGGAACGCCTTCATCTCATCATACAATGCTTGCCAATCGCCCGACAGCACATGACGGCGTGAGATGACGATGTCGATCTCTTCGGCCCCGGCTTTCACGCTTTCCTCGATCTCGGCCACGCGCAGGTGAAATGGCGACAGGCCAGCCGGAAACCCGGTGGAAACGGCAGCCACCGGAATCCCAGTGCCCTTGAGCGCATCGACGGCGGTTTCGATCATGTCGTGATACACACAGACCGCGCCAGTAGTGATCGCAGGCATGTCCAGCGCCTGTAAAGTGGCGGTTGCAACCGGTTGGCGTGCCTTGGCGCACAGTCGACGCACCCGTCCCACAGTGTCGTCACCCGACAGTGTGGTCAGGTCGATCATAGTGATCGCTTTCAGCAGCCAAGCCGCCTGATAGTCTTTCTTCACCGATCGCCGGCCGGGCAAGGTTGCTGCGCGGCGCTCGATCGCTGAGGTGTTTGCCTGCACGGCGCGGACCCATTCCAGATCGAGGTCCATCCCGGGGTTTCGGGGTTCGGTCACTTGCGGCAGATGCGCGGTGCGCACGGGGCTGTCTGAGCTCTGCGTTTCCATCGTCACGTCCTTTGGGAGGTTTGCGCCAAAATCGCACGGGCCGCGCCCAAATGGAAGGCATCAGAACCGCGAGGTACGGAATTATTTGACCATTTGGACAAATAATGTGGAATTTGTTGCGAATAGTTCTCAATAGCGTTGACTTAATTGCGAATGGTTCTCATATTCAATCTCAACTGAACGCCTGATCCGAGGTCTGAATATGATTCGTCGTCATTTCCTTGCCGCATTGGCCGTTGCTGCATCGCTTCCGCTCGCCGCATGGGCCGAAGCTCCTCTGAAAGTCGTCGCAACAACCGGCATGATCGCAGATGCGGTGCGTCAGGTTGGCGGGGATCAGGTGGACGTGAAGGGCCTGATGGGGCCAGGCGTTGACCCGCATGCGTATCGCCAGACCCGCAGCGACATCGTCGCAATGACCCGTGCGGATCTGGTTCTGTGGCATGGCCTGTATCTGGAAGCGCAGATGGAGGACTTCTTTGAAGACCTCGCGCGCAAACAAACTGTGGTTGCTGTGGCAGAAAGCGTCGATAAATCCAAGCTGCGCGCCCATGACGACTATGCCGACAAATACGACCCGCATATCTGGATGAGCCCAGCCTTGTGGGGCGAGGTTGTCGCTGAGGTTCAGGCCACATTGACCGAAGCCCGCCCTGACTCGGCAGACCTATTCGCGGCAAATGCCGAGGCTCATCTGGCCGAGTTGGACGCTTTGGCGGCTTATGCAGAACAGTCTTTGACGGCGGTGCCGGAAGCAAGCCGTGTTCTGCTGACGGCCCATGATGCTTTTGGCTATTTCGGTGCGGCCTATGGCTATGAGGTGATGGGCGTTCAGGGGATCTCCACCCAGTCTGAGGCCGGGTTGAACCGGATCGGAGAGCTGGTCGATACGTTGGTCGACCGTCAACTGACCGCTGTCTTCGTGGAAAGCTCAGTCTCCGACCGTTCGATGCGCGCGCTGATCGAAGGGGCTGCGGCCAAGGGGCACGAGGTTTCGGTTGGGGGCGAGCTGTTTTCGGACGCCATGGGCGTCGATGGCACCTATGAAGGCACGTATGTCGGCATGCTGGACCATAATATTACCGTGATTGCAGGTGCTTTGGGTGCCGACGTGCCCGAGCGCGGTCTGAACGGCAAACTGTCGGCGGGGTTCTGAGCGATGCTGGAACTGGCCGCTTCACAGGGTGTTTCGATCGAAGATCAGAGCGTTGAATCCAGCCCGTTGGCCGTGCGAGGTCTAACCGTTTCTTATGGTCAGAAACCGGCGGTGTTCTCGGTCGATATGACCGTTCAACCCGGTGCCATGACAGCGATCATTGGTCCAAACGGCGCGGGAAAATCGACCCTTTTGAAAGCGGCGCTTGGGATCGTGAAACCTCTGTCCGGTCGGGTGACCGTGTTCGGAAAGTCGCTGGAAGATCAGCGCGCCCGGATCGCTTATGTACCGCAACGCGCCAGTGTGGATTGGGATTTCCCTACCCGTGTGATTGACGTGGTGTTGATGGGTTTGTCGCGGCAGTTGGGCCTGTTGGGCCGGGTTCGAGCGCGCCACAAAGCCCGCGCGATGGACTGCCTGAACCGCGTTGGCATGCGCGATTTTGCGGATCGCCAGATCGGGCAATTGTCGGGCGGGCAGCAACAAAGGGTCTTTCTGGCCCGTGCTTTGGCGCAGGACGCTGATCTCTATCTGCTGGATGAACCCTTTGCCGGGGTCGATGCGGCGACGGAAAAGGCCATCATTGCCGTGTTGAAGTCGTTGAAAGAGGCGGGCAAGACCGTGGTGGTTGTGCATCACGATCTGGCAACCGTCACCGACTATTTCGAACATGTCTTCCTGATCAACACCCGTAAGATTGCTGAAGGTCCGGTATCTGACGCGTTCACTGCTGAAACCCTGCAATCCGCTTACGGTGGGCGTCTGGCAACCGCGCAGATCGATCAGATTTCGCGCGCAGTCGGGTAACATATGCTTTGGGATGCGCTTAGCCTGCAGCTTGGCTATAACGCCACGCTTGTTGCCATTGGTGCGACCCTGCTGGGGGTGTCAGCAGGTGTCACCGGAACCTTCCTGTTTTTGCGCAAACGCGCGCTTGTCAGCGATGCGATCAGCCATGCGACCCTACCGGGTGTGTGCCTTGCCTTCATGCTGCTGGTCGCATTCGGTGGGGATGGTCGCAATCTGTTGGGCTTACTGGCCGGATCGGCGGTTTCGGCCTGGATTGGTCTGCTGTGCATGAATTGGCTGACACGCCACACGCGGCTGGCCGAAGATGCCGCGATTGGCGCGGTTCTGTCGGTGTTTTTCGGCTTTGGCATTGTCCTGCTGACCGTCATCCAGAGCATTGGCGTTGGTCGTCAGGCAGGGCTCGAAGGGTTCTTGCTGGGCTCGACCGCCGGGATGCTTTGGGCGGATGCGATGATCATTGCGATTGGCGGCGCGGCAACGCTGGTGCTGGTGATGATTCTGCGTCGTCCAATGACGCTGGTAGCGTTTGATTCTGACTATGCGACGGCCCAGGGCTTGCCAGTGCATCGGATTGATCTGGCGATGATGGGGCTGGTGATGGCGGTGACCGTGGTCGGGCTGAAGATCGTTGGCCTGATCCTGATTGTCGCCCTGCTGATTATCCCGCCTGTCACGGCGCGGTTCTGGTCTGACCGTTCTGATCGTGTGGTGGTCCTTGCCGGTATGGCAGGTGGAGTGGCAGGCTATATTGGGGCCGCGTTGTCCGCCACAGCACCGAACCTGCCGACCGGACCGATCATTGTTCTGGTCAGCTTTGGTTTCTTTGTCTTGTCGCTGCTATTTGCCCCGATCCGAGGTGTTTTGGCCGCTGTTATGCGTCACCTGCGGTTTCAGCGCCGTGTGCATATCCGGCAAGGGCTGCTGGCCCTGGCACAAGATCAAAAGATATACGAGCCGCTCACGCTGCGCCTGCTGCGTCGTGCCGATCTGGTTCGTGCTGATGGGGTGGCAACCGAGGCCGGAAAGGCGCGGGCGGCCAAGGCGTTGCGAGACGAAAAGCGTTGGGAAGTTGTGCGCGCGGATCAGGCGCATGAGGCGACGGCAGCGCTCTATGACGGTTTGAGGGACATCGAAACCGTACTGACCCGCGATCAAATCGCTGAGATCGACCGGCAGATCGGTGGCCCTCAGGAGATTCCGGCATGAGTGGTGAAGAGTTCGTTCCGCTGTCCCTGACACCGTTGTTGATTGGCACCTTTGCGGCCATTGCCTGCGCGCTGCCTGGCAACTTTCTGGTGCTGCGCAAACAGGCGCTGATCGGGGACGCGATCAGCCATGTCGTGTTGCCGGGTATCGTTGTGGCGTTTTTGGTCACCGGTGCAATCTCAACCTGGCCCATGATGCTGGGCGCGGCAGGTGCGGCGATTGTCGCGGTGATCCTGATCGAGGCGATCCGGCGGTTGGGTCAGATCGAACCCGGTGCGGCGATGGGCGTTGTCTTCACCACCATGTTCGCAGGCGGTGTACTGCTTCTGGAACAGACCGATACCTCGACCGTGCATTTGGACGTGGAGCACGCGCTCTATGGCAATCTGGAAAGCCTGATCTGGCTGGATGCCACAGGTTGGTCCTCGCTTTGGGATATCGAAGCGCTGGTGGGCTTGCCGCCCGAACTGCCCCGGATCGCAATTGCATTGCTGGGGGTTCTGCTGTTCACCTGGCTGTTCTGGCGCCCGCTGAAAATCTCAACCTTCGACGAAGGCTTTGCGCGCACCTTGGGAATTCGCACCAATGCATTGGGTCTGGCGCTGGTGATTGTGGCTGCAATTGCTGCTGTGGCGGCGTTTGATGCGGTCGGCTCGATCATAGTGATCGCCATGTTCATTTGCCCGCCCGCTGCGGCGCGGATGATGACCAACCGGCTTGAGGCTCAGGTCGCCTGGAGCGTTGTGTTCGCCGTGATCTCTGCTGTGTCGGGATATGTGCTGGCCGGTTACGGACCGCTTTGGCTGGGCGCGGCGGATGCGGTCAGCGCGGCCGGTATGATTGCCACAATGTCGGGTGTGATTCTGGCTCTGAGTGCGATGTTCGGCCCTTGCCGAGCCAGAGTTGGTGCGCACACGACAGCGTGAATTGGCGCTTTCCTGCCAGTGCTTTCCGCAGGTCATCGGCTGGACTCTGCCCAGATTGTTCGAATGTGACTCTTAATGAGCCTTCTGAAAATGCGCATGGTACGCGTGACGGTAAGATTTCGTTACCTACCACTCACTTCAGAACGTCCGGGTGGTTGAGGACAAGCGGCACCTTATTTGGAACCCGCCCGCAACTGCCCGGACACCCCCTCTCTCAGGTTTAAAATCAAATCGAAGCCGATGCCAAAATCGGTGGCGGAATCGTAGTGCCATGTGCTAGTTGTGG
The DNA here is from genome assembly GCF_059610045.1 of Ruegeria sp. YTSA168. NCBI lineage: Bacteria > Pseudomonadati > Pseudomonadota > Alphaproteobacteria > Rhodobacterales > Roseobacteraceae > Ruegeria > Ruegeria sp. YTSA168. The sequence goes on from NZ_JBXWMW010000012.1 coordinate 103,206, forward strand.
TGGTATGGCGCAAGCAAACCCCAATATCAGCGACATTCGCCCGGTTATTCGGCAACTCGACGATGCAGCGATCAATCGGATCGCAGCGGGCGAGGTGGTGGAACGCCCGGCGTCGGCTGTGAAGGAACTGGTCGAGAATGCCATTGATGCTGGCGCCAGCCGGATCGCCATCGATATCGCCGATGGTGGCAAGACCTTGATCCGGGTCACGGATGATGGCTGCGGTATCTCCGCCCAGGATTTGCCGCTGGCCTTGTCGCGGCATGCGACCTCGAAAATCGACGGCTCGGACCTGCTGAATATCCATACATTCGGGTTCCGAGGCGAGGCTCTGCCCTCGCTCGGCGCTGTCGGGCGTTTGACGATCACCAGCCGAGTGCCCGGTGCCGAGGCTGCGCAAATCCACGTAGCTGGTGGCAAGATGGAGGCGGTGAAACCCGCTGCTCTGCGCGTGGGCACGGTGGTTGAACTGCGCGATCTGTTCTACGCTACGCCCGCCCGGCTGAAATTCATGCGCACGGATCGGGCCGAGGGTCAGGCGATCACCGATACCGTCAAGCGGCTGGCGATGGCGGAACCGGCCGTGACCTTCTCCCTGCGCGATGTCTCGGGTGGCGGTGAGGGGCGCGTGACCTTTCGTGCTGACCGTGAGAATGGCGATTTATTTGACGCACTGCACGCCCGCCTGGCCCGCGTGATTGGCCGCGAGTTCGCCGAAAACGCTCTGCGTATCGATGCCACACGCGAAGGGCTGCGCCTGTACGGATATGCCGCCCTGCCGACTTATTCCCGTGGCGCGGCGGTGGCGCAGTACCTGTTCGTCAATGGTCGCCCGGTCCGGGACAAGATGCTGACTGGCGCCCTGCGCGCGGCCTATTTCGATTTTCTCAGCCGGGATCGCCATTCGGCCGCGGCGTTGTTCATTGATTGTGATCCTATGCTGGTCGATGTGAACGTCCATCCGGCCAAGTCCGAAGTGAGGTTCCGGGATCCGGGCGTTGCGCGCGGGCTGATCGTGTCCAGCCTGCGCCATGCGCTGGCCGAGGCTGGGCATCGTGCATCCTCGACCGTGGCTAATGCAACGCTTGGGGCGATGCGCCCGGAACCGGCACAGGCGACCCCGGCGCGGGTCTATCAGATGGACCGGCCAACCCCTGTGGCGCGCCAGGCCGCGTACCGGGCGCAATCTCCGGGTTTTGCGGAACTGGCCAATGACTATAGCGGCAGCATTGTTGCACCGACCCCGATCGAACCGGTCGCCGAAGAACCACCGGCACAGGACCTGCCTTTGGGCGCGGCGCGCGGACAGGTGCACGAGAATTACATCATCGCCCAGACCGCCGATGGCATGGTGATTGTCGACCAGCACGCTGCACATGAACGGCTGGTCTACGAGAAACTCAAGGCTCAGATGGCCGAGAGTGGCGTCGCCGCGCAGGCCCTGCTGATTCCCGAGATCGTAGAACTGTCCGAGGGCGATTGCGCCCGCCTGATGGCCGTTTCCGATGATCTGTCCCGCCTTGGCTTGACGCTAGAGCCATTCGGTGGCGGGGCTATCGCCGTGCGCGAGACCCCGGCCATTTTGGGTGAGGTCAATGCCCGCGCGATGATCCTGGATATCCTCGACGAACTGGTAGATCAGGGCGAAAGCCAAATGGTACAGGCCAAGATCGAGGCGATCCTGAGCCGGGTGGCCTGTCACGGCTCGATCCGCTCGGGTCGCCGGATGCGCGCTGAAGAGATGAACGCCCTGCTGCGCGAGATGGAGGCGACACCCTATTCCGGCCAATGCAACCACGGGCGGCCCACTTACGTGGAATTGAAACTGAGCGATATCGAGCGGCTGTTCGGGCGCAGTTGATCCGATGCTCCAGACCCGTTAAGAAGACGAAAACAAAACGAGAACATATTGAATCACATGATCCAGATTGCAGGCGCACAGATCCCAATAAATGACCCGGTCGTCCTGACCGTAGCCGGGTTTGTTGCGCTAATTGTGCTGATGTTGTTCCTGTCGCTGCGGGCGGCCAACCGTTCGGCCCGTATGACAGAACCGCTGGCGCGGCAGATGGCGCATCTGGGTCAGCATGTGCAGCAGTTGGGGCAGGGGCAGGAACAGTTGCGCGGTGGATTGCAGCATGTTTCGGACACGCAGGCCAATGCGCAGGTGCAGGTGATTCAGACGGTCGAGGCGCGCCTGTCCTCGGTCCAGCAGCAAATGAACGATCGGCTGGCCGATAACGCGATGAAATCGGCGCGTGCGCTGGCCGAGATGCAGGAACGGATGAAGGAATCGCTGCATGGCTCGTCGAAACAGACGGCAACCTCGCTGACCCAATTGCAGGAACGTCTGTCGGCCATCGACAAGGCGCAGGACAATATCACCAAACTGTCTGGTGATGTACTTTCGCTGCAGGATATCCTGTCGAACAAACAGACGCGCGGCGCGTTTGGTGAAATTCAGTTGAATGACATCGTCTCTAAGGCGCTGCCGTCAGACAGCTTTCAGTTGCAGGCAACGCTGTCGAACGGGCGGCGCGCCGACTGCCTGATCCATCTGCCGAACCCGCCGGGCCCCATCGTGATCGATAGCAAATTCCCGTTGGAGGCCTATGAGGCGCTTATTGGCTCGACCAATGATATGGAGTTGAAAGCGGCGCTGCAGATGTTCCGTAGCACCGTGCGCAAGCACATCAACGACATTGCCGAGAAGTATATTCTGGATGGCGAAACCGCCGATGGCGCGCTGATGTTTCTGCCGTCCGAAGCCGTCTATGCCGAGCTGCACGCCAAGTTCCCCGAACTGGTGCAGGAAAGCTTTAACAAACGGGTATGGATCGTTTCGCCCACCACCTGCATGGCGACGCTGAACACCATGCGCGCGATCCTGAAAGATGCCCGTATGCGCGAACAGGCGGGCGCGATCCGCAAGGAACTGGGTGCGCTGCACAAGGATGTCGAGCGTCTGGGCGATCGGGTGATCAATCTGGATCGTCATTTCGGACAGGCGGCCAAGGATATCTCTGAGATCAAGATCAGCGCCGATAAGGCCGGGCGCAGGGCGCGCCGGCTGGACAATTTCGACTTTGAGGAGTTAGCTCCGGACGACTCACATGACGTTGTTCCGCTGGCGCGCCAAGAAGGCTAAGCCTGCGCTTGTATCGGCGTCGCAAGATCATGGGGCGCACTGGCAGAGATATGGCAAAAGATGTTCCGCCGTCAGAGGTTGCCGAACTGCTGGGCAAGGCTGAGCAGGATGCTGAACAGATTGTTGGTCTGTTGCGTATGCTGGTGGCTTTTGGTTTGGGGGTCTTCTTTCTGGTAACAGTGCAACCGGTCCAGAATACGGGTCATGCCGTGTTGGAACGGCAATGGGTATCCGCCCTTGGCACTATGTTCGCCTATTTTGCGCTTGGCTTGGTCACGTGGACGGTTGCGCGACAACAGCGCTTTGCCGGCTGGATGGCCTGGCCGGTTTCCGCCGCAGACGCGCTGTTTCTGGTTTTCAATGTCTGGCTGGGAATGCGCAATGTCGGCCTATCCGGCGACGCGGTGTTTGTGCTGCCAGCGGTGTGGCTGGTGCCCGTCGTGCTGGCCTTTGGCGTTTTGCGGGGCAATCCCAAGGTCATGGCGCTGCAAGTTACGCTGCTTGTACTGGGATTATTGTATCTGATCGGTCAGGATGCGGGGCTTTCGCGGGGGCAAGATACAAACCCGATCTGGTTGTTCCTGTCGCGGCCGCCCAACCTGATCCGATTGTTCATGATTACGCTTGCGGGTGTTGTCCTGATCGTTGCCGCCTATCGGGTAAATGCGCTGTTGTTCCAGTCGGTGACCGAAGCGCAACGCCGCGCGAACCTGACCCGATACCTGCCTGCGCAAGTGGTCGGAGATCTGGGCGAAAGCGGTTTGTCAGCGCTGAAACAGGGGCGGCGGCAGCTGGCCGGCGTGATTTTTATAGACCTGCGCGGCTTCACGACCTTGTCGCAAAACTTGCAGCCCGAGCAGGTATCCGAGCTGATCACCTCGTATCGCAGCCGTGTCTCCAAGGTGGTTCGGCAAGAGAACGGCATCATCGACAAGTTCATCGGGGATGCAGTGATGATTGTTTTTCAGGGTGACCGGGCGGCCGAACGCTGTTTGCGCTGTGGGCTTGGGCTGTCACGTGAGATGCGCGATTGGAGCACCGAGCGCAGGCAGGCAAAGCTGCCCACGTTGGATACGGGCATCGGCCTGCATTGGGGCGAAGTTTTTGTTGGAGTGATTGGTGATCAGGAGCGGCTGGAATATTCGGTGTTTGGTGACACGGTCAACATCGCGGCCCGGTTGGAAAGTCAGACGCGCTCAACAGATATGGCTCTGATCCTATCATCCGCGTTGATCGACGCCGCAGGCGCTTCGGTGGCTGAAACCGAACTGCTATCGCTACCCCCGGTAGAAGTACGCGGGCGCAGCGGTGCGTTGGATGTATACGGAATACCCCGGCAGGATCGCAGTGCCTGACTGAACTTCAGATGCGGAGGAAGGGCTGGAACAGCCGGGGCATCAGCTTGTTGAACTTCAATGGCGCATCTGTGACGGCGAGACAGATACAATCCTCTGACATGTCGGCCACCGGAGTATGCTCCAGATCCTCATCCGCAATCTCGACATCGCCGCGGGCAAAGCGATCGACCTCGTCCGAGAAGGCGCCTTGCAAAACCATGGTCAACTCGGTCCCGTGATGCCCGTGATCCGGCACGGCAACGCCCGCCGGAATGAACAGCAGCCGCGCTGTGGCATCCTTGGATGTGGGCAGGATCGCCTGTTTCACGCCCATACCTATGGATTTCCACTGGATGTCATCTACGGTTCCGCCAACATAGTCCTGCAGTGGCGTTGGCAGGACGGCGCAGCCCGGTTTCGCGGGCTTAGGGGTCGGTGCGCCTTGGGCGATCAAAGCCATGGTGGCAGCCAGGGATGTGTCGCTCATGCTTGCTGTCTCCAGCTGCTCCTCAAGCACATGCCCACCCACAGCGTCAAAGCTTTCGGCGCGCGCGCGGCAGTGGTCGCACAGTGACAGATGGGTCGCGACCATCAGGTCGAACGCTTCCGGCAGAGTGCCAGCGGCATAAGCCATCAGCAGATCGTCCGTCAGGTGATGTTTGATCGGGTTCTTCATCTTACTCATCTCAATTCATCGCATGGCGCAGGCGGTCCAGCGCCAGCCGTATCCGTGATTTGATCGTGCCCAGCGGCAATCCGGTCTGAGATGCAATCTCTCGATGGCTCAGATCTCCGAAGTACGCCTTCTCGATCAGCTGTCTCTGCGCGTCTGGCAACGCCGACAGGGCGGTGCGCAGTTGCGCGGTTTCCTGTTGTAACGCAAGGACATCGTCCTGATCAGGCTCGGCCTCGGGACCCCATCCCAACTCTTCCGGTTCGGGGCGGCGCTGCTTGCGCAGTACGTCAATGCGTTTGTTCCGAGCAATCGTGAACACCCAGGTGGCCACTGTGGCCCGCGATGGATCGAAAAGATGGGCCTTGTGCCACAAGGTCGCCATCACCTCTTGCGCGCATTCCTCAGCCAGCGTGGCGTCTGACCCCGATTTCATCAGGAACGCCTTGATACGTGGCGCGAAATGCTGGAACAGCTCGGCAAAGGCCGCCTGATCCTGCGCATCCCGGATACGCCTGACATGATCCACCCACTCGGTTCTGGCGTCGCAACTGCGATTCGTTCCGTTCACCTGTCTACCCCTGGTGCGTTTCTTCGCGCGCCAAGGCTGACGGGCGGCCTGTTCAGCCGCAGGTTCGTCCAAGGTCACGGTATTGATCTCGGTAAACATAACCACATTACGCAGGGCGGCCCAAGGCGGATCACTTTCCTGAGACAAAATAATCCAATCGGCGCTAGATTTCGTATCAGTTATGACAGCTCTTTGGGGAAAAGAGCGCCATTCGAACAGTTTACAGGTCAGACAGGATACGCGACGACATGAAGAATATCGACCATATCGCAGGCCATACTTATCATGGTCGCAAAGGCGCAATTGAGAATGCGTTTCGCTATTCGGTTGATTACATCCTGTTTGATCCCGAGGCGCAGCTGACAACGCCCCTTCTGTTTTCGATGGATCGGGCGAATATCTTCAACTGGCGGCGCACTGATCACGGAGGCGTGCCAAAGCAAGGTGTCGGTGCAAACTGGCTGCGCGCCCGCTTTGATGAGTTGGAGGTGCCGCAGCCCGCGCAGATCATGTTGCTGACGCAGCCCCGCGTGCTGGGCCACGTGTTCAATCCGGTCAGTTTTTGGCTTTGTTTTGACAATGACGCGCAGCTATACGCGGTTGTTGCCGAGGTCACCAATACCTATGGAACCCGTCACAGCTATGTCTGCCATAAGCCGAATTTTTCACCTATTGGCCCGTCTGACCGGGTGGTGGCTGACAAGCTGATGCATGTGTCTCCGTTCCAGCAAATCGAAGGAAGCTATACGTTCCGGTTTGACTATCGCCCTGATCGCGTGGGCGTCTGGATTGACTATGAACGTGCGGATGGGGGGCTGATTGCCACGTTGACCGGGCCGCGCCAACCACTGACCAATCGCACGATCCTGTGGTCTTTGCTGCGCCGCCCTTTTGGAGCGCGGCGCACGTTTACCCTGATCGTTTGGCAGGCGCTGAAACTTTGGCTCAAGAAAGCCCGGTTTCGCCCGTTCCGCAGCGCGCCCGTGCCCGATCACCCGGTATCACGCACCCGGCACTAAGCTGACTTTTGTTTGCGTAAGATCAAAGACGCGGGCCTTTGGAATGGGTCTGATGGTCTGAGACCGCGAACAGAAGGAGCTGGAAACATGCTGGAAATCTCGGCAAGAAAAGTCGCACAGGTGGCCATGATGGGCCGTGAGCTGGACCGGGCCGAAGGAGAACTGCGCGCCTTTGTCGACCGGATGAGTGAGGACGAACAGGCCGAGCTGGTTGCGATCATGTGGATCGGGCGCGAGAGTTTTTTCGCTGAGGATCTAGCTGAGGCGATCGCAACTGCAAGGTCCGAAGCTTCAACCCCGTGCGCTGACTACCTGATCGGAACGCCGCATCTGTCAGACCATCTGGAGAATGGGCTGGATGCGCTGGGGATTTCGGCCGAGGATGTTGAGAACGATCTGATGTAGTGCTGTGTTGAGGGGGGCGAGGGGCCAGCCCCTCGCGCTCCCCGAGGTATTTTTGAACAGAAGAAGAAATGGTTGGTCTGCTTGGGTAGGTATTGTCAGGCCAGATGATCCACGATCTGCAGATGCTGGGCCAGAGTGTCGATTTCCATCATCCAGTGATGGACCAGTTTCGGATCATTCGGGGCCGCGTGGACGCCTGCTGGAATCGCGCGGTTCAAAACGGCTTCGATAGCCAGGGATACCGGGATCGACACCAGACGGGCCATTGCCGTACCCCGTTCATCACCCCAGGCGTCGATCACATAGGTTTTGTGCCAGACTTCAACGCCGTCTTTCTCGGCCTTGAGGGCAACGCATAGAACCACGCGATCCGGTTCACCTTCGTCATAGGCGTTCTCGGCCCAGAACTGATCGGACATGTCTTTCAGGCGGGCGTCGCCTTCGGGACCCGAGAGGGTTTCGATCTCGGTGAATACGTTCGACCAGGCGTCGGCCCAGCCGTTCAGGCGCAGGGTGCCGCGGACGAATTCTTTGACCGGCCAGTGATCTTCGAAATGGTACTGTGCCATGAACGGGATCGAGTCGCGATTTGGGTAAACCTCGAAGCTCTCCGGCGTCGGCAAAGGCGCGATATAGCTGCTGATTGCGTCCCATGGGCGGGCGACGTCCAGCGGGGCGTAATCGCGGATGGATTTGGACGGAGAACGCAGGGCTTTGAGAACGCCCAAGGGGGACCAACTGAATTTATAGCGGAACGGGTTCGGGTTCTTCGGGATACCGCCGCAATAGGAGATGAAACTCAGGTGGTTTTGCGGATCAAACGCGTCTGAGGCGCGGTAGTCATCAACCAGCGCATGCGCCATCAGGTGGTCGATGCCGGGGTCCAGTCCGACCTCGTTTACTAGCGCCACACCGGCCTCGCGGGCTTTGTTGTCCAGCGCGCGCATCTCGGGGGCGATGTAGGACGACGAGACAAAGTTTGCCTGTTTCGAGATGGCCAGTTCCGCCAGCGGTACGTGCCAGTCGCCCGGCAGCATGGAGACGATTACGTCGCCCTGTTCCAGCACTGCGCCCAATGCGTCGATGTCGAAGGCGCGGATGTCGTTGGTCAGGTCTCCGACCTCGGCTTTGGCCTTTTCGACGGTTCGGTTCCAAACGGTAACCTTGTGCCTGCCTTCGATCAGGCGGCGCAGGCCGGGGATGGCCGAAAGGCCGGTGCCACACCAGTGAATCGTCATCGCTCAGATTCCTTCGATATGAGTTTTGTAGGTTGCTTCTGCCCGACCCCAGACGCCGCTGTCCAGATCGTTCAGAGACAGCAGAGAAGCTAGCAATTGCGCGGCGTAGTCCTGAGAGCTTTCGACCGGCAGCATCGACGGCAGATTGTCGATGGCCATCACGTCCATCACTGGGTCGGTGGCGACGCGCAGAGCAGGAGCTTCCCACGTGGTGGCGCAGTCATAGACCGGGACCGGGTTGTAGTCGCTGTCCGGGTCGCAGGCCACGTCACCGATGGCGGTCAGCCTGCGCGGTGCGGTCAGCGCGTCGCGCGGAACAAAAACCGGCGTGCCGGGGCGCGCGAAGATGCAGTTCAGGAACAGGTCATGATCCAGGATTTCTGGGAATGGCCCTCCGCTGGCGGTTTCGTTCATGTCCCATTTGGTGACGGTGACTCCCATCGCCTCACACAGGTCGGCAGCACCGGTGCCGACACGACCCAAGGCGCCGATGACGATTGCGCGGGGACGCTCTGCGCCTGTGGCGTCTAGTTCAGCCAAAAGCTCGGCGTTTAAGGCGTCTTTGTCAGAGTACACGCCAACTGGCGGACATTCTTCGCCGCGTTGTTGTGCAGCCCATGTTTTAAGGGTCACAGCCGCTCCGGCATATCCAGCCCAGTATCCAAAGGCGGCAACCCGGCGGCCATCTTCATCGACCAGATACTCCAGGTCGTATAGCGTGCCGCGCCCGGCCTTGAACCGCTGCAACAATGCGCGGCCCGAATGCTGGCCCTTATAGGCATGGCCGAACATGATATGGCGATGGGGCAGGGGTGTGCCATCTTCGGGCAGCTCCTTGAGGCCAAATATGATCGCATCCAATGGGGCCTCGGGCCAGGAATTCTCTGGTGCGATCTCGCAGCCCGCGTCTTTGTAGCCATTGATCGGAATAGCGCGGACAGAGCTTTCCTCGATCGTCACGCGGATGCCAGCCGAGATCAGCGCAGCGGCGCCTTCGGGGGTCAGACCGACCCGTTCCTCATTCGGACGCTGTTCTGCCCGGACCCAGAGATGTGTCATGCAGTTTCCTTTGCTCAGAGCATTCCGGCAGCGCGCACGGCCTGGATAGAAGCCCGCGCCTCCATCGCTTCGCGGAAAGCGACGATCTTGGGAAAGGCTGACACATCGACGCCGTCGCCTTCCAGCCAACTGCAGACGACGTAGAGGTAAGCGTCGGCCAGCGAGAATGCCTCACCCAGAACAAGCGGCCCACGCAGCGCGTTGGCCGAGATATACTCGCAGGACGCGGTCATGTTTTGCGCGACCTTCGCCGTCATATCCTTCCAGCTGGCTTCCTTATCCGCCCAGCGATGCCCGCGTTGTTTGTGGGCATGGTTCACATGCATGGTCGAGGCGAGATAGAACATCACCTCGCGCATCCGGGCTGCCAGCATCGGATCGGCAGGCACCAGCCCGACCTCAGGCGCTTTGGCGGCGATGAATTCCAGCAACGCGCCGGTCTCGGTCAGAATGCCCCCGTCGACCACCAGCGCCGGGACCCGACCCTTTGGGTTGATCTGTTTGTAGGCCGGTTTCGCCTGCTCGCCCCCGGCGAAGTCCAGCTTGATGGCCTCATAGTCCAGCCCCGCCTCTTCCAGCGCGATGGCAACGGCAACCGAGATGGTGCGGGGGGCGTAACAAAGCTGCATCGGTGTCTCCTTACAGGTGCGTCTGTGCGAATTGCCGATCGGGCGTTTCCAGATGCGGAACGGCGTTGAACAGAACCGGGCTGAGATGCGCTCCAATCGGATGCAGACGATGCATCGACGTGTTCATGATGGCAAGGGCGACGCGCGCCATCGAGGGAATATCCAGACCCATCGCTTGCCGCACCACCATTGAGATCAACCCACCCGAGGTTACAACGATGGCGGGCCCACCTTCGGTCCCGATGTCCCGCAACGCATCGCGGACGCGGGTTTCGAAGTGTTCAAAGGTCTCGGGCGTGTTCTCAATCAGGCCGTTGGCCCAGGCGTCAAAGGTCTTGGGCAGGTGCTCGACAAAGCCCTCGCGATCTGTGGGGATGGCAACGCCGTGTTGTTCTTCGAACAATTGCGCGAGGGTGAAGTATTCGATCTCATTCAACCGCGGGTCGCGGATTGGATCAGTCAACCCCATACTGGCGGCGGTTTCGGCATGCCGGATCAAAGTACCGCAATAGGTTCGGGGGTAATGGCTGCGCGTATCGCGCAGATGCGCGCCCAGCCAGCGGGCCTGCTGATGCCCCAGATCGCTCAGCTTGTCATAGTTCGCCTCGTCCCGCGCTGCCGTGTTGGCCTGCCCGTGCCGCACCAATGTAATATGTGACATATCGGTCCCTCTTATGCGGATGTCTTAGGGCAGGTTCCGGGTCGGGGCCAGAGCGGTTTCCCTTTGGCGGCAAAAAATCCTTACAGCTTTTTGTGTTCTGGCTATGGTTGCCGCGACTATGCGTCTGGAGGACCTATGAGCATCGATCCAAATCGCTTTCTGGCCGATCTGCACAAGCTGCGCGAATTCGGGGCGTCGGGTGTCGGCAAAGGTGTCGTACGTCCGGCCTATTCCCCAGCGGACATTGCCGCGCGTCAATGGCTTGCGGGTCGTATGGCTGAAGCAGGACTGGAGCCGCATTTTGATCCGGTTGGGAACCTGTTTGGACTTGCCCCGGGCACGTCTTTGCTGATGGGATCACATTCCGACAGCCAGCCCGAGGGTGGCTGGCTGGACGGGGCGCTGGGTGTGATTGCCGCGCTTGAAATTGCGCGGTCCAGTGATCAGCCGATCTCAGTCGTCAGTTTTCAAGATGAAGAGGGCCGCTTTGGCGTGACCACTGGATCAGCGGTCTGGTCAGGTGGGCTGCCGCTAGAACAGGCCGATCCGCTGACCGACGGCTCTGGCATTACCTTTGGCGCGGCCCGATCCGAGATGGCAGAACTGTCACATGGTTTTGTTGAACCATCCCGGTTCCGCGGTTTCATCGAAATGCATATTGAACAAGGCCCCGCGCTGGACGCAGCGGGGCAGCACATCGGTGTTGTCTCCGATATTGTCGGAATCCGGGATATGTCGATCACCTTTGAAGGGCAACAGAACCACGCGGGCACCACGCCAATGCATTTGCGGCGCGATGCGTTTCAGGCTTTGTCGCTGTTTAATGCAAGACTCAATGACCGGTTCCGCAACGTGGTGACCCCTCAGACCGTGTGGACCATCGGACGCGTCGATTTGCATCCCAATGCATCCTCCATCGTCCCAGGGCGCGTCCGTTTCTCGATGCAATGGCGCGATGGCGATGGGGGCCGGCTGATCCGCATGGAGGAAATCATTCGATCCACCGCGCAGCAGGTGGCCGACGAGCTTGGTATGACCCTCAACTACGGCCCAATGTTGGGGCTAGAACCGGTGGCCATGGACCCGACACTGCGCGCAGCGTTGGAGTGTGGCGCGGAACATGTCTCATCCGGCAACTGGCGCGGGATGCCATCGGGTGCGTTGCACGACGCCACCAATGTCGCCCGCGTGATGCCAGTTGCGATGCTGTTTGTGCCTTCGATCAATGGAATCAGCCATGATTTCGCCGAGGATACAGCCGAGGATGACCTGGTCGCTGGTCTTTGCGTATTGGAACATGCTGTAAGAGCTTTGGCTGGATGATCTGAATAAGGGGCATGGAATATGTAAGTTTCCCAGCGTATTGACCAAGGGTAAGGCGCTGTGGCGGGATATGTGCCTTTGAATAAATGCTGGGATGCGCATGGCCTGCAACCACGAGTGTTGCCTAACGGAAAAAAGTTTCCTATAGGAACATTATTGATGCATACGCCCGTATACAGGTCTGCCGCATTAAAGCCCTGCCATCAAAATTCCGGGGCTGAATCGTTGCAAATTTTGCAGCTTGGGTCAGACTGATGCGCATGCGTTGCGACATTTAGAGACGAAAGGCAGTACCCGCCATGACTTCACCGAAACGCACCCCTCTTTATTCTCTTCACGTTGGTTTGGGAGGAAAGTTGGTTGATTTTGCGGGATGGGAGATGCCTGT